>DBAZ01000019.1 GCA_002291945.1 Tepidimonas sp. UBA997
AATAAAAATGCACGACTCATGGCTGCTCATCATACGCCGGGCCACCGATGGCATGGAGTTCGTGCGACAGCATCACGCGCAAGCCGTTGACGCCGGGCACAGTCCGCAACAGCGCCTGCGCCACCCGCCGACCATCAACCGGGCGATAAGCGCCGGGCATCCAGGCAGCGAACACACGCCCGACAGGAATGGCTAGGCGTTCAGCCAGCCGTGGGGCTTGCCCGAGGTGGGTTCGGCTATTGAGCAACAGAGACGGCCGGGCCAAGACCAGCCCAGCCAGCGGCAGTTGCTTGAGGGCGTCCTCCAGTTCACCCTTAACGCGGTTGTAAAACACCGCCGATGCGGCATCCGCACCGGCGGCGCTGACAACCCCCAGACGTTGCGCCCCCGCTTGCATGGCGGCATGCGCTAGCGCCAGGTTGGCGTCCAGATCGATGGCGCGAAAGGCTGCCTGGCTGCCAGCGACCTTCAATGTGGTGCCGAGCGACAGGTAAACCTCCTGTATAGGGGGCAATGCAGGGAGTTGGCGCAAATCCACGATGTGGGTCTGGAGCTTGCTGTGTTCAAACGCCAGCGGACGGCGCGTGAGCGCATGCACCGTAGCCACCGACGGGTCTGCCAGCAGGCCCTGCAGCAAAAAACGTCCGATCAACCCGGTGGCACCAGCGATCAGGACGGTACGCGCCGACGTGGCGGCTGGAGGGCAGAGAGCTGTAGCAGGGTTGCGGGTATTCATCTTCAGTCGGCGGTATGCACATCCATTGATCTGCATACTGTAGTACAGCATAAACCGATCGCTGCGGTGCCGGTCAGCGTGTTGTCATTGCCCCGTCACAAAGCACCCGTACAATTCAATGATTGTTGAACTGCAAAAAGATTGCACCATGAGTCAGTCAGTCGGGGTCAAAGTTGGCATCAACGGCATGGGGCGCATCGGCCGCCTCGCGCTGCGGGCCGCCCTGGGCGCGGCAGAGCGCCCTGCGGATGACCCTCGGGCAGGCAACCGCCTGCAAGTAGTGGCCGTGAACGAACTCAAGGGCGGCGCGGCGGCCACGGCCCATTTGCTGGCCTTCGATTCGGTGCAGGGCAAGTGGCGTGAGCGCATAAGCGCCGATGGCGACGACGCCATCGTCATCGGCTCACAGCGCATCGCGTTCAGCAGCCACGCCAGCCCGGCCGACATCCCCTGGGGCGACCTGGGTGTGGAACTGGTGCTGGAATGCACCGGCAAGTTCCTCACGCCCGCCACCCTGCAAGGCCATCTGGAGCGGGGTGCCAAGCGCGTCATCGTTGCCGCGCCGGTCAAGACCGGCGGCGTGCTCAACATCGTGCTGGGCGTTAACGAACACCGGTACGACCCGGCCCGAGACCGCATCGTAACGGCGGCGAGCTGCACCACCAACTGCCTCGCCCCGGTGGTGAAAGTGGTACACGAGGCGCTGGGCATCCGGCACGGGCAGATCACCACCATCCACGACCCCACCAACACCAACCTGGTGGTGGATGCGCCGCACCCAGACCTGCGCCGCGCCCGCAGCGCCCTGTTGAGCCTGGCCCCGACCACGACCGGCAGCGCCAGCGCCATTGCCCTCATCTACCCCGAACTCAAGGGCAAGCTCGACGGCCACGCGGTGCGTGCGCCGGTGCTCAACGCCTCCCTTACCGACTGCGTGTTCGAGCTGCAGCGCGCCACCACCGCCGCCGAGGTCAACGCCCTGTTCAAGGCCGCCGCCCAAGGGCCGCTGCAAGGCATACTGGGCTACGAGGAGCGCCCGCTGGTGAGCATTGACTATGCCCGCGACACCCGTTCGTCGATAGTGGATGCGCTGTCCACCTTGGTGACCGATGGCACGCTGCTCAAGGTCTATGCCTGGTACGACAACGAGATGGGCTACGCCTGCCGCATGGTGGATCTGGCCAAGCACATGCAAGCGCAGGGCCTCTGAGGCCATCGCGCCCGCACCAGTCATGCAGCACGCTGTACGCCACTACACCATCGTCACGGCCTCGTATTGGAGCTTCACCCTCACCGACGGCGCTTTGCGCATGTTGGTGCTGTTGCACTTCTACCAACTGGGCTACACGCCGTTCACGCTGGCGCTGCTGTTTTTGCTCTACGAAGCGGCGGGCATCCTGGCCAACCTGATCGGCGGCTGGCTGGCGACGCGCTACGGCATTACCCGCATGCTCGGCATCGGGCTGATGACGCAGATCGTCGGTTTGACCCTGCTCTCGCTGCTGGACCCGAACTGGACGGCGGCCTTGTCGGTTGCCTGGGTGGTGGTGGCGCAAGGCATTTGCGGGGTGGCCAAAGACCTGAGCAAAACGGCCAGCAAATCGGCCATCAAGATGACGCAGGCAGCCGCACAACAGCACGACGGCAGCCAACTGTTCCAATGGGTGGCCTGGTTTACCGGCAGCAAGAACGCCATGAAGGGCTTGGGCTTCTTCCTCGGTGGCGTGCTGCTGCAAACGCTGGGCTTCCAGGGCGCTTTGTGGCTGATGGCCAGCGTGCTGGCGCTGGTGCTGCTCGGGGTGGTGGCCTCGCTGCCGCCGTTGATGGGCCAAAGCAAGGCGTCGGCCAGCGCCAAAGAACTGTTCGCCAAGAACGACGGTATCAACGCGCTGGCCGCTGCCCGCGTGGCGCTGTTCGGCGCACGCGATGTCTGGTTTGTGGTCGGCGTGCCGGTGTTTTTGTACGCGGCGGGCTGGACCTTCACCATGGTGGGTGCCTTCCTGGCCGCCTGGACCATGGGCTATGGACTGGTGCAGGCGCTGACACCCCAGATCGTCCAGCGCAGTGCCGACGGCCTGAGCCGTGAGGTGCCTGCAGCCCGCCTGTGGTCGGCCCTGCTGGCGCTGGTGCCCGTGGTGCTGGCCGGGGTGGTTTGGCTCGGTGTGCCGCACCTGGCATGGGTGGTGGTGGCCGGGCTGGGCTTGTTCGGGGTGGCGTTTGCCGTCAATTCGTCGCTCCATTCCTACCTCGTGCTGGCCTATGCCGGATCGGAAAAAGCGGCTGAAGACGTGGGCTTTTACTACGCCGCCAATGCGCTGGGCCGGTTCATCGGCACCCTGCTCTCGGGCCTGCTGTACCAATGGGGCGGCTTGCTGTACGCCCTAGTGGGTTCGGCCGTGCTGCTGGCAATCTGCTGCCTGCTGACACTCGCTCTGCCGACTCGCGCATTAACCAGCCAGCCACCCCATTCAGGAGGCCGGGCATGACCGAAAACGATGCCATCCAAGCACTCGGCGCACTGGCGCAGCAAACGCGCCTGCGGCTGTTTCGCTTGCTGGTGGTGGCCGGCCCGCAAGGCATGACGCCCAGTCTGATGGCGCAACGCCTGCAGGTGTCCCCCACCGCCCTCTCCTTTCACCTCAAACAGCTCAGCCACGCCGGTCTGGTGCATACCGAGCGCGATGGCCGCCACCTGATCTACCGCGCTGCTTATGGCACGATGGAGGATCTGATGCACTTCCTCACTGCCGAATGCTGCCACGGGCAGCCGTGCATCAACCTTCCTGCCCCCCACTCACTGCCTGCAAACATCATGAACACCACCCATCGCCCTTACAACGTGCTGTTTCTGTGTGTCGGCAACTCGGCCCGCAGCATCATGGCCGAAGCCATCCTCAACCACCTGGGCCATGACCAGTTCAAGGCCTACAGTGCGGGCAGCTTGCCCGCCGGTGCGGTGCATCCGCGCGCTCTGGCGCTGCTGGAGCGCAACCACTATGGCGTAGATGGCTTGCGCAGCAAAAGCTGGAACGAATTCGCTGGCCCAGACGCCCCGGTCATGGACTTCGTGCTGACGGTGTGCGACAAGGCAGCGGGTGAAGTCTGTCCGGTCTGGCCAGGCCATCCCGCCTCGGCCCACTGGGGGGTGGCAGACCCTGTCGAAGCCCAGGGAACGGAAGCTGACATTGACCGGGCCTTCACCGTGGCATTCATGACGCTGAGCGCACGGATTTCGTTGCTGGTCAACCTGCCGGTAGCCCAACTCGACCGGCTCGCGCTGCAACGCAAGCTCAACGCCATTGCCGATCAAACGGCAGGGCACACGTAATGGCCCAAACGCACAAAGTCGGCGAAACCCCGGCCACTGCCCTGCTCAAAAGCCGGAGCATCGCTTACACCGAGCACCCTTACGACTACGTGGAGCACGGCGGCGCACTGTACAGTGCAGACGTGCTCGGGCTAGACCCGTACGCAGTGGTCAAGACGCTCGTCATGCAGGACGAGAAGGCCGCCCCCCTGGTGGTGCTGATGCACGGCAACCGCAGTGTGTCCACCAAAAACCTGGCACGGCAGATTGGTGCCAAATCGGTGGAGCCCTGCAAGCCCGACGTAGCCAGCCGACACAGCGGCTATTGGGTGGGAGGCACGTCACCCTTTGGCACCCGGCGGCGCATGCCGGTTTATGTGGAGCGCACGGTGCTGGCATTGCCCCAGATCTGGCTGAATGGGGGTCGGCGTGGGTACCTGATCGGCATCACGCCCGAGGCACTGACGGCGGTGCTCGACGCCAAGCCGGTGGACTGTGCGTTGCCGCTCTAGCCTGCACCGCCCCCTACCAGAGCAAGCCGCCCGCCACCGCGCAGGCCAGCACCACCAGCCAGGGTGGCCAGCGCCAGAACATCAGCGCCACCCAGGCCAGCAAGGCCAGCACGACGTGCCCAACACCCAGAATGGCGCTGGTCCAGACCGGCTGGTACAGTGCCGCCAGCAGCAGCCCCACCACCGCCGCATTGACCCCCGCCAGCGCCGAACGGGCCCGGGCATGGGAGCGCAAAGACTCCCAGAACGGCAGCACCCCGGCCACCAGCAGAAATGACGGCAGAAAAATGGCGATCAGGGCCAACAGGCCACCCGACCAGCCGCTAGGCCCTTGCAGCGATGAGGCCCCCAGAAAGGCCGCAAAAGTGAACAGGGGGCCAGGCACGGCCTGTGCCGCGCCATAGCCCGCGAGGAACACGTCCTTGTCAACCCAGCCCGTGGGCACCAACTGCGCCTGCAACAGAGGCAGCACCACATGCCCGCCGCCGAACACCAGCGAGCCAGCGCGGTAGAACGCATCGGCCATCTGCAAGGCCGGGGACGACACATGCAGCGCCAGCAAGGGCAGCCCCAGCAAGCCGACAAAAAACAAGGCCAGCCACACCATGCCGGCACGCCGCCCTACCCGCTGTGGCATGGGTTCAAGAGCACCCACCTGCCCGGCTGGCAGCCAGCGCACCCCGGCCACACCCGCCAGCAGCAGGCAACCCACCTGCGCCCAAGCCGTCGGCAGCAGCAGCACGATGGCGGCGGTCAAGGCCATGAAGGTCACGCGCAAGGCATCCGGGCAGAGCTGGCGAGCCATGCCCCAGACGGCCTGTGCCACCACCGCCACCGCGGCGATTTTCAGGCCCTGCAGCGCCCCGCTGGCCAAGGCCTCGTCATACACCCCGACGCCATAGGCAAACAGAATCAGCAACACCGCCGATGGCAGGGTAAAACCCACCCAAGCCGCAAAAGCGCCACGGTAGCCCGCGCGGTATAGCCCCAACGCCATGCCCACCTGGCTGCTGGCTGGGCCGGGCAAGAACTGGCACAGGGCAACCGTGTCGGCATAGGCCTGATCGCCGAGCCAGCGGCGGCGGTTCACAAACTCCTCGCGAAAGTAGGCCAGATGGGCCACCGGCCCGCCAAACGAGGTCAACCCGAGGCGCAAAAAGGCCCAAAACACCGCCCAGGCCGAGCGGTCTGGGGTATCGGAATCAGTCATGAATCAATACGAAAAGAACCAACGCGGCTACAGCATGGGCCTGAGCTCCAGCGCGGTGGCCTGCAGCAAAGGCATGAGTTCTTTTTCTAACACAGTCGCGTGAAAGCGCCGGGACGACATCACCACATTCAAGGCCGCAACTGTCTGGCCCGACATGTTGCGCAGAGGGACAGCCAGAGCATGCACCCCCAGTTCATGCTCCTCGCTGGCCAGACACCAATCCTGCTTTCTAACGGCATTCAACACCTTGCGCAAGCCTTTCTGATCGGTCAAGGTGAATGGGGTCAGGCGAGCCAGCTCACGCCCCTGGAGCCATTCGGTCAGGCGACGGGTCGGCAGATTGGACAAAAGCATGCGCCCGGTGGAGGTGGCATGCACCGGCAGTCGTGCGCCCAGGTGCAGGCCATGGGCCGTCCAGCGGACGTCATGCGGAGCTTTCAGACGATCGCTCAATGAAGTTTCCGGCCAGTCTGCCCAAGCCTGCGATTCGCCAGCGACCACGCTGCGAGCCACGATCACCACCGAATCCCGCTCCAGCACGGCCACGGAGAAGGAGTCGCCGGTGTAGGCGGCCAGCCGGTTGAGCGCGGGCTGGACGGCCTTGGGCAGACGGGCGCTGGCCAGGTAGCTGCCCGAAAACCGCAACACCTTGGGGGAGAGCCAAAAATAGCCGCCATCGGTTTCCAGGTAACCCAGATGGGCGAGCGTGAGCAGGTGGCGCCGCGCCGCAGCCCGAGTGAGCCCGGCACGCTGCGCCGCCAGCGTGGCATTGAGGCGCTGGCGTTCGGTATCGAAGCTTTCCAGTACCGCCAAGCCTTTGGCCATGCCCTCGATGAAGTCGGCCTTGGCCACCGTAATGTTTTGCGCGTTCATCGCGCAATTGTTTCACGGATCGCGCAAAACCGCTGCTCCACACGACCCAAGCCAGCGAGTCCTGCCTAGCATTCCAACACTTTCATTCCAGGAGACTGCATCATGCGTACCCAGGTTGCCATCATCGGTGCCGGCCCTGCGGGCCTGCTGCTCGGCCAGTTGCTGCACAAGGCGGGTATTGACACCGTGATCCTGGAGCGCCAGACGCCGGACTACGTGCTGGGCCGTATCCGGGCCGGGGTGCTCGAACAAGTAGCCACCGACCTGCTGGACGAAGCCGGTGTCGGTGAGCGCATGCACCGGGAAGGTCTGTTGCATGCTGGGTTTGACATGTTGTTTGACGGCAAGCGTCACCGCATCGATCTGGACAAGCTCACCGGTGGCAAGAAAGTGATGATCTATGGCCAGACCGAGGTGACGCGCGACCTGATGGACGCCCGCCAGGCCGCTGGCCTGCCCACGGTGTACGAAGCCGCCAACGTGCAGATCCACGACTTCGATACCACCCGCCCTCGCGTGACCTACGAGAAGGATGGCCAGAGCCACAGCATCGATTGCGACTTCATGGCAGGTTGCGACGGCTTCCACGGCGTATGCCGCGCCAGCGTGCCGCGCAACGCCATCCGGGAGTTCGAGAAAGTCTATCCGTTCGGCTGGCTGGGCCTGCTGTCCGATACACCCCCCGTGCACCATGAGTTGATCTACGCCAACAGCGAGCGCGGTTTTGCCCTGTGCTCGCAGCGCAGCCACACCCGCAGCCGCTACTACCTGCAGGTGCCGCTCGCCGACAAGGTGGAACAGTGGAGCGACGACGCCTTCTGGGCCGAACTCAAGCTGCGCCTGGATGCCGAGGCGGCCGAAAAGCTGGTCACCGGCCCGTCCATCGAAAAAAGCATCGCGCCGCTGCGCAGTTTCGTGACCGAGCCGCTACGCTTTGGTCGCCTGTTCCTCGCGGGCGACGCCGGACACATCGTGCCCCCGACCGGTGCCAAAGGCCTGAACCTGGCCGCCACCGACGTGAAGTACCTCACCAACGCCTTCATTGAGTTCTACCGTGACAAGACGGAAGCCGGCATTGACAGCTACTCCGAGCGTTGCCTCAAGCGCATCTGGCGCGCCGAGCGCTTTAGCTGGTGGTTCACCGCCATCATGCATAACTTCCCTGACCAGGGTGCCATCAACGCCAAGCTGCAGCATGCTGAGCTGGACTACCTGATGCACTCCGAAGCTGGCCTGCGGACAATCGCGGAGAACTACGTGGGGCTGCCGCTGGATTTCGGTGGGTGAATCCACAATGAGGCACCCCATCGCTTCAAACGGCCCATCCACACCGGTTCCATTCTGCTAGCCATCAACCCCCGGGCGCGGTCATGCTTGGCTCAACCCCGGCGCTTGCCCTTGCCCACGGGTGAACCGGGCTTGACGGCCACGCCCGCACGCGGCGGCAGGCCGGTGTGCTGGGTCAGGATCTGCCCGCTGCGTGGTCGGGCCGACAGTTGCCCTGCCTGACGGGCCGCTTCGCCCTTGGGCACCGCCTTGCTCGCTGGGGTGGAATGGGTGCGGCGCGGGCTTTGATAAGCCCCATCCGTCAGCGGCTGAAAAGTCGGGATCAGGTGCTGCTTGCCGTTGCCGATCAGGTCGGCGCGGCCCATGCGCTTGAGCGCTTCACGCAGCAGCGGCCAATTGTTCGGGTCGTGGTAGCGCAAAAACGCCTTGTGCAAGCGGCGGCGTTTTTCGCCTTTGACGACGTCCACCGACTCGGCCCGCTCGTCGCGGTGTATGCCCTTGAGGGGGTTCAAGCCCGTGTGGTACATCGCCGTGGCGGTGGCCATCGGGCTGGGGTAGAAGGTCTGCACCTGATCGGCGCGCAAGCCGTTTTTCTTCAGCCAGACGGCGAGGTGCATCATGTCTGCGTCGCTGGTGCCGGGGTGGGCCGCGATGAAGTACGGGATGAGGAACTGCTTCTTGCCCGCCTCTAGGCTGTATTTCTCGAACAGTTGCCTGAACTTGTCGTAGCTGCCGATGCCGGGCTTCATCATCTTGGACAGCGGCCCGCTTTCGGTGTGCTCGGGCGCGATCTTCAGGTAGCCGCCGACGTGGTGCTGCACCAGTTCCTTCACGTACTCCGGGCTTTGGACGGCCAGGTCGTAACGCAGGCCGGAGCCGATGAGGATCTTCTTGATGCCTTTCAAGGCCCGCGCCCGCCGGTAGATCTGGATCAGCGGGCCGTGGTCGGTGCCGAGGTTGGAGCAAATGCCGGGATAGACACAACTCGGTTTGCGACAGGCGGCCTCGATGGCCGGGCTCTTGCAGCCCAGACGGTACATGTTGGCGGTCGGGCCGCCGAGGTCGGAAATCACGCCGGTAAAGCCTGCCACCTTGTCGCGGATGTCTTCCACTTCGCGGATGATGGACGCTTCGGAACGGCTCTGGATGATGCGCCCTTCGTGCTCGGTGATGGAGCAGAAGGTGCAGCCGCCAAAACAGCCGCGCATGATGTTCACGCTGTAGCGGATCATTTCCCACGCGGGGATTTTGGTGCTGCCGTCATGGTGGCCGTGCGCGTCGGCATAAGCCGGGTGCGGGCTGCGGGCATACGGCAGATCAAACACCCAGTCCAGCTCGGCAGTGGTCAGCGGGATCGGCGGTGGCGTGATCCACACATCACGGGCCGACGCGCCACTGCCGTGTGCCTGCACCAGCGCACGGGCGTTGCCGGGGTTGGTTTCGAGGTGCAGCACACGGTTGGCATGGGCGTAGAGCACCGGGTCGGCCTTGACTTGCTCGTAACTGGGCAGGCGGATCACGGTGCGGTCGCGCGGCGCTTGGCCTTTGGACGGCAAGGCCGGGTTGCTGACGAAGCGCAGCGGCTGCACGGCGGCCGCCTGCGCCTTGTGGCCCACGGCGTGGCCACCGTCAGCGCCCAAGGCTTCCAACGCAGGTTCGCGGCTGGCGGCACGCGCTGGCTGGATGGCGTTGGCTGCATCTGCCTCGGCCTGTGCCTCCTCCTCACGGGCGCAAGTCTGCCCTTGCGCCTTGGCCTGCTCCGACACCATCAGGTAGGGGTTGAGGTGGGCGTCCACCCGGCCGGGCTGGTCCACCTCGGTGGAGGTGATTTCGAACCAGTCTGCTGGCGTGTGCCGGCGCACGAAGGCGGTGCCGCGCACGTCGGTGATCTGATCCACCGGCTCATGCTTGGCCAAGCGGTGCGCCACCTCGACCAAGGCACGCTCGGCGTTGCCGTACAGCAAGATGTCGCATTTGCTGTCGAGCACGATGGAGCGGCGCACGGTTTCCGTCCAGTAGTCGTAATGGGCGATGCGCCGCAACGAGCCTTCGATGCCTCCCAGCACGATGGGCACGTCCTTGTAGGCCTCGCGGCAGCGCTGGCTATACACGGTAGCCGCCCGGTCGGGCCGCTGGCCGCCCACGTCGCCGGGGGTGTAGGCGTCGTCGGAACGGATTTTGCGGTCCGCCGTGTAGCGGTTGATCATGGAGTCCATGTTGCCCGCCGTCACGCCCCAAAACAGGTTGGGTTTACCCAGGGCCTTGAAGGGCGCGGCGCTGCGCCAGTCGGGCTGGGCAATGATGCCGACCCGAAAGCCCTGCGCTTCCAGCACCCGCCCGATCACCGCCATGCCGAAGCTGGGGTGGTCCACGTAGGCGTCGCCCGTCACCAGAATCACGTCGCAACGGTCCCAGCCCAGACGATCCATTTCGGCGCGGCTCATGGGCAGAAAAGGTGCCGTGCCCAACCGCTTGGCCCAGTAGGGCTTGTAACTGGTCAGCGGTTTGGCGGCACGCGGGAAAAAAGAAACGTCGATCGGGGCATGCATGGTGAGGGTGACGGTGCGCCTTGCGTGGTATCCGGGCAGGTTCGGGCAGGCAGGCGATTTTAGTTTTTTGCGCCCATTCCTGCACGAACCATTCTTGCACCCATTCCTGCACGAAGCGTATGGGGCACAAACCTGTCACATACCGACCAAATCGGCAGCGGGATGCGGGAGGGCATTCTGGCATTCCGCTGTACGATGCCGTGCTGGCTACTCCCGCGCCCAACTGCCACCCACCTTCAGATGACGCCTACCCCTGACTCACCCTATCGCGAACAAGTCGTCGGACTGCTGACGCAGCACGGCAAGGAACGGGTGATCGCACCGGCTCTGGAAACGGCGCTGGGCTGTCGGCTGCGGGTCGTCGGCGGCTTCGACACCGACCAGTTGGGCACCTTCACCCGCGACATTGCGCGTGCCGGGTCGCAACTCGAAGCGGCTCGGCGCAAGGCCCAACTGGCGATCGAACGCTCTGGCCTGCCTTTCGGTATCGGCAGTGAGGGGGCTTTCGGCCCGGATCCGATGGTGGGTGCCATGCCGTGGAATGCCGAAGTACTGGTGTTCATCGACGCCCAGCGCGGGCTGGAAGTGGTGGGCGAAGCACAGGGGCCGGGCCTGCAACTGGATGCTTGGGCAAGGGATTGGGCCGACGTCGTCGCCCTCGCCCAGCGGGTGGGTTTTCCGGCCCAGCAACTCGTGCTCGGAATCGGGCCGGACGGCACGCCCCCCTTGATAAAAGGGCTGGACAGTTGGCCAACGCTGGAGGCTGCCTACGCACAGCAGCGGGCCCGCTCCTCGACGGGCAAGGTCTGGGTCGAAACCGATTTGCGTGCGCACGCCAACCCCACCCGGATGGCGATGATCGGGCAAGCGGCTGCCGATCTGGCCGCACGCCTGCAACAGCAGTGCCCCTGCTGCGGCACACCGGGTTTCTGGAAAGTGCAGCGCCTCGCTGGCCTGCCCTGCGCAGCCTGCGGCGCACCCACGCGGCTGACTCGCGCTTGGGTACACCGGTGTCTTCGCTGCCAGCACCACGAAACCCGCGTGCTCGCGGCAGGCACCCTGGCTGCGCCGGAACGCTGCGACCACTGCAATCCTTGATCTGCCTCGCAGGCCGGGCCGATTGCATGAAACATGCGAAGCATCGCACAATCATCAGGAACCGAATCGGAACGCTTTGATGGCGTCGCTTAATTGCTCAGCTTGCAAACGGAGGTTAGAAGTCGCATTGGCAGACTGCAGAACCAATGAAGCGTTGTGCTGCGTGGCCTCATCAATTGTATCCATGGACGTGCAAAGCAGATTAATACTACGCGCTTGCTCGTCGCTTGCCGATGCGATCGAAGCCATCAATTCGGTAACGCGCTGAACTTGCAAAAGAATTTGCTCCATGCTCTGCCCTGCTTCTTTCACCAGCGCATGACCATAATCGACCTTGGCGACTGATTTTTCAATCAACGATTTTATCTGTCGCGCAGCCTCTGCGGATCGACCTGCAAGCGATCGGACTTCGCTGGCAACTACGGCGAAGCCACGTCCTGCTTCGCCCGCTCTGGCTGCTTCAACGGCTGCATTGAGTGCCAGTATATTGGTCTGAAAAGCGATGGAATCAATGAGTTGAATAATTTCTGAAATGCTCTGACTGGACCTCTGGATATCATCCATCGTCAGTACGACTTTTCCGACCACTTCAGCACCAGCCTCTGCGACTTTTCGAGCAATGGCCGCATTCTCATTCACTGATCGAGCGCTTTCGGAGCTCTCCCGAACTGTCGTCATCAGTTCCCTGACGGAACGAGAAGTTTCGCGCAAACTGCTGGCCTGCTGGTCGGTTTGCTCAGCTAGTATCTCGTTTCCAGAGGAAATTTTGTCCGAAGAGGTCGCGACTTCTTCTACACCCAAGCGCACCCTGCGTATAAGATCTATCAGCCGCTCGCGCATATGATTGATTTCTGCAATGACGCTGGCATGATCGTTGTCTCTCACTGATATAAACGATGAAAGATCACCTTGTGCCACCGCCTTGACTGCCAATACCGCCTCTGAAGGCTCACCTCCCAGGAGCCTTTTCAAATAGTTGGCAAAAAGCAAAGCAACTACCACGCCCGTCAGCATGATCAGAAAACCCATGATCAAAACGACGGCTTCAGTCTTGGCACCGATACGTAATGAATCATTGGTCACTCGTTTGACCATTTCCTCCTGGTGATCGCGCTGAGAGCGCACAGCGTGCAATAAATCATTGCGAGCAGGTACGATATTTATTTCAAGCATAGCGATTGCCTCCTTGGTCTGCTCAGCACGTATTAATGGAACGACCAAGAAAGCATTTTCCCAGAATATTTTCTGGGCTCTTTGAATTTCCTGGAACAGCGCAAGCTCCCGATCTGTACTTATTGAATTTTGAAACTCATTTGTAATTCTAGTGCTTTCAGCATTCAGACTAACAACCGCTTGAAGTGCCGCTTCGCGCTTCTGGCTTGAGTCCATCAAAATCGATTGCCGGGTTTCAAGCGAAGCCCTGATAATCGTGGTCTCCAAATCACGGACACGGTCAGCCTGAGGAATAAGTTGGGTTGAAACTTTCAGAATTCGCGCATCCAAGCTTGACAAGCTGTACCAAACAACGAAAGCTTCGACCAATGTAATAAAACCGACAAAAAGAAACGCTGCGATCAGCTTGCCAGCCAGAGACAGTTTGTTGAAAAACACGGCTTTGATATCCTTAAAATAGAAACTAAGTGGTCGTCCCTGATTTATTCATAT
>DBAZ01000007.1 GCA_002291945.1 Tepidimonas sp. UBA997
TGGGACGCCACCGAAGCGGCCCGCAAAATGCTGTCCTGCATCTACCGGGTGCAGCAGAGCAGTGGCACCGCCTTCGGAGCCGGCCACCTGATCGACATCCTGCGCGGCAAGGCCACCGAAAAAGTGCTCCAGCACGGGCACGACAAGCTCAGCACCTTTGCCATCGGCAAACAACTGGGCGATGGCGAATGGCGCGGCTTGCTGCGCCAGCTCATTGCCCGGGGTGCCGTGTGGGTCGATGGCGAGCATTTCAACACCCTGCGGCTGGGCCAAGCGGCCCGCCCGATCCTGCAGGGCGCGGTCGAGGTGCGCCTGCGCGTCATGGCGGCCGCGCTCGGCGGCTCGGCGCGTGCACGGCCTGAGCGTGAGCGCCAGCGCGTGGTGGCCGCAGAGGCCACCTTGCCCCTGGCCGCCCGCGAAACCCTCGCCGCCCTCAAAGCGTGGCGGGCGCAAGTGGCACGCGAGCACAATCTGCCTGCGTTCATCATCTTCCCCGACAGCACCCTGCGTGCCATCGCCGCCGTGCAACCGCGCAGCCTGGCCGAACTCGAAGGCATCAGCGGCATGGGCGTGAAGAAGCGCGAAGCCTACGGGGCCGAGGTGCTGCGCGTGGTCAACCTGTGAAACCCACTGCGGCGGCGCTCGCGCACGAGCGGGGCCTGACCTTTGTCCACCCTTATGACGATCCGGATATCGCGGCCGGTCAAGGCACGGTGGGGCTGGAGATGCTGCAAGACCAGCCCGACCTCGACATGCTGGTGGTGGCCACAGGCGGGGGAGGGTTGATTGCCGGGGTGGCGATGGCTGCGCAAGCCTTGCGTCCGTCCATCGAGATCGTGGGGGTGCAGGTGGAGCGCTTTCCGGCCATGGTCCACGCCATGACTGGCTACCGCCATCCGCAGGGCCAGACCACGATTGCCGAGGGCATTGCCGTGGGCACGCCCGGCGAGTTGCCGCAAGCCATCGTGCGTGAGCGTGTCCGCGACTGGCTGCTGGTGGATGAAGGCGACATTGAGCAGGCCATCGTCGTGCTGTTGTAAATCGAAAAAACGCTGGTGGAAGGCGCGGGTGCGGCCGGTCTGGCGGGCATTCAGTTTGCTGACGGCCCAAAACGTCGACATCGAACTGGTCCTGCAGACCCGCGGACCGCAACACATCCGACAAGTGCTTGAGGCTTTGAGCGGCGCTGGTTTCGTTGCAGCCTCGATTTGATTAAAATCAATCGAAGTCAACCACGGCATTCTGGAGTCCGATCATGTCCCAAGCGCCCCAGCACGATCCGCACCACGAAGAAATCGACCCGGTCGAGGCAATTGTTAACGTGATTCCTTGGGTCATCCCGCTGCTCGGTGCCGGCCTCATGTTCCTCATGGCTTTCATCGCGGTGTTCATGGCCTGACGGCCACCGACGAGCTCATTCCATGCGGATGGTTTTGCGTTGATGTTGCCCCTGCCTTGTTGAACGTCCTGCGTGTCGTCGGCGCTCAGCTCGGCCAGTAGCTCGGCCACCGAGCCAACCCGCGTCACGCGGTCGGCGCGGCTATCTGCAATCGCTTCCTCGGTTGCCTTCCTGCCCATCAGTGGCCTGCCTCTTTCTGGTGCCGGAAGGCCAGAACATACACCGCATCGTCGGCCGGTTCGTGGCGGTACAGGGCCACATAGCCGGAATCCCCGAAGGCAATCACCAGCTCGCGCAGCTCGGGCATTTCAGGGAACGGCCGCCCAATGTCGGGGGCCGTTTCCAGCAGCAGGAATTGCCGCTCGATGGCCTGACTGGCTCGTCTGGCGGCATCAGGGGCCTTGACGGCTAGGAACCGCCGGCATCGTTCCAAGCCTTCCGCCGCGCCTTCGGTGACGATTACTTGTGGCACTCAGGCACCGCCCTTTCGTCACTGGTGCCCCAGGTGTTCAACCAGGTGCGAACTTCCTGGCCGGTCAGGTGACGGCCGGTTTCCTTGTAGGCCGCCCAAGATGCCAAGGCTTCCTGCTTGAAGCTCTCGCGGGCTTCTTCGCGCTCGACGTACTGCTGGATCGCTTCGAGCATGATCCAGTGAGACGAGCGGCGGCGCTGGCTGGCGAGGTGCTGGACTCGACCTTTCAGCGTGTCGTCGATCTTGAGAGACGTTGCCATAGTGGACCTCTTATCACGTAGTAATACCTAGTGATAATAGCCCTTCCCTGCCCCGATGTCCATCGCGCTGAAACTGTCTTGAAAAGGCTCTTTAGGGCTGGTGTTTTGAGCTATAGATCCGGCATTAACCCTTGAAATTCCCACCTAGAGAACGTGCCACACGCCTTGCCAAAACCAGATGCCTGAGGCTTGCAGCCCGGCACGCACCACCGCGCTGACGTGGTTGCAGCGGCCCGAGTCCCCGCGCCCCCTTGCTGGCGGATGAAGGCTGCAAAACGCCGCAACGCCGGTGCACACGCATCAACCCATGCAGATATTGCATGAAAACCGCGTGACGTTTTCACGCGGTTTTCATAAAATTCATGCCTCTTGCCCGAGGTGCGGGCCAGACAGCAGTCCCTCGGCCCAGAAAGGGATGTGGAAAGCCTGACCCCCCACCCAGAGATCGTGTAACTCCCGGCGGCGGCGTGGCCTTTCCACATCCGCTTTTTTACTTTTGGAGTTTGATCCCATGAACGCACCGGTGATGCAGGGCCTCGCGCTGAATGTGCCCGATTACGTCAAGAACGCCCGGCTGATTGCCTGGGTGGCCGACATGGCTGCCTTGTGCAAGCCCGCCCGCATCGAATGGAGCGACGGCAGCGAAGCCGAATACGACCGCCTGTGCCAGCTCATGGTGCAGGCCGGTACGCTGAAAAAACTCAACCCCGCCAAGCGAGCCAACTCCTACCTCGCGTGGTCGGACCCATCCGACGTGGCCCGCGTGGAAGACCGCACCTTCATCTGCTCGGAAAAGCCCGAACACGCCGGCCCGACCAACAACTGGATGGCCCCGGCCGACATGCGCGCCACCCTCAACCCGCTGTTCGACGGCTGTATGCAGGGCCGCACCATGTACGTGATCCCGTTCAGCATGGGGCCACTGGGTTCGCACATTGCCCACATCGGGGTCGAGTTGTCCGACAGCCCCTACGTGGTGGTCAACATGAAGCACATGACCCGCATGGGCCGCGCCGTCTATGACGTACTGGGCGTGGCGGGCGCATTCGTGCCCTGCGTGCACACCGTGGGCGCCCCGCTGGCCGAAGGTCAGGCCGACGTGGCCTGGCCCTGCAACCCGAGCACCAAGTACATCGTCCACTACCCGGAGAGCCGCGAAATCTGGTCCTACGGCTCGGGCTACGGCGGCAACGCGCTGCTGGGCAAGAAGTGCCTGGCGCTGCGCATTGCCAGCACCATGGGCCGCGACCAAGGCTGGCTGGCCGAACACATGCTGATTCTGGGCGTGACCAACCCCGCAGGCAAGAAGTACCACGTTGCTGCCGCCTTCCCGAGCGCCTGTGGCAAAACCAACTTCGCCATGCTGATCCCGCCTGCTGCTTTCAAGGGCTGGAGCGTCACCACCATCGGCGACGACATCGCCTGGATCAAGCCGCACGCCGACGGCAAGCTCTACGCCATCAACCCGGAGGCGGGTTACTTCGGCGTGGCACCCGGCACCAACACGCTGACCAACCCGAACTGCATGAATTCCCTGCACCGGGACGTGATTTTCACCAACGTCGCCCTGACCGACGACGGCGACGTGTGGTGGGAAGGCATGGGCGAGCCGCCCGCGCACGCGCTGGACTGGCAGGGCAAGGACTGGACGCCCGCTTTGGCCAAGGAAACCGGTGCCAAGGCGGCCCACCCGAATGCCCGCTTCACCGTGGCCGCCACCAACAACCCGGCGCTAGACGCGGCATGGGACGACCCGGCCGGGGTGCCGATCGACGCCTTCATCTTCGGTGGCCGCCGCTCCAACACCGTGCCGCTGGCCACCGAGGCCCGCACCTGGATGGAAGGCGTGTACATGGCCGCCACCATGGGTTCCGAAACCACCGCAGCGGCTTTTGGAGCCCAGGGTGTGGTGCGCCGCGACCCGTTTGCCATGCTGCCCTTCTGCGGCTACCACATGAGCGACTACTTCCAGCACTGGCTGGACATGGAGCACACGCTGGAAGCATCGGGCCACACCCTGCCCAAGATTTTCTGCGTCAACTGGTTTCGCAAGGGGGCCGACGGCAAGTTCGTCTGGCCGGGCTACGGCGAAAACATGCGCGTGCTCAAATGGATGATAGACCGCCTCGAAGGCCGGGTGCAAGGTGAAGACCACGCCTTCGGCATCAGCCCCGCATACGCTGAAATCCACTGGGAAGGCCTGAACTTCAGCCGCGAGCAGTTCGAAGCCGTGACCGACATGAACCCCGAACACTGGCAAGCCGAACTGGCCATGCACACCGAACTGTTCCAGAAGCTGGCCCACCACCTGCCCCAGGAACTGATCGACACCAAGGCCCAGATGGAGGCCCGGCTGCTGCAGGGATGAAACACAAAAGGCAGCCAGTGGCTGCCTTTTGTTTGGGCAGGTCCGGGTTCAGATATGGAAGGCAATATAGCGGCGGTGTTGACCCAGCTCGATCACACCCAGGCCGTGCCATGCGGTGTCGACGTCGGCCGAGGTCTGCAGATGGGCGGTGCTGGTCGGCTGGTGGCGTGCCCAAACAGCAGCTCGGGCTTGAGCTCGGGCTTCAGCCCGCTGACGCGCCCAGCCGTCCAGTGCCCGGATTACCCGTTGCGCGACGCGGCGCATGGTCCCCGCCAGCACCAGACTGCCTGCAAAAACCACGGCCCACAGGGCCACCCACGTTGCCAGCAGGTGTTCGTCCGCCCAGGAGGCCATGAGTCGCTCAGCCGCAACAGCCAGTGCCGCCACGGCAGCCGCCAGCAAGAGCGCCGCCAGCGGGCGGCCCATCGACGTCGATCGACGCGCAGCATCAGCGGCCTGATCGGGTGCCACAGAGGGCGATGAAGGGTGATAGATGGACATGAAAAACCTCCAAATGCTGCATTGCAACATGATGAGGTGTGATATTAGGGTAAACCCGCAAGTTCCGCCAATTTATTTTTATGATGACTTATATTCCCTGGGGAAATGAATGATCTGAATTTTCGTACGCTCGACCTCAATCTGTTGCGTGTCTTTGACGAAGTCATGGCGGAGCGGAGCCTGACACGAGCGGCCCACAACTTGTCGATGACGCAGCCTGCCGTCAGCAATGCGCTGAGGCGTCTGCGGGAACTGGTGGGCGACGATCTGGTGCGCCGCGCCGGGTACGGTGTCGAACCGACTCCGTTGGCCGTGACACTGTGGCCCACAGTCCGAGAAGCGCTGAATCAACTGCAAAAGGTGTTGGCGCCTGGGCAGTTCGTTCCTGCAAACGCCGCACAGCACTTTGTGCTGGCCATGGCCGATGCCACAGCGGCGAAACTCATGCCCGGCCTGGTTCAGCGCATGGCTCAGGAGGCGCCCATGGTCAGCTTGCGGGTGCTGCCACTGACGACGCGCGATCCCCGCGCCCTGCTGGAAAACAGCGAAGTGGACCTGGCGTTGGGCCACTTTCCGGGCGTCATGGCCGAACTGGGCGCTCCGCACCTGCAGGAGCATGCCCCACCGTTTCAGGCGCAGCGCCTGTATGAAGCCGAATACGTGGTGGTGATGCGGCGCCATCACCCACTGGCCATGCGCGAACTGTCACTGGATGACTACTGCGCGGCGCAGCATCTGCTGGTCAGTTTTTCGGGTCGCCCCTGGGGGTTTGTGGACGAAGCCCTGGCCGCCCTGTCGCGTCGGCGCCGGGTGGTTCTTACAGTCAATCAGTTCTTCACGGCGGGTCGGGTGGTCGCAGACTCCGATCTCCTGACGGTTCTGCCCAGCCATTTCGTGAGCATGACGGGCCAGGAGCATGCGCTGGTTCAACGTCCCATCCCACTGGAAATGCCCAGCGTCCGGGTGGACATGCTCTGGCATCGGCAGACCCATGCACTGAGTCCGCAGCAATGGTTGCGCGACCTCATTGCGCGAACGGCGAAACAGGATGGGGCAGCATGAACGTTCAGTGGAGGAGCGACATCCAGCCCAGGATGAGCGAGAATACCCGGTTATGTGAGGCACTGAATTGGCCAAAAAACTGTTGATCACCCAACCCGAGGCGGAAAGCCTGGAACTGGTCCAGAAGATGGGAACTGGTGTGCCCGGTGTGTCGGTCGCTGGCCCCTAAGTCATGCTCGCCCCCGATCAGTTCCGAACGGCGCTCGGTCGTTTTGCCACGGGCGTCACCATTGTCACGGCCCGAGGCCCGGACGGCACTCGGGTCGGCCTCACGGCCAGCTCGTTCAACTCCGTCTCGCTGGAGCCGCCGCTGGTGCTGTGGAGCCTGTCTCGGCAATCGAGTGCGATGGCGGTGTTTATCGGCGCATCCCACTACGCCATCAACGTACTCAGTGCCCAGCAAAAAGATCTGGCCATCCGGTTTGCCAGCAAAGGCGTGGATCGCTGGAGCGGCATCCCCGACACAGAAGGTTGGACCGGTGCGCCACTGATCGAGGGGGCGATTGCCACGTTTGAATGCGTCAACCACAGCCGCCATGAAGAGGGTGACCACATCATCTTCGTGGGCGAGGTAGTGCAATGCCTGCACCGTAGCGAACTGCGCCCCTTGCTCTACCACGGGGGGCGTTTTTATACCGAGCACCCGCTGTGACGGCGGTGATCATGCCAAGGGCTGTGGTGCCTGCCGCCGGGCGGGGTGTCGCGGGCGGTGTTGTCGGCTCGTTCTGATCGGCGTACACTGGCCCTACGATGGAGCGATCAGATGGACTCAGTGCTGAACACGGCGGTTTCGGGCTTGCAGGTGTCACGACTGCGAATGAGCGCTGCGGCCAACAATGTGGCCAATGCCCAGACCGACGGTTTTCGACGCGATCAGGTGCGCCAAGAAGCCCGGCCTGCCAGCAGCGGCGTGACGGCGCGGGTTGACAAATCGCCCCAACCGGGTGCCGACCTGATCCAGGACATGGTGGACCAGCAATCCGCCACCTACGCCTTCAAGGCCAATTGGCAGGTCGTGAAGGCCGCTGACGACATGATCGGGCGTTGGCTCGACGTTCGGGCCTGATCGACCACACATAAAAAATGCCAGCATGGTGCTGGCATCGAAAAAAAGGGTTCGGGAATGCTTCGATGTTGTCTTGGTTTGTGGGGGTGTCTCCTCGGTCCTCTCAGTGCATCAGCAACGCATTGCCACACAAGAGTGCATCGATTGTAGAGCGCCGCACCAGGCATGGGCATTGGGACTAACCCTGTCCCGCCAACCCGTGCGTCACCCGCCCGTGGTGACCCAGCGCGCCACTTTTTCCGCGATCATCAGCGTCGGACTGTTGGTGTTGCCGCTGGTGATGGTGGGCATGGCACCCGCATCCACCACCCGCAATCCGTTGATGCGGCCGGTTGGCCCCCGTTGCCAGTCGCGCACACGGCAGTGGCTGTCCAGCACCGCCAGGGGTTGCCGATCGTGCCCCATGGCTGTGGTGCCGATCGGGTGAAAAATGGTGGTGGCAATGTCGCCCGCCAAGCGGGCCAGTTCGTCGTCCGACTGGTATTGAGCCCCCGGCTTGATTTCCTCGGGCTGGTAGGGCGTCAAGGCAGGCTGACTGACGATGCGGCGCGTCAGCCGCAGGCTGTCGGCGGCCACCTGGCGGTCTTCCGGGGTGGACAGGTAGTTCGGCGCGATCGCGGGAGCGTCCTCAGGGCGGGCCGAGCGGATCTGCACGGTGCCCCGGCTGGTGGGGTTGAGGTTGCAGACGCTTGCGGTGAAGGCGGGAAAACGGTGCAAAGGCTCACCGAAGGCATCAAGGCTGAGCGGCTGCACGTGGTACTGCACGTTAGGCCAGGCGTAGGCTGGTGAACTGCGTGTGAAAGCGCCCAGTTGGCTCGGAGCCATGCTCATGGGACCGCTGCGCTTAAACGCATATTCCAGCCCGATCAGGGCCTTGCCCCACAGGCTGTTGGCCAGCGTGTTGAGGGTCTGGACGCCGTGCACCTGGAACACGGCACGTATCTGCAAGTGGTCCTGCAGATTCGCGCCCACGCCGGGCAGGTCGGTGTGCACCGCAATGCCGTGCTGTTGCAGCAGTGCCCCCGGCCCGATGCCCGACAACTGGAGCAATGGCGGGGTATTCACGGCCCCTGCACTCAGCAGCACTTCCTGCTGGGCCGTGACGGCGAGGCGGTGGCCGTTGTGGACGACGTCCACCCCCGTGCAGCGCAGTCCGCTTGTCGCATCACGCTCCAGACGCAGCCGCTGCACCCAGGCGCGGGTCCAGACGGTCAGATTCGCGCGGTGCTGCACCGGACGCAAAAACGCCTTGGACGCATTCCAGCGCCAGCCGCTGCGCTGGTTCACTTCAAAGTAGCCCACCCCCTCGTTGCAGCCGCGGTTGAAGTCGTCGGTGGCGGGCACGCCGACCTGCTGCGCCGCCTGGGCAAACGCATCCAGAATGTCCCAGCGCAGGCGTTGCTTTTCGACCCGCCACTCCCCCGTGCTGCGCAGGCTGCCATGGCCGTGCAGGGTGGCATGCAAGGGGTCGCACAGGCCGGCATGCTGGGCGTCGAGCCGGTAGTGGTCTTCATGGGCGATGAAGTCAGGCAGGCAGTTGGCCCAGCGCCAGGCGTCGTCGCCAGTGAGTTCGGCCCACTGCTCGTAATCGCGGCTTTGCCCGCGCATGTAGATCATGCCGTTGATGCTGCTGCAGCCGCCCAGGGTTTTGCCGCGCGGGTAGCGCAGGCGCCGACCGTTGAGCCCGGCGTCGGGTTCGGTCTGGTAGAGCCAGTCAGTGCGCGGGTTGCCGATGCAATACAGGTAGCCGACCGGAATGTGGATCCAGGGGTGGTTGTCCGGCCCGCCCGCTTCCAGCAGCAGCACCCGGTGGGCCGGGTTGGCACTCAAGCGGTTGGCCAGCAGACACCCCGCCGTGCCCGCCCCGACGACGATGTAGTCAAACGCCAGCTCGCTCATGGGCCGTCGAGGTACTGGGTGTCGTCATCCGTCAGGGCAAAGTCCCCACGGTGCCACGCCTCTCGCACCGCCTGCGCGGCCTCCATCCGGCGTTCCGGCACCATGACCCGCACCGGAATCGCGCTGGCCAGCAGGCTGTGGGTCTGCACCATCTGGTCGTCGGCCACCAGCGTCGGGATGCCCGCCGCCTGCAGGGTGCCCTGCATCAGGTAGGCCTCGGTGGGGCTGAAAAAGGTCACCAGCGTCTGCCAGTCACCTTCTTCGGGGTCGTAGGGGCTGTTGTCGGGCATGGGCCGTGCTGTCGGTTTTATGTCGAGGTCGGCATGGCGAACTCGGCACCCTTGGCAATGCTTTCGGGCCAGCGCTGCATCACGCTCTTTTGCTTGGTGTAGAAGCGTACACCTTCTTCGCCGTAGGCGTGCATGTCGCCAAACAGGCTCCGTTTCCAGCCGCCGAAGCCGTGCCAGGCCATGGGCACGGGGATGGGCACGTTGATGCCGACCATGCCGACCTGGACGCGTCGCGCAAATTCGCGTGCCACGTTGCCGTCGCGGGTGAAGCAACTGGTGCCGTTGCCGAATGCGTGCCCGTTGATGAGCTGCAGCGCGGTGGCAAAGTCGGGCACCCGTACGCAGCATAACACCGGGCCAAAAATCTCTTCCTTGTAGATGGTCATGTCGGGCTTCACATGGTCGAACAAGGTGCCACCCATCCAGAAGCCGCTCTTGCAGCCTTCGCCAGCTTGTGCGCCGTCAAACACCCGGCCATCGACCAGCAGTTTGGCACCTTCCTGCACCCCGGCCTCGATGCAGCCGGTGATGCGCTGGCGTGCCGCCTCGGTGACGATCGGCCCCATTTCAGCCGCCAGGTTGGTGCCGTTGAGCACCTTGAGCGTTTGCGTGCGTTCCACCAGTGCGGGCATGAGGCGGTCGGCCACGTCGCCCACCAGCACCGCCACGCTGATGGCCATGCAGCGCTCGCCCGCCGAGCCGTAGGCCGAGCCGATGAGCGCATCGACCACCTGGTTCACGTCGGCGTCGGGCATGACGACCATGTGGTTCTTGGCTCCGCCCAGGGCCTGCACCCGCTTGCCGTGACGGGCACCGGTTTCGTAGATGGTGTTGGCGATCGGGGTGGAGCCGACAAACGACACCGCCTGCACGTCCGGGTGGTCGAGCAGCGCATCCACCGCAGCCTTGTCGCCCTGCACCACGTTGAACACGCCGTCAGGCAGGCCGGCCTGCTTGAGCAACGCAGCCATGAACAGCGAAGGCGACGGGTCGATCGGGCTGGGCTTGAGCACGAAGGTGTTGCCGCAGGCAATGGCTACCGGGAACATCCACATCGGCACCATGACCGGGAAGTTGAACGGGGTGATCCCCGCCACCACGCCCAGTGGCTGGCGCATGGTCCAGTTGTCGATGCCGGTGGAGACCTGTTCGGTGTAGTCGCCCTTGAGTAGCTGCGCAATCCCGGTGGCGAATTCGACGATCTCGATGCCACGGGTGACTTCGCCCTGCGCGTCGGTGAACACCTTGCCGTGCTCGGCGGTGATCATGCGGGCCAAGTCGTCCCGGTGCTGGTTGAGCAGTTCCAGGAACTTGAACATGACTCGCGCACGCCGCAAGGGCGCGGTGTCGGCCCAAGCCGGGAAGGCGGCCTGGGCAGCGGCCACGGCGGCGTCCACCTCCTGGCGGCTGGCCAAGGCCACACGGCCGGTCACGGCACCGGTGGCGGGGTTGAACACGTCGTGTGCGCGGCCGCTGGTGCCGGTGCGGGTCTGGCCTTGCACATAGTGGCCGATCGGGAGGGGTGTCGGGTTCATGGTGGAGTCAGGATGGTTCGTGGCTGATTATGACCAATCCCGTCCCTTCCGGCGGTGTCAGCCTGACTTTGTGAGGCTTTGGCTGCGGCGCGGTGTTACTCAGCCGATTGGGTTGTCCGAGGCTCACCCGCGCCAGAAAAACAGCGCACTCATCACCAGGCCAGTGGCGATCACCACGCCCCGCACCCAGACGATGGGCAAGCGCTTGGACCAGCGGGCCCCGACATAGCCACCGGCCGTGGCGGCGACCATCATCAGGATGGCGGGCCCCCAGGCAATGGCTCCGGCGATAGCAAAAGTGATGACCGACAGGATGGACAGCACCAGCGAGTTGAGGTTTTTCAGCGCGTTGGTGGTGTGCAGATTTTTTTCACCGGTCACGGTGTAAAGCGCCATCAGCAAGATGCCCAGCCCACCGTTGAAGTAGCCGCCATACACGGCGACCCCGGCCAGGCCGGTGTCCCGCCAGCGAGCGGCTGGGTGCGCCTGTCCTTCTGGGGGCGGGCGTCTGTTCACCAGCCAGGGGCCCAGCATGAACAGGGCGGTGGCAAACAGCAGCAACCAGGGGATCAACCCTTGAAACACCTGTGCCGGTGTGACCAGCAGCAGCAAGGCTCCTGCTACGCCGCCAGCGGCGGCAATCAGGGTTTCGCGGCGCAAACGCTGAAAGGGTAGCTGCGCCAGCTCCGCCCTGAAGCCGAGTGTGCTGCCTAGGTAGCCGGGGCTGACGGCGAGAGCGCTGGTGGCGTTGGCCACGATCGGGGGCACCCCGGCAAACACCAGGGCCGGAAAAGTGAGAAAGCTTCCCCCTCCGGCGATGGCGTTGAGCACGCCGGCGGCAAAGGCAGCCACAGCGAGCAGCAGTGGCATCCAGACTGAATCTAGCCAGGCAAGCAAGGCAAGCCCATCCGGGTGAGATGGGGCGGCGGTCATGTGGGGCAAATCGCGATAGTTTTTTGGATGGTAACCCACGCCAGGGCTGGCCCCTGCAGCCGGTGGCAGGCGGGTCGCTGACCTTGGGCCATGACGGCATCCACCATGCTTCCCACCAGCTGCGCCTTCAAAGGGCTTCGACGGCAAATGGCACCCGTGCGGCGACGGCGCACAGGAGTTCGTAGCTGATGGTGCCAGCAGCATGGGCTACTTCATCGACTGGCAGCACGGCAGCGGTGCGGCTGCGGCCCCACAGCACCACTTCGTCCCCCGGCTGGCAGGGCTGTCCAGCGGCTTCGACCGGGCCCAAATCGACGGCCAGCATGTCCATGCTGACGCGACCCACGAGGCGGGTTCGCACCCCGCTGACCAGCACCGGGGCGGCGCGATCCACGCTGCCCGGTGCATGGCGGGGGTAGCCGTCGGCATAACCGCACGCCACGATGCCGATGCGCATGTCGGCTGGGGCGGTGTAGGTCGAGCCGTAGCCCACGGTGTCGCCAGCGCACAGGGCCTGGGTGGCGATCAGTTGGCTCGACAGCGTCAGGGTGGGCTGCAAGCCCCAATCCGCTGACGACCGTTGCGGGTGGTCGGGGGCGCTGCCGTACAGGGCGATGCCGGCTCGCACCCAGTCGGACGCGAGTCGCGGGGCGTCCGGCGCGGGCCCCAGCGGCAGGCGCTGGGCGTGACGCAGAATGGCCGCGCTGTTGCACAGGCTGCGCTCACCCGGCAGGTCGTGCGTGGCCTGTACAAACCGGTCGATCTGATACTGCACCCCTTCCTCGCCGTGGCGCAGGCCGTCGGCGTCGCTGAAGTGGGTCATCAGGGTGATTGCATCGACTTGCGGCAGGGCTTCCAAGCGCCGCCACGCCGCCCGCAACGCCTCGGGCTGAAAGCCGAGCCGGTTCATGCCCGAGTTCATTTTCAGAAACACGTGATGGGGCTGCTGCGTCTTGTGGGCGGCCAGCCAGTCGATCTGGGCTTCGCGGTGGATCACGTGCCACAGGTGCAGGCGCGAGCAGATTTCCAGATCGCGGGCCTCGAACGCGCCCTCCAGCAGCAGGATGGGGCCACGCCAGTCGAGGGCGCGCAGGCGCTGGGCTTCGTTGAGGTCGAGCAAGGCAAAGCCATCGGCAGCGCACAAGGCCGGGAACACCCGCTCGATGCCGTGGCCATAGGCGTTGGCCTTGACGACGGCCCAGACCCGGGCATCCGCACTGGCTCGCCGCACACGGGCCAGATTGGCCTGCAGGGCGGGCTGATGAACGGTGGCAAGGATGGGGCGCGGCATGGCGTGACTTTATAGCCAGTGCAGCAGCCACGGCAGTGAGCGGGCGTTGCGCATGGGTTCAGCCGGTCGCCACCGGGGGGGCGGTGGCGGCGTCCAAGGCGTCGTCGAGCACCTCGATCCAGTGCCGGACCGGCGTATCGGTGCCCGACTGCAAATGGCTGATGCAGCCGATGTTGGCCGACACGATGGCCTGCGGTTGCAGCGCACCCAGATGCGCCAGCTTGCGGTCGCGCAACTGGCCAGACAGCCCTGGCTGCAGCACCGAATAGGTGCCAGCCGAGCCGCAGCACAGGTGCGCTTCGTTGCGGGCCACCTGCACGTCGAAGCCGAGTTCGCCCAGCCATTTTTCCACCCCGCCGCGCAGCTTCTGCCCGTGTTGCAAGGTGCAGGGGGGGTGAAAGGCCAGTGTACCGGGCCGCGTAGGCACCGCCGCCAGCCGGTCACGCAAGGCGGGCACCAAGGTCGGCAGCAGTTCGCTCAGGTCTTGGGTCAGTTCGCTCACGCGGCGGGCTTGGTCGGCATAGGCCGGGTCGTGCTGCAGCAGGTGGCCGTAGTCTTTCACCGTTACCCCGCAGCCGGAGGCGTTCATCACGATCGCCTCCACCGGCGCACTGGCGTCGGGCCGTATCCAGGGCCACCAGGCATCGATGTTGGCCCGCATCTGGTCCAGCCCGCCGGGATGGTCGTTGAGGTGAAATTTGACCGCCCCACAGCACCCGGCCCTCGGCACCCGGATGACCTGAATCCCTGCGGCATCCAGCACCCGGGCGGTGGCGGTGTTGATCTGGGGCATCATGGCGGGCTGCACGCAACCTTCCGGCATCAGCACGCGGCGGGCGTGGGTCTGGCTGGGCCAGTCGCCAGCCTGCTGGCGGGCCGGCACCTTGTTGCGCAAGGGCTCGGGCAGCAGGGGGCGCACGGCTTGGCCGAGCTTCATGATCGGCCCAAACACCGGCGAGGGCAAACCTGTTTTGAGCAGCCACCGCACGGCGCGTTCGGGGGCCGGGCGCTCGACTTTCTGGTCCACGATCTTGCGCCCAATGTCCACCAAGTGACCATACTCCACCCCGCTGGGGCAGGTCGATTCGCAGTTGCGGCAGGTCAGGCAGCGGTCCAGGTGCAATTGCGTCTGGCGCGTCGGCTCGCTGCCTTCGAGCACCTGCTTGATCAGGTAGATGCGCCCCCGCGGGCCGTCGAGTTCGTCGCCCAGCAGTTGGTAGGTGGGGCAGGTCGCGGTGCAAAAGCCGCAATGCACGCACTTGCGCAGTATCGCTTCGGCGGCCTGGCCGTCCGGGGTGCCTGCGTAGGCGGGTGCCAGTTGGGTTTGCATGAGGGTCTCCGGGTCTCAAGGGGTGGCGCGCCACAGGCCGGTCGGGAAAATGCCCGCCGGGTCGAATGCGTCCTTGAGTCGCTGGTGGATGGCCAGCAGCGGGCCGCTCAGGGGCGTGACGCGCTCGTCGCGGCTGGCGTGTCTGGCTGGCAGTCGGAAAACCGTGGCATGACCGCCGCCAGCCTGTGCCCACGCACGCAGCACGGGGGCCGCTTCCAGCGGTGCCCAGAGCCAGCGCAACCCCCCGTGCCACTCGACCAACGTGGGCCAGTCGCCCGCCAGAGGGGGTGTGGTGGGTGCCACCGACAAGCGCCACAAGGCGCAGGTGGCGTCGGGCGGGGTCTGGAAGAAGGGCAAGCGCTGGTCACGGCAGGCGGCCCAGTCGGCAGCGGCGGCAGCGGCATCCAGACGCTCGCCGCCGGTGGTGCGGGTCAGCAGCTGAGCCGCCGATTCGACGGCCGCGATCGCCCCACGCAAGCGCAGGTAGAGGGTTCCTGTGGGTGCATGCGCAGAATCGATCACCCAGCAGCTCGCGTTCAGGGGCAGCGGCTGGCCGCGCCAGCGGGCCAGTTGCTGCAGCGCCTCGGCTTGCGTCAGCGCCAGGCGCAGCGTGGCTTCAGCGGGTGCCACCGGCAGCACCTTGAGCGACGCCTGCGCGATCACCCCCAGCGCCCCCATGCTGCCCGCCAACAGTCGGCTGACGTCGTAGCCCGCCACGTTTTTCATCACCTGCCCACCGAATTCGAGGTACTGCCCGCGCCCGTTGAGCAGGTGTATGCCCAGCACGTAGTCGCGCAAGGCCCCGACGCTGGCACGCGCAGGCCCGCTCAGGCCCGCAGCGACCATGCCGCCCACCGTACCCCCTGCCCCGAAATGGGGCGGCTCGAAGGCCAGCGCCTGCCCGCGTTCAGCCAGCGCCGCTTCGAGCGTTTGCAGCGGCGTGCCAGCTTTGGCGGTGATCACCAGTTCGGTGGGTTCGTAGGCCACGATGCCGGCGTGCGCTTGCGTGTCCAGCCGGTGGTGGCCCAGTGGCACGGCTGGGGCCAGAAAAGCCTTGCTGGCGCCGCCACAGATCACCAGCGGCCGCGCCTCCTGCGCGGCTTGGCGGATCGCATCAGCCCAGCGCACCAGTTCCGGCTCGGGCGGCGCGGAGGCTTCGGAGGCTTGGGAGGCGTGGAAGTCGGGCGTTTCGAGCATGGCGCGATCGTATCCCTGTTGGGTCGGGGTTGCTGTGAATTTTTTTAACGTCGGCTTTCAGTCCCAGTACACCGCCAGGGGAGCCCCCTGGATATCCAGACGAAGCGAAAACACGCCGCCCGACCTGGGGTAAGCCGCCAGCTCTTCCGCACTGCGGTGCGCACGCGACGAAGTCACGAACAAGGTACGCATGTCAGGCCCGCCGAAGCACAGGCCCGTGGGATTGAAGGTCGGTGTCCGGATTTCGATCACGGCCTGGCCTCGATCGTCGAGGCACAGCACCCGCCCGCCGCCCGACATGGCCATCCAGTAGCGCCCCAGCTTGTCCATGGCCCCGCTGCGAGGAGTCCCCAGTCGAGCCACGTCGTCAGGCGAAAAACGGGCCAGCGTCATGGGCAGCCCTAGTTCGGGGGGCCAACTCCCGGGCAGTGACATACCGGCCTGCTCGATTTCGTGACGATGGGGGGCGCACCAGACCATGAAGCGGCCGTCAGGCGACCATGCCCAGCCATGGCAGTCTCCAAGCGTGCCATGGACGGCCTGCAGCTCGACGCGGGCCCGACGGCGGTTGGGCAGGCAATACAGCGTCCCGACCATCCCGCTTGCGCGTGCTGATTCGGGTTCCACGGGAACACTCGACACCCAGAATCGCCCCCACGGATCGCATCGCCCACCCTGCAACCGGTAAGGAACACGCGATGCGGGCAGCGAAGACAGGCTCGTGGGCACGTCATGCCAGCCACCCGCATGCAGGACGTCAGGGCCCATGACCAGTAACAAGCCCCCGGATCGGCACGGGGCCAGGCCGGTCACCGGCTCCGCAAAGTCCCAGTGCTCGGCCCGATCACTGGCTGGATGATGCCTCCACACCCGCTTGAGCAACGTGTCCACCCAGTACAGCCGCTCTTCCTGTGCGTGCCAGAAAGGCGATTCGCCCGAAGCGCACAGGGTATCCCCCACGTTTTGCCAGTGGGGCGTTGAATCGTGATGCATATCAGGCCTCCTTGGCTACACTACTCGGATGTTGTGGGTCAAAGCATTTCACATTGTCTTCGTTGCCAGCTGGTTTGCGGGACTTTTTTATTTGCCGCGCATTTTTGTCAATCTGGCCATGGTCGATGCCGCCAGCACCGCCGAGCGCGAGCGGCTGTTGCTGATGGCGCGCAAACTGTTCCGTTTCATGACCTTGCTGGCTATGCCGGCGTTGGCTCTGGGTCTGTGGTTGTGGTGGGGGTACGGCATTGGTCGCGGCCCCGGAAACGGCTGGATGCATGCCAAATGGCTCATCGTCGTGCTCCTGATCGGCTATCACCATGCCTGTGGGCGCATCCTCAAACAGTTTGAATCGGGTGGGAATCGGCGCAGTCACGTCTGGTACCGGTGGTTCAATGAAGTCCCGGTCGTGATGCTGATCCTGGCCGTCATTCTTGTCGTCGTCAAGCCGTTCTGACGCCGGCGGTTGATCGACCAGACGGACGGGCGCGCACATGATGTCCAACGACATGATGCACCGTCGCAGCGTATCGACGGCGTGGCCGTTGTTGGTGTTTTATCTGGTGCTGGTGGTCTATGTCAGCCTGTACCCGTTCACCGGCTGGCGTTCTCAGGGCATGGCACCCTGGATGTTTCTCGCCGCTCCATGGCCTTCTCACCTGACCTCTTTCGACCTAGTTGGTAATTTCCTGGGTTACGTTCCCCTGGGATTCTTGCTGGCCCTGGCGCTGGGCCGTTCGGGCTACCGTCGTGCCGTCTGGTGGCTGGGCGTGGCGGTGCCGGCCAGCGTGTCCCTGCTGATGGAGGGGGTGCAGAACTTTCTCCTGCTCAGAGTCCCTTCGCAAGTGGACTGGCTTCTGAATGCGGGGGGTGGGGCGCTGGGGGTGGCCCTTGCCTGGCTCCTGCTCAGGTGGGGGTTGCTGGGGCCCTGGCAGGCGTTTCGTCAGGTCGGACTGGTGCAGCGCACCCATGGGGCGGTGCTGGTCCTGTGTGCCTGGCCTCTGGCCGTGCTGTACCCGACGCCGCTGCCGTATGGGCTCGGTCAGGTCTGGCCCTGGCTGGAATCGGCGTTGGTCCGGTTGACGGCGGGCTCCTTTCTGGACGGCTGGGTGCCGCAACCCACACCGCTGCCCCCGCTGAGCCCGTTGAACGAGGCGGTGGTGGTGGCGCTCTGCGTCTGGGCACCGATTCTGCTGGGTTTTGCCATTCTGCGCCGCATGGCCCACCGGGCGATCTTCATGCTCCTGTCCCTGCCCGTGGTGCTGGGGGTCAGCCTGTTGTCGGCCAGCCTCACGTATGGTCCGCAGCATGCGTGGGTCTGGCTCACGCAGCCGGTGTCGTTGGGCCTGATTTTTGCCCTGGCCATGACGCTGTTCAGCCTCAGCATCGGGCATCGGACGGCGGCGGTGCTGTCTTTATTGGCCTGGGGCTTTGCGCTGGGCTGGCTGAACCGTGCTCCTGAGGTGGCTTACTTTGCCCAGTCGCTGCAGATATGGGAGCAAGGCCGGTTCATCCATTTCCATGGTCTGTCGCAGTGGTTGGGTTGGCTCTGGCCCTATGCCGCCTTGTGGGTGGGGCTTCGTCTGGCGCTTCGCCCCGCTTAGTCCTTCTACAATGGGTACTCATGAGCAGCCCTTCCACTTCGGCCGGTTACTACCAGCGCCACATTTTTTTCTGCCTGAACAAGCGTGACGACGGCGATGCCTGCTGCGCCGATCACTCGGCCCAGGCCAGCTTCGACCACTGCAAAGCCCGCGCCAAGGAGCTCGGTTTGCTGGGTCGGGGGAAGGTCCGCGTCAACAAGGCGGGTTGCCTTGACCGCTGCGCAGGTGGTCCGGTGGCGGTGGTGTACCCGGAAGCTGTCTGGTACACCTTCGTGGACACCCACGACATCGACGACATCGTCGAAAGTCATCTGAAAAACGGCGTGGTGGTCGAGCGGCTGCGTCTGCCCCCGGATGTGGGCCGCTAACGCCTGTGGGGATCGATGAACGTACTCACCGAATCTCGCTTGCTGGATGGGCTGGTCGGCGCCATCGAAGTCGCCATCGATCGCCCTGAAGTGCCCCGGGCGGCTGGAGGCGTGGCCGTCATCGCGCATCCGCACCCCCTGTTTGGCGGCACGATGCACAACAAGGTGGTCCAGACCCTGGCCCGTGCGCATCTGCACACCGGCTGGACCAGCGTGCGGTTCCATTTTCGCGGGGTCGGGCAAAGTGCTGGCGTCCACGACGGCGGTCACGCAGAAACCCAGGATCTCCTGCATGTGATCCAGGCGCTGGCACCATCGGGCCCTCTGGCGCTGGCCGGTTTTTCCTTCGGTGGCTACGTCGCAGTGCGGGCGGCGGCCCAACTGATGCCCCTGCGGCCGCTGGATAGTTTCATCACGGTGGGGACGGCCGTCAGCCGTTTCGAGGTGCCGCCGTTGCCCCAGGAACTTCACGGGCGATCCCTGATCTTGCACGGAGAGCAGGACGACACCGTTGCCCTGACGGCGGTCATGGACTGGGCGCGACCGCAGGGCCTGCCTGTGACCGTCATCCCCGAGGCGGAGCATTTCTTTCACGGGCGTTTGCCATTGCTCAAATCACTGGCGATTCGCCATCTTCTGGCTTGCGGCGCTGCCTGAGCGGCGCTGTGCTTTTCACTGCGATTCAACGGATTTCTCGTGTTGACCACTTTGTCTCTCGCCCGATTCTGTGGGCTGTTTCTTCTGTCATGGGTGTTGCTGGTGCAAGGCGTTTTGGCCCAATCGCGCCTGCCCGTCCCGCCCGAGGTGGCGGTCCGCTCCTATCTGGTGATGGACGTCACCACCAACCAGATTCTGGCCGCCCGCGAGCCAGACATGGAAGTCGAGCCCGCCTCCCTGACCAAACTGATGACGGCCTACATCGTCTTCGATGCCCTGCGCGCCGGTCGCATCCGCATGGATCAGACCTTGGGTGTGAGCGAACGCGCCTGGCGCATGCCGGGTTCGCGCATGTTCATCGACCCGCGCATGCAGGTGCCGGTGCAGGACTTGCTCAAAGGCATGATCGTGCAATCGGGCAACGACGCAACGATTGCGCTCGCCGAAGGGGTGGCAGGCTCGGTGGAGCGCTTCGTCGAGTTGATGAACCAGCAAGCGCTCGCCCTGGGCATGACCCGCACCCGCTACATGAACCCTGAAGGGCTGACCGCACCGGGGCATGTGACCACGGCGCGCGATTTATCCATTCTGGCTGCGCGCCTCATCAAAGACTTCCCTGACTATGTCAGGCTTTATGCGATCCAGCGCTACCGTTTTCCTGGCACGCCAGCGGCCAACGACACCAACCGCAACCTCCTTTTGTTCCGAGACCCGACAGTCGATGGCCTGAAAACCGGTTTTACTGCAGCGGCAGGCTACTGTCTGGTGGCCTCGGCACGTCGTGAATTCCCGGCCCTGGGGGTAGGGGCGGCGAGTGAGCGCCGACTGGTGAGCATTGTGCTCGGCGCGGCCAGTGCCAACGCCCGGGCCGCAGAAAGCCAGCGGCTGCTGAACTGGGGCTTTTCGGCTTTCGAGGCGGTGCGCCTGTTCGATCCCGGCCAAGCGGTGGTGGAGCCCGAAGTCTGGAAAGGCCACGCTCGTACCGTGCGCCTCGGGCGGCAAGACGGGGTGGTCGTCTCGGTGCCAGCCGGGCAGACCGCATCGCTGCGTACCGAGGTCTTGCGCACCGACCCACTGATCGCGCCCCTCAACCAAGGCGAGCCGCTGGGGACGTTGCGCATCAGCACCGCCGACGGCGATGTGGTGGCCGAGGTGCCCCTGTTCGTGCTCGAAACCGTGCGGGAGGCCGGCTTCTGGGGTCGGCTGTGGGCCGAGATACGCCTCTGGGTGCGTTGAACCGAGATGGTCCATTAGGCGCACCTTCGGTGCTGCTTGAGAAGTCAGCGGGGCATTTGCGGCCATTTCGGCCCCTCTTCGTCGCCAATGGCAAAGGCCATTGACTCCTCAGTCGGGACCAAACGGGCTCGCAAATGCCCGCGCTGCCATCTCAAGCCCTAATGAACCATCTCGGTTAAACCCCGCTCACAGCGTCCGGCCTGAAGGCGGATTTGCCACGGGTGCCACCCGTATCGCAGCAAAAGCTGTCGCAACAAAAGCTTGCCACCATCTTCGGCTCGTGCTACATTTGAGGGCTTTTCGGAAATTTCCGAAGGGTATATTGTTTTCAATTTCAAACGTTTAGGGACGTTTCAATGCCAACCATCAACCAACTCGTGCGCCACGGCCGGGAGGTCGAACAGACCAAATCCAAGAGCCCGGCCATGGAAAACTGCCCCCAGCGGCGTGGCGTGTGTACCCGCGTGTACACCACCACCCCCAAGAAGCCGAACTCGGCCTTGCGTAAGGTCGCCAAAGTGCGCCTGACCAACGGGTTCGAAGTCATTTCCTACATCGGCGGCGAAGGCCACAACCTGCAGGAGCACAGCGTGGTGCTGGTGCGTGGCGGTCGTGTCAAGGACTTGCCCGGTGTGCGTTACCACATCGTGCGTGGCTCGCTCGACCTGCAAGGCGTGAAAGACCGCAAGCAGGCGCGTTCCAAATACGGTGCCAAGCGTCCGAAGGCCAAGTAATCGGCGGGTGCGCTCTGGGCGGTGCTGCCGTCCGCAATCGGTGTTTGGTTGGTGCTGGCAAGCCCAGTCAAACGTAGTGATCCACGGTACACAGGTGTGTCCGGATCGAGTAAGTGAGAACTTCTGACTGTGTTGAGTTCTCGCGGTGTCTGAAATGATGCCAACTGAAGCAATGAGGTTTTTAACATGCCACGTCGTCGCGAAGTCCCTAAACGTGAAATCCTGCCGGATCCCAAGTACGGCAATGTCGATCTGTCCAAGTTCATGAACGTGATCATGGAAGGCGGCAAAAAAGCGGTTGCCGAGCGCATCATTTACGGTGCCCTCGAAACCATGGAAAAGAAAACCGGCAAGGATCCGCTGGAGCTTTTCAACGTCGCCATCAACAACGTCAAGCCCATGGTCGAGGTCAAGTCCCGCCGTGTGGGCGGTGCCAACTACCAGGTGCCGGTGGAGGTGCGTCCGGTGCGTCGGCTGGCGCTGTCGATGCGCTGGATCAAGATGGCGGCGCGCAAGCGCAGCGAGAAGTCCATGGCCATGCGTCTGGCCAACGAACTGCTGGAGGCCACCGAAGGCCGTGGTGGTGCCATGAAACGCCGTGACGAAGTCCACCGCATGGCCGAAGCCAACAAGGCCTTCAGCCACTTCCGCTTCTAAGCCGCGCCTATCGCAATCCAAGGCCCGTCTCACTCTGAACCGTGGGGCGGGCTTTGCCTGTATTTTTCGGAGAATTTTCATGGCACGTAACACGCCCATCGAGCGTTACCGCAACATCGGTATTTCGGCTCACATCGACGCCGGCAAAACCACCACCACCGAGCGCATCCTGTTTTACACCGGTGTCAACCACAAGATCGGTGAAGTCCACGACGGTGCCGCCACCATGGACTGGATGGAGCAGGAGCAAGAGCGCGGCATCACCATCACGTCGGCCGCCACCACCTGCTACTGGAAGGGCATGGAGCTGTCCTACCCCGAGCACCGCTTCAACATCATCGACACCCCGGGCCACGTGGACTTCACCATCGAGGTGGAGCGTTCCATGCGCGTGCTCGACGGTGCCTGCATGGTCTATTGTGCCGTGGGCGGTGTGCAGCCCCAGTCCGAAACCGTGTGGCGTCAGGCCAACAAGTACAAGGTGCCGCGGCTGGCTTTCGTCAACAAGATGGATCGCACCGGTGCCAACTTCTTCAAGGTCCACGACCAGATGAAGCTGCGCCTGAAGGCCAACCCGGTGCCGATCGTGATCCCGATCGGTGCCGAGGAAAACTTCAAAGGCGTGGTTGACCTCATCAAGATGAAAGCCATCATCTGGGACGAAGCCTCCCAGGGCATGAAGTTCGACTACCAGGACATTCCCGCCGAGCTGCAGGCCAGCGCCGATGAGTGGCGCAGCAAGATGGTCGAGGCCGCCGCCGAAGCCAACGAAGAGCTGATGAACAAGTACCTCGAAGAGGGCGAACTGAGCGAAGCCGACATCAAGGAAGGCATTCGTCTGCGCACGCTGGCGGTCGAAGTCCAGCCCATGCTGTGCGGCACCGCCTTCAAGAACAAGGGCGTGCAGCGCATGCTCGACGCCGTGATCGACTTCCTGCCCAGCCCGGTGGACATCCCGCCGGTGGCCGGCTCCGACGAGAAAGAGCAGCCCGCCGCACGCAAGGCCGACGACGAGGAAAAGCTGGCTGCGCTGGCGTTCAAGCTGATGACCGACCCGTTCGTCGGTCAACTGACCTTCGTGCGTGTCTATTCGGGCGTGCTCAAGAAGGGCGATACCGTCTTCAACCCGATCAAGGGCAAGAAAGAACGCATCGGCCGTATCGTGCAGATGCACGCCAACAACCGCCAGGAAGTGGAAGAAATCCGCGCCGGTGACATTGCCGCCTGCGTCGGCCTCAAGGATGTGACCACGGGCGAAACCCTGTGCGATCCGTCGGCCGTCATCACGCTCGAAAAGATGGTCTTCCCCGAGCCGGTGATTGCCCAAGCGGTGGAGCCCAAGTCCAAGGCCGATCAGGAAAAGATGGGCATCGCCCTGTCCCGTCTGGCGGCCGAAGACCCGTCCTTTCGCGTGCGCAGCGACGAAGAATCCGGCCAGACCATCATCGCCGGCATGGGCGAGTTGCATCTGGAAATCATTGTCGATCGCATGAAGCGCGAGTTTGGTGTGGAAGCCAACGTGGGCAAGCCGCAAGTGGCCTACCGGGAAACCATCCGCGGCACCATCGAAGACTCCGAAGGCAAGTTCGTGCGCCAGTCCGGTGGTAAGGGTCAGTACGGTCACGTGGTGTTGAAGATCGAACCGCAGGAGCCGGGCAAAGGCTTCGAGTTCGTCGATGCCATCAAGGGCGGTGTGGTGCCGCGCGAGTACATCCCTGCCGTGGAAAAAGGCGTGATCGAAGCGCTCAACACCGGCGTGCTGGCGGGCTACCCGGTGGTGGACGTGAAGGTGACGCTGCACTTCGGCTCCTACCACGACGTGGACTCGTCCGAGCAGGCGTTCAAGATGGCCGCCATTTTCGGCTTCAAGGAAGGTTGCAAGAAGGCCCAGCCCGTCATCCTCGAGCCGATGATGGCCGTGGAAGTCGAAACCCCCGAAGACTACGCCGGCAACGTGATGGGCGACCTCTCCAGCCGCCGCGGCATGGTGCAGGGCATGGACGACATGGTCGGTGGCGGCAAGGCCATCAAGGCCGAAGTCCCGCTGTCGGAAATGTTCGGCTACTCGACCACCCTGCGCTCGATGTCGCAAGGCCGTGCCACCTACACCATGGAATTCAAGCACTACAGCGAAGCCCCGCGCAACGTGCAAGAAGCCATTGTGTCGGCCCGCTCCAAGTAATCCCCCAGTCTTCGCTACCCCGTGGGGGGAGAGTCCGCTGCCCGTGGCGGACTCGCGGCGGAGACGTTAAACCCACACGGGCGTTGTTCTTTACACCGAGGTATTTGCAATGGCAAAAGAGAAATTCGAGC
>DBAZ01000061.1 GCA_002291945.1 Tepidimonas sp. UBA997
GTGGGTTTTCAGTCGCGCTCGTGCCTAGGTGTTACAACCCGGCCGCTGTCGTGGTTGGGCACTTTGGTTACAGTAGCGTGGTACAGATTCAATTCGGAGCACAGACACATGAGCGCTTTGGACGCACACAACCTGGGCATGGTGCCCATGGTGATCGAGCAGTCGGGCCGTGGCGAACGGGCCTACGACATTTACTCCCGCCTGCTCAAGGAGCGGGTGGTGTTTCTGGTCGGGCCGGTGAATGACCAATCGGCCAATCTGGTGGTGGCGCAACTGCTGTTCCTGGAGAGCGAAAACCCCGACAAGGACATTTCGCTCTACATCAATTCGCCGGGCGGCTCGGTGAGTGCGGGCATGTCGATCTTCGACACCATGAACTTCATCAAGCCCGACGTTTCAACGCTCTGCATGGGCATGGCAGCCAGCATGGGGGCTTTCCTGCTGGCGGCTGGGGCCAAAGGCAAGCGCTACACCCTGCCCAACTCGCGCGTGATGATTCACCAGCCGCTGGGTGGCGCACAAGGGCAGGCGACCGACATCGAAATCCATGCGCGTGAAATCCTGCGCCTGCGTGCCGACCTCAACCGCGTGCTGAGCGAGCGCACCGGCCAGCCGCTGGACAAGATCGAGCGCGACACCGAGCGCGACTACTTCATGTCGGCCACCGAAGCCGCCGAGTACGGCCTGGTGGACAAAGTGATCCACCAGCGCGGCGCTTGAACGCCCGCGCCCTTGGGGGCCTATCGTCCCATCATCCGATCATCCCAGCGATGCCCGATTTCCCCGCGAACGTAGCAAGGCCAGCCAGATATGCCCGATAAAAAAGGCACCCACAGCGAAAAAACCCTGTATTGCACCTTCTGCGGCAAAAGCCAGCACGAGGTCAAGAAGCTGATTGCAGGGCCGTCCGTGTTCATCTGCGACGAATGCATCACCCTGTGCAACGACATCGTGCGCGACGAGTTGCCGCCCAGCACCGTGGGCAAGCCCGCCGAGGGTGACGCACTGCCCACGCCGTTCGCCATCAAGCAGCACCTCGACAGCTACGTGATTGGTCAGGAGGCCGCCAAGAAAACCCTGTCGGTGGCGGTGTACAACCACTACAAGCGACTGCGCCACAAGAGCGACGCCAAAAAGGACGACGTGGAGCTGGCCAAGAGCAACATCCTGCTCATCGGCCCCACCGGTTCGGGCAAAACCTTGCTGGCCGCGACCATGGCGCGCATGTTGAACGTGCCTTTCGTGATGGCCGACGCCACCACCCTGACCGAAGCCGGCTACGTCGGTGAAGACGTCGAAAACATCATCGCCAAGCTGTTGCAGACCTGCAATCACAACCCCGAAAAGGCGCAGCAGGGCATCGTCTATATCGACGAGATCGACAAAATCACCCGCAAGTCGGAAAACCCGTCCATCACCCGCGATGTGTCGGGCGAGGGCGTGCAGCAGGCCTTGCTCAAGCTGATCGAGGGCACGCTGGCGTCGGTGTCGCCTCAGGGGGGGCGCAAGCACCCGAATCAGGACACGCAGACGGTCGATACCTCCAACATCCTGTTCATCTGTGGCGGCGCGTTCGCTGGGCTGGAAAAAATCATCGAAAGCCGCACCGAGAGTTCCAGCATTGGCTTTGGTGCCGCCGTCAAGAGCAAGCAGCAGCGCAGCCTGACCGAGGTGTTCGCCGAGGTGGAACCCGACGATCTGGTGCGCTTTGGTTTGATACCGGAACTCGTGGGCCGGCTCCCGGTGGTGACGGCCCTGGCCGAACTCGGTGAAGACGCACTGGTCGATATTCTGACCGAACCCAAGAATGCCGTGGTCAAGCAGTTTGCCCAGTTGCTGCAGATGGAAGGGGTGGAGCTGGAAGTGCGCCCGGCAGCGCTCAGAGCCATTGCGCGCAAGGCCATCAAGCGCAAAACCGGTGCCCGTGGCCTGCGCTCCATTCTGGAGCAGGCCCTGATGGACACCATGTTTGAACTCCCCAGCATACGCCATGTCGAAAAGGTGGTGGTCGATGAGTCCACCATCCTCGAAGGCAAAGCGCCCCTGCTGGTCTATCGCGAAGTGGCCCGGCAGGCCTGATGCCGCGAGGGCGGCGGCACCCGCTGCATCCTCCTTGGGTGAAGGTGGGTTGAAGCCCTTGGTTTCACCCCCATCTACCCGGTTCCATACGAGGTCTAACGATGTCAGGACACCCCACACTCCCCAGCCAACCCGTCACGCTGCCCTTGCTGCCCTTGCGTGACGTGGTGGTGTTTCCCCACATGGTGATTCCCCTGTTCGTGGGCCGCGCCAAGAGCATCAAGGCGCTGGAAGCGGCAATGGAGAACGAGCGCCGCATCATGCTGCTGGCGCAAAAAGCGGCGGCCAAGGACGAACCCGCCCCGCAAGACCTGTTCGACATGGGTTGTGTGGCCTCCATACTGCAGATGCTCAAGCTGCCCGACGGCACCGTCAAGGTGTTGGTCGAGGGCGTGCAGCGCGCCAAGGTGCTCGACGTGCAAGAGGGCGAGACCCACTTCCATGCCCAAGTCTCGCCGGTGTCGCCGGATGCCGAGCAGGCGGTCAACGAATCGACCGAACTCGAAGCCCTGCGCCGCGCCGTGATGCAGCAGTTCGACCAGTACGTCAAGCTCAACAAGAAGATTCCATCCGAAATCCTCACCTCGATTGCCAGCATCGACGACCCCGGTCGGCTGGCCGACACCGTGGCCGCTCATTTGCCCCTGAAGCTGGAGGCCAAGCAGAGCGTGCTCGATCTGGAACGGGTCGAGCAGCGTCTGGAAAACCTGTTCGCCCAGTTGGAGCGCGAGGTGGACATCCTGAATGTGGACAAGCGCATCCGTGGCCGCGTCAAGCGCCAGATGGAGAAGAACCAGCGCGACTTCTACCTCAACGAGCAGGTCAAGGCGATCCAGAAAGAGCTGGGCGAAGGCGAAGAGGGTGCCGACATCGAGGAAATCGAGAAGAAGATCAAACTCGCCAAAATGCCCACCGAGGCCCGCAAGAAAGCCGATGCGGAGTTGAAGAAGCTCAAGCTCATGTCGCCGATGTCGGCCGAGGCCACGGTGGTGCGCAACTACATCGACGCCTTGGTTTGCCTGCCGTGGAGCAAGAAAACCAAGATCAAACACGATCTCGGTTTTGCCGAAGACGTGCTCAACGAAGACCACTACGGCCTGGAGAAGGTCAAAGACCGCATTCTGGAATACCTCGCGGTCCAGCAACGGGTGGACAAGGTCAAGGCACCCATCCTGTGCCTGGTGGGGCCACCGGGCGTGGGCAAGACTTCGCTCGGCCAGTCGGTGGCCAAGGCCACCGGCCGCAAATACGTGCGCATGGCGCTGGGCGGGATGCGCGACGAGGCCGAAATCCGCGGCCACCGCCGTACCTACATCGGTGCCATGCCGGGCAAGGTGCTGCAGAGTCTGACCAAGGTCGGCACCAAGAATCCGCTCTTTTTGCTCGACGAAATCGACAAACTGGGCATGGATTTTCGGGGCGATCCGTCATCGGCCCTGCTGGAGGTGCTGGATCCGGAGCAAAACCACACCTTTGCCGACCATTACGTGGAGCTCGATTTCGACCTGTCGGACGTGATGTTCGTGGCCACCTCCAACTCCATGAACATTCCGCCCGCGCTGCTCGACCGCATGGAGGTGATCCGCTTGTCGGGCTACACCGAGGACGAAAAAACCCACATCGCCCTCAGGTACCTGTTGCCCAAACAACTGAAGAACAACGGCATCAAGGACGGCGAGCTCGAAGTGACCGAGTCGGCGGTGCGCGATATCGTGCGCTACTACACCCGTGAAGCGGGCGTGCGTGCGCTGGAGCGCGAACTCTCCAAGATCTGCCGCAAGGTGGTCAAGGGCCTGCTGCTCAAGAAATACACCCCGACCGTGGTGGTCAACGCCGACAACCTGAGCGAGTTTCTGGGTGTCCACAAGTTCACCTACGGCCGTGCCGAGCAGCAGAATCAAGTGGGGCAGGTGGTCGGTTTGGCCTGGACCGAGGTCGGCGGCGACCTGCTGACCATCGAGGCGGCACTGATGCCGGGTAAAGGCAACGTGATCCGAACCGGCCAATTGGGCGACGTGATGAAGGAATCGGTCGAGGCCGCCCGCACCGTGGTGCGCAGCCGGGCCCGTCGCCTAGGCCTTCGGGACGAGGTGTTCGACAAAAAGGACATCCACATCCACGTGCCCGATGGGGCCACGCCCAAGGACGGCCCGAGCGCCGGCATTGCCATGACGACGACCATGGTGTCGGCGCTGACCGGCATCCCGGTGCGGGCCGATGTGGCCATGACCGGCGAAATCACCTTGCGCGGTGAAGTGACGGCCATCGGCGGGCTGAAGGAAAAGTTGCTGGCCGCGCTGCGTGGCGGCATCAAGACCGTCATCATTCCGCAAGAAAACGTCAAAGACCTGGCCGAAATTCCGGACAACGTGAAACAGGGGCTGGAGATCGTGCCGGTGCAGTGGATCGATCGTGTGCTGGAGTTGGCGCTGGAGCGGCTGCCCGAGCCGCTGAGCGAGGAAGAGGCCGCCCCCACCCCTGTTGCGGCTGCGGTGGATACGGTGGCGCGGGCCGAGGCCATCAAGCATTGAGAAAAATCTTGCGAAATCTTTCCTGCTGCTTTGACGATCGAAGGAAAATCGGTATAGAATAATGGCTTCAGACGAAGCGCTTGCTGTTACGGCTTAGGCGTCAATCTGAAAAAAACGCGGGAATAGCTCAGTTGGTAGAGCGCAACCTTGCCAAGGTTGAGGTCGCGAGTTCGAGCCTCGTTTCCCGCTCCACATCCAAAAAGGGAAGCCCAGGCTTCCCTTTTTTATCCGGCTTTTGTCGGCGTGCAGATTCAAGGCGCGGTAGCAAAGCGGTTATGCACCGGATTGCAAATCCGAGTAGGTCGGTTCGACTCCGGCCCGCGCCTCCAAAAAATAATTTTTGGTCAATCACTGACGAAGCCCGGTCTTTCCCGGGCTTTTTCTTTCTCCCGGGTAGTCATTGTTCGCACGCGCAACATCTGTCAGGTCATTTCCGCCAGATGCTTTGCTGCAGCTGAGCATCCGTTCGTAGCGGGTTCGTGGGGGGCGCATGCAAACAGTAGCTGGCGAAGGTTCAATCAGCCGCACTTGAATGCGTCAGCCGCTGGTTGCGATCAGAGGGTTGCCAGATCCTCCATGGCATCGATCACATGCGGCCGGTGTTGCTGGACTGGGTGCGATTCAAAGTGATGT
>DBAZ01000050.1:0-22243 GCA_002291945.1 Tepidimonas sp. UBA997
CGCGACATTCACCGCCACCGAGGAGCCCAGCGCTCGAGCGACATCAAACACTTCACTGGTTCCAAAGCCATGTGCCCTCGCCATAGTGGCGCAGTGTCCCATAGCCGAGTGCACTGTGTCGATGGCAGCATCAGAAGCAGCGCCTGTCTGTAAGGGCGTGGTGTTGGAAACGGGCCAGGCCAAAGCGCACTGATGGAAGCAGCCGAAGCGCTCGCCTCCATTCGATGGTGTACTTGAGGACTTCACCAGCACGGCCTGTCTTGAAGTTGGCCTGCGTAAAGACAGAACCCGTGCACCCGCCTGTGGCCCCTAGGGGTGCCTTGAAGCGGCTGCGTCACACCAAAGAGCTTGGCGGCTTGCGCTTGGCTTGTGAATAGGCCAGGCGATCGGCCCCCATCGTCTCGGTAAAATCGGGGGTTACTCTCCCAACAGGCCACACCGTGACCCACCACATCACCCCGATCGAGGGGGGCGACGCCCTCGGCAACTTTCGCGCCCAGCAACTGCTGCCCCGCCTGCAAGCCATCGACGACCGGATCGTCGGCGTATCGGCCCGCTTCGTGCATCTGATCGATACCCTCCAAGCCCTGACCCACCCCCAGCTCGAGGACTGGCAGGCGCTGCTGAGCTACGGCGAGCCCTACCAGGGCGAGCAGGGCGGGGTGCTGGTGGTGGTGACGCCGCGTATGGGTACCGTGTCGCCCTGGGCCTCCAAAGCGACCGACATTGCACGCAACTGCGGCTTTGCCGTCAAGCGGGTCGAGCGCATCACCGAATACCGGCTCACGCTCAGGGCTGGCGGGCTGGGCCAGGCCGACCTGCCTGCAGCGCAGTGGCAGCAAGTGGCCGCCGTGCTGCACGACCGCATGACCGAAAGCGCCGTGGCCCGCCGCAGCGACGCCTTGGGCCTGTTCACCGAACTGCAAGCCGCGCCCTTGGCGCATGTGGACGTGCTGGGCGGGGGCCGCAGCGCACTGGCGCAGGCCAACGTGGCTTGGGGTCTGGCGCTGGCGGCTGACGAAATCGACTACCTCGTCCAGGCCTTCAGCGACCTCCAGCGCAACCCCACCGACGTGGAACTGATGATGTTCGCGCAGGCCAACAGCGAACACTGCCGCCACAAGATCTTCAACGCCCAGTTCACCATCGACGGCGTGGCGCAGGACAAGAGCCTGTTTGGCATGATCCGCCACACCCACCAGTCGAACCCACAGCACACGGTGGTGGCGTATTCCGACAACGCCTCCATCATGGCAGGGCACGAGCTGGAGCGCTTCGTGGCCCGTGCCGAGCGCGGCCGCGCCCCGTCCTACCTCGCCGAACGCGCCCAGCACCACGTGCTGATGAAGGTGGAAACCCACAACCACCCCACCGCCATTTCGCCGTTTCCCGGCGCCTCCACCGGCGCGGGCGGCGAGATTCGCGACGAGGGAGCCACGGGCCGTGGCTCCAAGCCCAAGGCGGGCCTGACCGGCTTCACGGTGTCCAGGCTGTGGGGTGGCTGGTCCGACCAGCCAGGCGGCAAGCCCGAGCACATTGCCAGCCCGCTGCAAATCATGACCGAGGGCCCGCTGGGCGGGGCGGCGTTCAACAACGAATTTGGTCGCCCCAACCTGCTGGGCTACTTCCGCGAGTACGAGCAGACCGTAGCCACCGATGCCGATACCGTGCAGCGCGGCTACCACAAGCCGATCATGATCGCCGGTGGCTTGGGTCAGATCGACGCCACCCAGACGCAAAAAATCGCATTTCCTGCCGGTACCTTGCTGATTCAACTCGGTGGCCCCGGCATGCGCATCGGCATGGGGGGCAGCGCGGCCAGCTCGATGGCCACCGGCGTCAACGCAGCCAATCTGGACTTCGACTCCGTGCAGCGTGGCAACCCCGAGATCGAGCGCCGCGCCCAGGAAGTCATCAACCAGTGCTGGGCACTGGGGGCCACCAACCCCATCCTGGCCATACATGACGTGGGGGCGGGTGGTCTGTCCAACGCCTTCCCCGAACTCACCCACGACGCCGGGCGCGGTGCCCGTTTCGACCTGCGTGCCGTGCCGCTGGAAGAGTCCGGCCTGTCGCCAAAGGAAATCTGGTGCAACGAAAGCCAGGAACGCTACGTGCTGGCCATAGGCCCCGAGTCGCTGGCGCAGTTCGAGGCCTTCTGCGAACGCGAGCGCTGCCCGTTTGCCGTGGTGGGGGTGGCAACCGAAGAGCGTCAACTGTTCGTGGGCAACGAAGACGCCGTGCGCTGCGCCGGGCCGTCCCAAGCAAGCACAGCCCCCTCGGGGGGCAGCGAAGCACACGCAGTGGGGAGCGTGGGGGCGGCGGTCAACATGCCGATGAACGTGTTGCTGGGCAAACCGCCCAAAATGCAGCGCGACGTGACCAGCGTGCAGCGCCAAGCGGCTGCGCTGGAGCTGACGGGCGTGGACCTGCAACAGGCCGTGATCGACGTGCTGAGCCACCCCACGGTGGCCTGCAAGCGCTTCCTCGTCACCATCGGCGACCGCACGGTGGGGGGCTTGAGCCACCGCGATCAGATGGTCGGCCCCTGGCAGGTGCCGGTGGCCGACTGTGCCGTGACGCTGGCCGACTACGCCGGTTTTGCCGGTGAAGCCATGAGCATGGGCGAGCGCACCCCGCTGGCGGCGCTGGACGCACCCGCTTCCGGCCGCATGGCGGTGGCAGAAGCCATCACCAACCTGCTGGCCGCACCGATCGAGCTGTCGCGCGTCAAGCTGAGCGCGAACTGGATGGCGGCCTGCGGCGAGCCGGGCGAGGACGCCGCGCTGTACGCCACCGTCGAGGCCGTGGCCATCGAGCTGTGCCCGGCGCTGGGCGTGAGCATTCCGGTGGGCAAGGACAGCCTGTCGATGCGCACGCAGTGGCGGGCCGATGGGGAACCCAAGAAGGTGACGGCGCCAGTGAGCCTGATCGTCAGTGCTTTTGCCACGTTGCCGGATGTGCGCGGCACCCTGACGCCGCAACTCGACGCGCAGACCGCCGACACCACCCTGGTGCTGGTCGATCTGGGCAAGGGCAAAAACCGCATGGGTGGCTCCATCCTGGCGCAGACACTCGGCCAGCCCGGCGGCACCACCCCCGACCTGGACGACGCACGAGACCTGATCGCGCTGGTGAACGCCGTCAACGCCTTGCGCGGGCAAGGCAGGCTCTTGGCCTACCACGACCGCAGCGACGGTGGCTTGCTGGCAGCCGCCGCTGAAATGGCCTTTGCTGGCCATGTGGGCGTGGCCCTGAATGTGGACATGCTGGTCACCGAAGGCGACGGCATCGGCGACAGCCGGGCCGACCACGGCGACGCCAAGAACTGGGCCGCGCAAGTCGGTGCCCGCCGCGAGGAACGCACCCTGCAAGCCCTGTTCAGCGAAGAACTGGGCGTGTTGCTGCAGGTGCGCACCGCAGAGCGCAACGAAGTGATGCAGGTGCTGCGCCAGCATGGCCTGAGCAAGCACAGCCACTTCGTGGGCAAAACCCGACCCGCCTCGGCACCTACGGACATGGGCAAAGGCTGCCTGCAGGTGTGGCGCGACACCCACAAGGTGTTCGATGCCAGCCTCGCCGATCTGCACCAGGTGTGGGACAGCGTGAGCTGGAAGATCAACCGGCAGCGCGACAACCCGGCCTGTGCCGACGCCGAACATGCCGCCGCAGGTGGGCCCGACGACCCCGGCATGCACGTGGCGCTGACCTTCGACCCGGCCGACGACGTGGCCGCACCGTTCCTCAACCTGGCCCGCCCCAAGGTCGCCATTTTGCGCGAGCAGGGCGTCAATTCGCATCTGGAAATGGCCTACGCCTTCCACCTGGCGGGCTTCGAATCCTTCGATGTACACATGACCGATCTGCAGTCGGGGCGTGCCCATCTGGCCGACTTCAAAGGCGTGGTGGCCTGTGGTGGCTTCAGTTACGGCGACACACTCGGTGCCGGCATCGGCTGGGCACGCTCGATCACCTTCAACCGCGTGCTGTCCGAGCAGTTCCAAGCCTTTTTTGCCCGCCCGGACACCTTTGGCCTGGGTGTGTGCAACGGCTGCCAGATGTTTGCCGAACTCGCCGACATCATTCCCGGTGCCGCAGCCTGGCCGCGCTTTACCACCAACCAGAGCGAGCGCTTCGAGGCCCGTCTGTCGATGGTGGAGGTGCTGCAGTCGCCCAGCCTGTTCTTCCAGGGCATGGCGGGCAGCCGCCTGCCGATAGCCGTGGCGCACGGCGAGGGCTACGCCAACTTCAAGCACCGCGGTAACCGCGACGCGGCCATTGGTGCCATGCGCTATGTGGACAACACCGGCAGCGCCACCGAGGCCTATCCCTTCAACCCCAACGGCAGCCCGGACGGCCTGACCGCCGTCACCACCGCCGACGGGCGTTTCACGGCCATGATGCCGCACCCCGAGCGCGTGTTCCGCAACATCCAGATGAGCTGGACTGACCTGAAAGCCTGCGGCGGCATCGAGGCCTACAGCCCCTGGATGCGCTTGTGGCGCAATGCCCGCCGTTGGGTCGGGTGAAGTAGACTACCTTCCGCAGTTGGCGACTCAATGCGCAGGGTGTGCCTTGGGACGGATTTTGTAAAAAGTCAGGGGCTGCTCGGAGGCCTGCTGGAGTACGCTGCGCTTGATCTTGCCCACCACGTGCATTTCGCACGGCTTGCAGTCAAAGCGCAGCGTCAGTTTTTCCTTGCCGTTGATGAGTTGCAGCGGCTCGGCCTTCACCGTACCTTGCACACCCGTCACTCCTTTGGCCTGTTTGGGGCACAGGCTCAGCGAGTAGCGCACACAGTGCTTGGTGATCATCAGGCTGACTGCGCCTGTTTCCTCGTGCGCTTCGTAGGCAGCGGCGATCACCCGCACGCCGTGCTTGGCATAAAAGTCCCGCGCCTTCTGGTTGAACACGTTGGCCAGATAGGTGAGGGTGTCTTCGGGGTAAGGCGCGGGTGGCTCGACGGGCGCTGTACGCTGGGGGCGGACATACGCAGCCGCGCGGGCGGCTTCCAGGCTGACCACGGCATCGCGCCGCAAGGCATTGAGCTGCGAGGCAGGCACGAACCACGGCTGTGCAAGCTGCACCTGGGTGTCGCTGGCTCGGAACGGCGTATCGCCCAAGCGGCCCAGTTGTTCGCGCAGCTTGTCGGCGGCCTGGGCCGGGTGTTGGGCCTGCTCCCAGTGGCCCGCCAGTTCGGCGCTGCCGACGTGGCCGTCCTCGTCGGTGAGCGTGAGCAGCAGGCCGGCAGCGCCATCGCTCAGTGCCATCCACACGCCGATGCGCCGGTCGGCAGATTTCTTATCCAGCGTGCGCACCCAGTCCATGCTGCGGTTGCGGTTGATGGTGGTGCCGCGCTTCAAGCCCTTGAAGCCCGCCATCGGGTCCTTGGGCAACACGCGCCAGACCACGCCGCCATCCTGGCCGGGGCCGAGCTTTTGCACCCGGTTGGTCTGCAGGCCGACCAGTTCCTGGTGCAGGTCGTGGTAACACAGGCCGTCGCCGTTGTGCAATTCGGTGGCCGGATCTTCGGTTTCCAGTTCCAGGCCATCAGCCGCCACACGAGTGACCCAGCCGATCGGCTGACCCGGGTTTTTGGGGCTGTCGAAGGCACCGATGTCATGTTGGCGTCCCTGCACGAAGTAGTCGGTAAACTCGCGGTTGAAGTTCTGCTTCGGGTCGGGCGTGAAGGTATAGCTGCAGCGACCGCTGGAAGCGCGAGCCAGTGCCGGGCGTTCGTCCAGGATGTCGTCGAGCAGCGTGCGGTAGTGGGCGGTCATGTTCTTGACGTAGCCCATGTCCTTGTAGCGGCCTTCGATCTTGAAGCTGCGCACCCCGGCGTCGATCAGGGCGCGCAGGTTGTCGCTCTGGTTGTTGTCCTTCATCGAAAGCACGTGTTTGTCGTGCGCCACGATGCGGCCTTGGCTGTCTTTGACCTCGTAGGGCAGGCGGCAGGCCTGCGAACAGTCGCCCCGATTGGCGCTGCGGCCGGTGTGGGCGTGGCTGATGTAGCACTGCCCGCTGTAGGCCACGCACAGCGCGCCGTGGATGAAGAACTCCAGCACCGCGCGGCCAGGGGCATCCATTGGCCCCAGGGCCTGGTCGATGGCGGCGATCTGCGGCAGCGTCAGCTCGCGGGCCAGCACGATCTGGCTCAACCCCACGTCTTGCAGGAAGCGGGCTTTTTGCGGGGTGCGGATGTCGGTCTGCGTGCTGGCGTGCAGTGGGATCGGAGGCAAGTCCAGTTCCAGCAGGCCCATGTCCTGGATGATCAGCGCATCGACGCCGGCGTCGTAGAGCTGGCGCACCAGTTGGCGAGCCGGCTCGAGTTCGTCGTCGCGCAAAATCGTGTTGAGCGTGACGAACACCCGGCTGTGGAAGCGGTGGGCGTGACGCACCAGCCGTTCGATGTCGGCCACCGAGTTGTCGGCACTGGCGCGTGCGCCAAACGACGGCCCGCCGATGTAGATGGCGTCGGCACCGTGGTTGACGGCCTCGATGCCGATGGCGGCGTCGCGTGCGGGTGACAGGAGTTCGAGCTGGTGGGGCAACATAATCGGGGCATGCAAGCCAGTGCGGATTATCCGACACCCGCAAAGACACCCGAGCAGTTGCGGCGTTTAGCCGAAGTGATGCAAGTGGAGATACGAGATGAATGACAAACAGTTCGACGAGTTGCTAGGCAGCGTACGCGACATGGGTCGCCATATGCGCGGTGAAGCCGTGGTCGGTGTGCGGGTGCATGAGTTTGCCGAGCCGGACGTGAAGGCGATCCGTGAACGCACGGGGCTGTCGCAGAGCCGGTTTACCCACCTGATCGGCGTCAAGCCCAAGACCTTGCAGAGCTGGGAGCAGCATCGTGTGCGCCCGGCAGGTCCGGGACGGGCTTTGCTCAAGATCGTCGAAGCCAACCCTGACGCACTCTCGGCGATACACGCCTAAACCATTCGCCGCCCGCAACAAGCTACCACCACCTCATGAAACACCAAGACTTCCGCTTTTTGCACCGGCTTCGCGTCCGCTGGGCCGAAGTCGATATGCAGAAAATCGTCTTCAACGCCCACTACCTGATGTACTTCGACGTCGCCGTCACCGAATACTGGCGCACCCTCGCGCTGCCGTACGAGGACGCGATGCACCAGTTGGGGGGTGAGTTGTACGTGAAAAAGGCCTCGGTGGAGTTCAACGCCTCGGCCCGCATGGACGACCAGCTCGACATCGGCATGAGCTGCACCCGGCTGGGCCATTCGTCCATGACCCTCACCGGGGCCATTTTTCGGGGCGAGCAACTCCTGATCAGCGGCGAGCTGATCTATGTGTTTGCCGACCCGGCCACACAAACTTCACGGCCCATACCGCCGGCCTTGCGCTCGCTGATGGAAGGTTTTGAGGTCGGCGAGCCGGTACTCCACACCCGTATCGGCCCTTGGAGTGAGCTGGGCCCGGACGCCCAGCGGGTGCGCACCGCCGTGTTTGTGCAGGAGCAAGGCATACCGCGTGAAGAAGAATGGGACGCCGCCGACCAGACCTGCGTGCATGCCGTGGCTTACAACCGCTTGGGCCAGCCGGTGGCCACCGGGCGCCTGCTCGAAGGTGGGGTCGGTGTGGGCAAGATCGGGCGCATGGCCGTCCATCGGGTGCTGCGTGGCACCGGGGTGGGGCGCCAGATTCTGCAGGCCCTGACCCAAGCGGCGCGGCAGCGCGGCGACCACACGCTGCGACTCAGTGCCCAGCGAACGGCCGAAGGCTTTTACCGCCGACTGGGCTATCAGCCGGTAGGCGAAACTTATCTGGACGTGGGCATTGCCCACGTGGATATGGAGCAAACGGTGTGATTGACGGGTTCAGCCAACCGGGCGGGCGCGTACGTCCATTCCTGCAGTTCGAGTGAATACCCTTGCGGGGTCTTCAACTGACGCGCTATCAGGCTGCTGCGCGTGCCGTAACGTGCCTGCGGCCGATGAACAAATGGATGGTTCTGCAAGGAGGTGACGGGGTCATCACCAGGATCAGAGAAGGTTTGCAGGGTCAGCAACAATCGCTCGACCCTTTCTCGACTCATCGGATCGGACGCCATGGCTTCAGCCACCGCATTTTTCAGGAATCGGGTTTTGGGCCAAGGGGTGTCCAGTGAGGCGTTGGACAGGCCGTAAATCCCGGGAGACAGGTGGTGGCCAGTCCATCCCGGGGGCAAAGGGATCAGGGTTTGAGCCGGTTGCGGGTCTGCGGGCCGATTGCTGAGCCAGATCCATTCGGAGGTGCTTTGATCACCCAGCACCAGATTGAACCCGGAAAAGTCGGCGGGATTGAAAGCATCAACCAGTGTTTCCCAGGTGGCGGTCCGTCCCTTGGCATCGAGCCAGCGCATCGGGAGTTCTCCCCGACTTCGGGGGGCGTGGGCCGCTTCAGCTTGCTGGACATTGGTGAGCATGGCGACTCGACCGTGAGCGTTGAAGCCCATCCAGGTGCCACCAGCCCGGACATCGCGCCCGCTGTAAACCGGCTGAACGCCCGAGGGTAGCCAACGTTCCAGAGGCAGGGTGGGGCGGTCCCAGTATTCATCCCGGTTGGAGGCGATGAGCAACGGGCAATCGGCTCGCATCCCCAAGGCCCAGGCGATCAGACACATGACAAAACCGCTGCCTCCTGATTCAAATGTCCGTCAGGAGCGGGTAGGGCAAAGGCAGCAAGGTCAGGGCTGGGCCATCGGGTTGGCCGATGGTCAGGGATTGGCCATCGGCTGCACTGATTTGCATGGAAACCAGCAGGTCAACCCCCCCGATCGGATTCGCCGCCGACAAAACCACGGTTCCGCAGGGTTGCTCACGGTCACTGGCATGAAACACGTCCTGACCAGCCTCGGCGCATGCAACGCCGTGTGCCAGATACGTCCGTCGTTTGAGTGTGCCGCGGAACTGGCTGCGGGCAACCACTTCCTGCCCCGGGTAGCACCCCTTCTTGAAGTTGACCCCCCCGACGGATTCGTAATTCAGCATTTGCGGCACAAACAGCTCAAACAGGGGCTGCGTGACGGTGGCCACACCGCTGCGCACCTCCAGCCACTGCCATACATCGAATGGAATGGGTGCCCAAGCGGGGGCATCGGCTGCAACGGGCTGAACCAGCAAGGCTCTTGCCACTCCTTCGGTGGTGGGCAGGCGCACGCCATACCGTTGACCATCCGTGGTCAGGTGCCAGGTAGCCGGTGGCAGATCCCCAGGCACAGCGTTTCCGGTCAACCCCCAGACAGAGATTTCCTCTCGGGCATCACTGAGCTTGACTTTGGCACGCAGCACAAACAGGCTGAGCCGCTTCAGGGTGGCGAGCAAGAGATCGGCGCTGCAGATCAGCCATATCTCGTCCGGCGAGACCTTGAACCCGATGAACGAGGCCTGCATGCGCCCCTTGGGATTGCAGTAAGCGGCCAGTCGGGCCTGATCCGTCCCGAGCAAGACGAAATCATGGGTCAATTGTCCTTGCAGGAATGGAGCGGCATCGGGGCCTTGGACGCGAATCACACCCAGGGAGTCCAATCGCAAGGTGCCGCTGATCGGCACATCAGTCATAGGGTTCATCATGGCAGAAGAGGGGGTCTCACTTATGATTCAGAGTTTGTATTGTCCCAAAGGTCTCAATCCGTGTTTCGAGTATTGAAATGGTTCTCGCTGATTGTGCTCACCGCCGTCTTGCTCGGGGTGGCCAGCGCCTTGTGGTGGCTGAACCGACCGTTGCCGCTTGAACTCGATGGCCAGACGGTCGTGGACGTTCGTGTGGTGCCGGGTGCGTCGGCTCGCGCGGTGACTCGGGCGATCGTGCAAGGCGGAGTGCAAACCCCTGAATGGATGCTGCTGGCCTGGTTCCGTGCCTCGGGCGAGGCGGGCCATATCCGGGCGGGTTCTTACGAGATCGAGCCGGGAACCACACCCCGGCGCTTGCTGGCAATGCTGGTCAACGGTGAGCAGGCCCTGAGGCGAGTGACTCTTCTGGAAGGCTGGAACTACCGTCAAGTCATTCAGGCCCTGCGCACCGCCGAAAGCCTGGTGTTCGATCTGCCCGGATTCACCACGGGTCAGTACGATGAGCTGATGAACGCCCTGGGGTTGGAGGCCCGGCATCCCGAAGGCCTGTTCTTCCCGGACACCTACCTGTACCCCAAATACGCCACGGCATCGTCGGTTTTGCGTCAGGCGGCCACCGCCATGGATCAGCGCCTTCAGCAAGCCTGGGACCAGCGACACCCTCATGTGCCGCTGCGCACCCGGGGTGAACTGCTGATTTTGGCCAGCATCATCGAACGCGAAACGGGCCATCCCGACGATCGTTACAAGGTCTCGGCGGTGTTCAACAATCGCTTGCGCATTGGCATGCGGCTGCAGGCCGACCCGACCGTGGTTTACGGGTTGGGCGAAGGGTTTGATGGGCGAATCCGGCGCATTCATCTGACGACCGACACTCCTTACAACACCTACACCCGGGCCGGTTTGCCACCCACCCCGATTGCCATACCCGGCATGGCCGCCCTGATGGCGGCAGGGCAGCCGGCCGACAGCCCGGTGATGTATTTCGTGGCGCGCGGGGACGGCAGCAGTGAGTTCAGTCGAACCCTGGATGAGCACAACCAGGCGGTTCGTCGTTTCATCCTCAACCGCTGAGACGAGTCATGGCACATTCTGGCCTTTTTATCACTTTAGAGGGTATCGACGGTGCCGGTAAATCCAGTCATGTGGCGGCGCTTACCCAGGCTTTTGAGGCCTGTGGCCGGATGGTGACGGCCACGCGCGAGCCCGGCGGCACGCCACTGGCAGAATCACTCAGAGAACTGCTTCTTCACGCCGCGATGGACCCGCTCACCGAGGCCCTGCTCATGTTTGCTGCGCGTCGGGACCATGTGCAAACCGTGATCCAGCCGGCCCTGCGGCGGGGTGATGTCGTGATCTGCGACCGCTTCACCGATGCGACTTTTGCCTATCAGGGCTACGGTCGTCATTTTGATCTGGGCACGCTTCGGACGCTGGAAAAGTGGGTGCAGACCACCGACGACGGCTGGCTGGAGCCCCACCTGACCCTGTGGTTCGACGTACCGCCAGCCGTGGCTGCCGCCCGACTGGCAGGAACTCGTCGTCCTGATAAATTCGAAGCCATGCCATACGCCTTTTTTGAACGCGTCGCGCAAGGCTATGCCGACCGCGCACATCAATCGACGGGTCGATTGGTGCGGATTGATGGTGCGCAAAGTCCGAAGGCGGTCTGGCAGGATGTTCACGCCCTCTGTGTTGGACGCGGCTGGCTGAAAGGCAGCCTCTGATGGCGCTGCCCCCTTGGCTGGTTCGTCAGCTTCAGGCATTACAGCGTCAGCGGGGTCATGCTCTGTTGCTCGCAGGGCCACCCGGTCTGGGTCAATATGACCTGGCGCTGGAACTGGCGCGAACCTGGTTGTGCGAGCAGCCGGGAGCCTACGGCAGTTGTGGGCACTGCCGCAGTTGCCATGCCATTGCGGTTCGTACCCATGCCGACCTGTTTGTCCTGATGCCTGAAGTCCAGGCGATGGCGCTGGGCTGGCCACTGGACCCGAGAACCCAGGACAAGATTGACAAGAAGGAAATCAAGCCCAGCAAGTTCATCCGCGTGGAACCGGCGCGCGAAGCGATTGCCTTCACCCAGATGACAGCCTCCCGCGGCGGAGTCCGGGTCGTGCTGGTGTCAGCCGCTGAACGACTGAACGTCGAGTCGGCCAATGCCTTGCTCAAGACGCTGGAAGAGCCTCCCGGGTCGGTGCGCTTCATTCTGGCCACGGAAGCAGCCCACGCGCTGCTGCCCACCATCCGCAGCCGATGCCTCACGCATACCCTGGAATGGCCTTCTGACCAGGAAGCCATGGCCTGGCTGTCAGCGCAGAACCCGGGCATGCCTGAGTCCGATCTGGCGGTCGCCTGTCGGGCCACGGGGGGGCGACCCGAACAGGCCCAGGAATGGCTCCAGTCTGGCTGGACGGCAACCGCCTGGGCCGCTTTGCCGACCCGTATCGCCCAGGGTGACTGGCAACCCCTGAGCGACTGGTCGGTTCCACGCCAGATGGATGCGCTGCTCAAGCTCTGCCATGACTTGATGGTCTGCCGGGCAGGCGGATCACCCCGATTCTTCGATGCCAGCCATCTGCCCACGCCTGGGCCGATGCCGCAACTCAACGCCTGGCACCGGGATCTCCTGGCAGCCAGCCGCACCATGGAGCACCCCTATAACGCCGGACTGCTTCAGGAAGCCTGGTCCGTGCGCGCTCGACAAGCCCTCGCGTTACACTCACCCCCATGAGCAACGCCGACGTCGCCGTCGCCCCTCCACGCCCCACCGTCATCCAGCTTTCCATCAGGGAAAAAGCGGCTTTGTACGCTGCCTACATTCCGCTGTTCACGGACGGCGGCATTTTTGTGCCTTCTGCGCGTGACTATCAGCTGGGCATGGACGTTTACGTCCTGCTGACCTTGCCCGACGATCCTCAGCGCTACCCCGTGGCTGGAAAGGTCGCCTGGATCACACCGCCCGGAGCCACCGGCTCGCGCACCCAGGGCATCGGCATTCGCTTCCCGGCCGACGAAAAGTCGAAATTGCTCAAGGCCCGGATCGAAGAAATTCTGGGTGCGCATCTGGCTTCCGATCGGCCCACCCAAACGCTCTGAGCCCGCCTCAGTCCTTGTCAGGCATCATGTTTGTTGACTCTCATTGTCATTTGAGTTTTCCTGAACTCTCCGGCCGTCTGCCCGACGTTTTGCAAGCCATGTCAGAGGCCGACGTCCATGAGGCTCTGTGCATCTGCACCACGCTGGAGGAGTTTGAGGTGGTTCGGTCCGTGGCGCACAGTGATGATCGGCTGTGGGCGACAGTCGGGGTGCATCCCGACAGCGAAGGAGTTCTCGAACCCACGGTCGAGGGATTGGTGGTCGCTGCGCAAGATCCCAAAATCGTGGGCATTGGTGAAACCGGTCTGGATTACTACCGCCTCGGGGATCGGTCTGTCGCCGACATGGCCTGGCAGCGCGAACGATTTCGCGCCCATATCCGTGCTGCTCGTCGAGTCCATCTGCCGCTGATCATTCACACCCGCCACGCGTCTGACGACACCCTCGCCATCCTGAAGGAGGAGGGTGGACACTGTGGCGTCTTTCATTGCTTCACCGAAACCGAAAGACTGGCAAGGGCCGCCATCGAGATGGGTTTTTACATTTCGTTTTCAGGCATCCTGACCTTCCGCAACGCTCAGGCATTGCGGGACGTGGCCCGCATGGTGCCCCTTGACCGCTGCCTGATCGAGACCGATAGCCCCTACCTCGCCCCAGTTCCTTACCGGGGTAAAACCAATATGCCCGCCTATGTGCCCTACGTGGCCCAGCAACTGGCCGACATCAAAGGGGTGTCACTCGACACCGTGGCCAGAGCCACCACCGAAAACTTTGAACGTTTGTTCAGCAAGACGACTCGATCGGCCTGATATGGGCAGTCTGAACTTAACTTTATGCATTAATAAAGCATGGCAAGCCATTATGCTGGCTTGTTTTTTGTTAACGTCTTTCGCAGGATGGGCACAAGCCGGCTCGTACGATCAGTTCTTCATCGCCCTACAGCGCGACGATGTCCGGACCCTGGAGCGTCTGCAGCGTCTGGGCTTTGACCTCAATGCCCCGAGCCCTGAACTGGAGCCCCCTCTGTTGTTGGCACTGAACCTGGGGTCGTTACGCGCCGCTCAGTTTTTGATGCAACAGCCAGAGGTCGACGTCAATGCGCGCAATCAGGCGGACGAAAATGCCCTCATGATCGCATCGCTCCGCGGGCACCTGGAACTGGTACAGGCCTTGATCGAGCGTCGGGCGCAAGTCAACAAGCCCGGATGGACGCCTTTGCACTACGCCGCTGCTTACGATGGCCCCCAGGCCTTGCCCATTACCCGTTGGCTTCTGGAGCATCATGCCTTGATCGATGCCGAATCACCGAATCGAACCACACCACTCATGATGGCCGCGCAGTATGGTTACTCTGAAGTGGTGCGTTTGCTGCTGGAGGAGGGGGCCGACCCGCTGGTGCGCAATGAGCAAGGTCTTACGGCGATCGACTTCGCGCAGCGAGCGCAGCGCGACGCCGTGGTGCAACTGATTGCCTCGACCATCCGCCGTGCTCAGCCCGCAGGCACTTGGTAATCGGGCTGATCTTGGGTTGATCCGCTCAGATTACGTGCAATTACGTAAAGACGACGGGCTCAATCCCGGTTCCAATGCGTAAGTTTTTGAAACACAAGGAGACTGCATGATGAATCGAGATATCCGGGATATCGTGGGCGGCTTGGCCATGATGTCCATTGGTGCCTTCATGGCCTGGCATGCCTACAACGAATACGACATCGGCCGACTGGCGCGCATGGGCCCTGGGTTTTTCCCGGTCAGTCTGGGCATCATTCTGTCGGTCATCGGTCTGTTCATCGCCATCCCGGCGTTTTTCCGCCCCGGCTCCCCGATCAAGGTCGAATTCAAAACGATGCTGGCCGTCACGCTAGGCATCCTGGTCTTTGCGTTTCTGCTTCGAACAGCCGGCTTGATTCTGGCCACCATGGCCGCCGTGCTGGTCTCCTCGGTGGCAGATCGCAGCATCACCTGGAAAGGTCGTGTCATTCTTGCGGTGGGTGTGGCCGGTTTGACCTGGGGGATATTTATCCTGGGTCTGGGCATGCTTCTTCCCGTTTGGCCCTGGAGCCACTGAGCATCTCTACCTTTAACCGGAAAGCATTCATATGGACATCGCTAACGGATTGTTACTCGGCCTCCAAGCGGCCTTGACTCCCACGGTTTTACTGTACTGTTTCATTGGCGTCTTCCTGGGCACCCTCATAGGGGTGTTGCCAGGGATCGGCGCACTGGCAGCCATCTCGTTGCTGCTGCCCATCACCTACCACATTCCCCCGACGGCCGCGATCGTCATGCTGGCGGGCGTTTACTATGGGGCGCAGTACGGCGGCTCCACAGCGTCCATCCTGCTCAACCTGCCAGGCACGCCGTCTTCAGCGGTGGCTTGTCTGGACGGCCACCCAATGGCGAAACAGGGTAGGGCGGGAGTCGCGCTGTTCATGACCACCATCGCGTCCTTCGTGGGTTCGATGTTGGGCATCGCTGCGCTGGTGTTTTTCTCGCCCGCGATTGCCGAGGTGGGCCTGAAGTTTGGTGCCGCCGAGTACTTTGCCATGATGCTGGTGGGATTGCTGGCGGCCTCCATGCTGGCATCGGGCTCAGCCCTCAAGGGGCTGGCCATGGTGATGCTGGGCCTGATTCTGGGGACTGTAGGCACCGATGTGAACTCTGGTGTTGCCCGTTTCAACTTTGGCATTCCCGAATTGATGGATGGCATCAGTCTGGTGGCTTTGGCCATGGGTCTGTTCGGCATTGCTGAGGTGATTTCCGCAGTGAATCAGAGCCGTGACTCGAGAGTGAAAGACAAGATCACCTTCCGGTCTATGGCGCCAACCCGCAAAGACTGGAAAGAGTCTGCCATGCCCATGATGCGGGGTACCGGCATCGGGAGCTTTTTTGGTGCGTTGCCCGGCACGGGTGCAAGTATTGCGTCGTTCATGTCCTACGCCGTGGAAAAAAAGGTCTCCCGAGAGCCCGAAAAATTCGGCAAAGGTGCCATTGAGGGTGTGACCGCTCCCGAGTCTGCCAATAACGCGGCGGCGCAGACAGCGTTCATCCCCACTTTGTCACTGGGCATTCCTGGTGATGCCGTGATGGCCTTGATGCTCGGCGCACTCATCATTCACGGCATTCAGCCCGGCCCCTTGCTCATGACGCAGCAGCCCGAACTTTTCTGGGGTCTGATCGTGAGTTTCGGTATCGGCAATATCATGCTGATGATTCTGAACATCCCACTGATCGGAATCTGGGTGTCGATTCTCCGCATTCCTTACAGCGTGCTATACCCTGCAATTCTCGTATTTATTTGCCTTGGCGTGTACAGCGTCAACAACAATACGTTTGACATCTTCATGGTGGCGGCGCTGGGTCTGGCGGGTTATATTCTGGCGGTTTTCAAGTTTGAAGCGGCACCTTTGCTGCTAGGCTTTGTGTTGGGTCCGATGATGGAAGAAAACTTGCGTCGCGCGTTGCTGCTCTCGCGAGGTGATCCCATGACGTTCATCGATCGGCCCATCAGTGCAGGTTTCCTGGCTTTCGGTGCCGCACTCGTCTTGTGGACGGCATACAGTGCCTTGAAACGTGCGATGCAAAGGCGTGAGCGCCGTGAGGATGCGTTCAGCCAATAATTCCACAATGTGTATTATGTTAAATTGAAGAAAGGGGTCTGTGAGCCCCTTTCTTGGTTCAGTCGCGTGTTTCGTCGCCGTGGCACCAAGTACAATGCCGACTTTTATTTTTGCTTATCCTCTGGCTTTTTCATGAAAAAACTGTTTTGGGCGCTGGGATTGGCCGCTTCGGTCGCCATGGTGGGTTGTGGCAAGCAGGACGAGCCGGTTGCAGCCGGTGCCGCCGCAGCACCAAGCCTTCCTGTACTGCGCGTAGCCATCGACCCGACCTACGAACCCTTTACCTTCAAAACACCCGAGGGTCAGCCGACGGGCTTTGACATTGACATCGCCAACGCGATCTGTGCCGAAATCCAGCACCAGTGCGTGTTCGTGGAGCAGATCTGGGACAGCATGATCCCTGGTTTGCTGGCTCAGCAATACGATGTAATCATCAGCTCCATGTCGATCACTGAAGAACGCCAGCGCGTGATTGACTTTTCCGATAAGTACTACAGCACGCCGAGCCGTATCGTGGTGCGTGAAGGCACGCCTTTTGAAACGCTGGAATCGCTGCGCGGCCTGCGACTTGGTGTGCTTCGCGGCAGTACGCAGGAACGTTATGCCCTGGGTGAACTGGCTCCACTCGGGGTGAACGTCATTCCTTATCAGGCCCAGGATCAGGTTTACCTTGACATCGGTTCGGGTCGTCTGGACGGCACGGTGGCTGATGTGGTCGAAGTGCGGGCGGGTTTTCTCGGTCGCCCTGAGGGAGCAGGTTTTGTGTTCGTGGGCCCAGAACTCAATGACCCGCAGTACTTTGGTGTGGGCATGGGTGTGGCCATGCGCAAAGGCCGCGATGATCTGCGTGAACAGATCAATCAGGCCATTCGTGCCATCCGAGCCAACGGTACCTACGATGCCATCGCTTCCAAGTACTTTGACTTCAACATTTATGGCAACTGAATGAGGCGTCCGAGTTGACAGGTTATTACCTGCAGATTCTGGAAGGCGCCCTTCTCACAGTGGGCGTTTCGTTGTCTTCGCTGGTGGTGGCCATCTGCCTGGGCTTGCTGGGCGCGGCTGCGAAACTCTCTGGCAGTCGGCCAGTGGTGTTTCTGGCCACGGTGTACACGACCGTGATTCGTGGCGTGCCGGAGCTGGTGCTGATGCTGCTGGTTTTCTACGGTGGCGCGATCGGACTCAACCACCTGGCAGCCAGCCTGGGCTTTTCCCAGCCCATCCGCATCGACCCCTTCACCGCGGGGGTGCTGACCATCGGTTTCATTTACGGTGCCTACATGACCGAAACCTTTCGAGGTGCCATCATGGCGATTCCGAAAGGTCAGATGGAAGCCGCCTGGGCCTTTGGTATGAGCCCCGCCCGGACGTTTTTTCGCATTACGCTGCCGCAAATGGTGCGCTATGCCCTGCCCGGCTTCACCAATAACTGGCTGGTGCTGATCAAGGCAACGGCGCTGGTGAGTCTGATCGGCCTGCACGAAATGACCTACCGGGCCAAGCAGGCGAGTTCGGCCATGCGCGAACCCTTCATCTTCCTGCTCTTTGCTGCCGCCTTGTTTCTCGTCTATACGAGCCTGTCGTTATGGGTGTTGCGCAAGTTGAACGAGCGCTACAGCCTGGGTGACAAGAAGGTCAGCCTGTGAATTGGTCGATCCTCCTTGAAACGCGTAACCTAGCCTTCTACATCGATGGCTTGGTGACCACGGCCATGCTGCTGGCTGGTTCGCTGGTCATGGGTGGCATGCTGGCGTTGTTGTTGGCTCTGGCCCTGACCAGCCGACTCACCCCTCTGCGTTGGATGGCCGGTGCCTACACCTACTTCATCCGTGGCACCCCTCTGTTGATCCAGATCTATCTCATCTACTACGGCCTGGCCCAACTGGAATGGATTCAGGCCCGGTGGGATACAGTCTGGCCCTGGACCTACTTCAAAGACGCCTTTTTTTGTGCCCTGCTGGCTTTTGCGCTCAACAACGCGGGCTACACCGCCGAGATGCTGGCTGGCGCCATTCGCCAGACATCGCCCGGCGAAATCGAGGCCGCACAAGCCATGGGCATGTCGCGCTGGCAGATTCTGCGCCGCATCGTGCTGCCCAGTGCCTTTCGCCGCACCCTACCCCCGTATAGCAACGAAGTGGTGATGATGCTGCACAGTACCAGCCTGGCGAGCGCCGTCCCTGCCCTGCTCGACCTGACGGCTGCGGCCAATCGCATCTATTCGATGTATTACCTGCCGTTTGAGGCCTATCTGTTTGCCGCAGGCATCTATCTGTGCATCACCTTCACTCTGGTGGGCGCTTTCAAGTGGCTGGAACAACACTATCTGGCGCATCTGCGCCCCCGAACCCATTGAGATGGCCATGTCTGCTTCCCCGATGAAACTGGAGGTTCATGACCTCCACAAACGCTATGGCTCCAATGAGGTGCTCAAGGGGGTGTCTCTTTCGGCGCGTGCAGGCGATGTGATCAGCATCATTGGCAGTTCCGGGTCAGGCAAGAGCACTTTCTTGCGGTGCATCAACCTGTTGGAACAACCCCATCAAGGCCGCATCATCGTGGCGGGGGAAGAGCTACAACTCAAGCCCGGACGTTCTGGTGAACTGCAGGCGACGCAGCCCGCCCAATTGCAACGCTTGCGGACCAAACTGGCGATGGTGTTCCAGAACTTCAACCTCTGGGCACACATGACAGTGCTGCAAAACGTCATCGAAGCCCCTGTCCATGTGCTGAAAGTCCCGAAAGAGCAGGCCATCGAGACCGCCCGCAAATACCTGGACCGGGTTGGTCTCAAAGGGGTGGAAGATCGTTACCCCGCGCACCTGAGCGGAGGCCAGCAGCAGCGCGTCGCTATGGCCCGGGCTCTGGCCGTTGAGCCCGAGGTGATGCTGTTTGATGAGCCGACCAGCGCACTGGACCCGGAGTTGGTCACCGAAGTGTTGCGTGTCATGCGGGGGTTGGCCGAAGAGCACCGCACCATGGTGGTTGTGACCCACGAAATCGGGTTCGCGCGCGAGGTGTCGAATCACCTCATCTTTCTGCATCAGGGCCGGATCGAGGAAGAAGGCCCGCCGCTCGAGGTGCTGACCCACCCCAAAACCGAACGGCTGGCGCAATTCCTGGCAGGCAGCCTCAAGTAAGACACTGCTGGCCTGTGGGTCGATTTCAACCCCAGAATATCAGGGCTTCACGGCCCTGCACGTACAGATCGACCGGTTTGCCAAATGGCAGGATCACCTTGGTGGGTACGTGACCGAACGGCAGGCCCGTCAGAACCGGTACGTTCAACTGGCTGCGCAGCCACGCCACCACGGTGTTGAGGGTGTAGCCTCTGTCGTGCGGGGTAAGCTGGTAGCGGTTGAAACGGCCCAGCAGAATCGCTCGTTGGGCACCCAAGACGCCCGCATGCAGCAACTGGGTCAGCAGGCGTTCGATGCGGTAGGGGTGTTCGCCCACGTCTTCCAGAAACAGGACGCCGCCTGCCACCACGGGAAAGAAGGGTGAACCCAGCAGGCTGCACAAGACCGACAGGTTGCCCCCCCACAAGATGGCACCCTCGGCGGCCCAGCCCGCCTCTTGGCTCAGCACGGGGTGGGCTTTGAAGTCCCCCGGCGGCAAACGCCAGCCGGTGCCCTCGCCCACCCCGGTTACGAGATCGTCAAAACAGGCTTGCATGATCTCATCGGGTGGCTCCTCGCAGGCCCAGTCTTCCAGCAGCGCCGGGCCGGCCCAGGTGGTCGTGCCTCGCATGGCATAGGTGGCGCATTGCAGGGCCGTGAAGTCGCTCAACCCCACCCAGGCGGTGCCCCGCTGCACCGATGCCCCGATGGCATCGTAGGGCAGTTGGGGCAACAGCCGGGTCAGGCCATAGCCCCCCCGGGTGGTGAGCAAGATGCCGGCCTCGCTGTGCGCTGCACGCTCGATGGCGGCCAGCCGGGTGGCGTCGTCGCCCGCAAAGCGCTGATGGCTGCGCAGCGCGTCGGGGTCCACCTCGAGCTCGTGACCTTGGGTTTGCAGCCGCTTCACGGCACGCCGAAAACCCGCCTTGTCGCGAACCGCCCCGCTGGGTGAATAAATGTAGATGTGCGCCATCCGCCGATTATGGCCTCACGACGGCGGCCACGGCCAGGCTTTGTGTGCCGCCCGGTGGCCCTGGTCCGGGTAGGGCCAGTGCTGCCAGCCCGCAGGCAAGTGAGCGTGGATGGGGGCTTCGATCACGGCGAGCGTGGCGGGCAGGTCATGGTGCGCTTGCAGGGAGCGCACCACGTGCTGGCCCAGATCGGCCTGCTCAGGGGCCACACCGACCTGCCAGACGGGTTCGCCCAAGCCCTTGAGCCACTGCGCCAGAATGGCTGCATGCCGCTGCATGGTGTGCCATTGCGGTTTCTTGGGCTTGTCGCTCAGGCCGCATCCGATCAGATCCGGCAGCAGCACACGGTGCCCGGCCCGTGTCAGTGACTGGGCCAACGCAAGCCACTCGGGCCACCAACTGGCAGGGCCGTGCAGCAGTACCCAGGCGCTACCGGTTGCAGGTGAAGAAGGCAAGGAAGGCGATGGCGGTGGTGTTTGTGGCTGAAGGTCGATCCAGTGAAAACGCAAACCGTTGAGTTCCGACCCCGCTTGCGTGGTCTGCGAGGCCTCACGCCAGCCGTCCGGCAAGGCCTGCCAAAGGGGGGCAAAAGCCGCGTCCGGGGTGCGCAGCGCATCGTCACGCAGGGGCTGGGCGGATTGCCGGGCGGCCCGGCGTTGTTGGGTAAAAAACCCTTGGAGCAATGCTGCAGCGGCATCGGCTAACACCCCGCCCTGCACTTGCGTCTGGTGGTTCAGCCGTGCATCACCCAAGATGTTAACGACCGAACCGGCCGCGCCGGTTTTCGGCTCGGCAGCCCCATAAACCACTCGGGCTATGCGGGCGTGCAGCAGGGCCTGTGCGCACATGGCGCAAGGCTCCAAGGTGACAAACAGTTCGCAGCCGTCGAGGCGGTAATTGCCCAGCGCCTGGGCGGCTTGCCGCAGGGCCAGCATTTCGGCGTGAGCGGTCGGGTCCTTGAGGCCGACGGGCTGGTTGTGAGCAGCCGCAATGACCCGATCTGCCCGCTCTGCAATACCGCACTGGACGATCACCGCCCCGACGGGAACCTCGCCGCAGGCACTCGCTTGCTGCGCTTGCGCCAAGGCGATTTGCATGAAATGCTTGTCGCGGTCAAAGTTCACGCATCACATCCAAGTGTCTCATCGGGGCTGTTCGGTTTCAGTGCATGGCAGCACGGGCAGCCTCCGCCAGAAAACCCGAGCGGGTGGAGCCGTGCGCTTTGGCGTAGTCATCAATCTTGGCCAAGAGGCGACGCGGTAGCGTGATGTTGATCTTCTCGGCCTTGCCTTCAAAGCGCGTCACATCAACATCGACCAACGCCCAGACCCAACCGGCGTACTCTGGATCGCGCTGCCACTCGGCCAACGGACGCGGAACAGGAATGTCCACATTGTCCTCCGCGAGAATTTCGCAGTGGGCTTCAATGGCATCGACCGCGTTGGCGAAGGCATCCTCAGCCGTGTCGCCAGCAGAGAAACATCCGGGGAGATCGGGCACCACCACGCCCCAGGCCGTGCTTTCGGTGGCAGGTTCAATGGCAATCGGGAATTTCATGGCGTTCTCCTTCACTTCAATCCAGCTTGTTTCAAGAGCTTGTGAACCAAACCAACACCCAAGTCCATCTTCGGATGCGGCACGCTGATGTGACCGGGCTTGGCGGGATGGCGGAAGACATGGTGACTTCCCTTCACATTCCGCAACTCCCAGCCGTTGGCTTCGAGCATCTTGATGACTTGCTTGCTGTTCACGGTGGTTATTATAACCACTTAAAACGGATTATCAACACTATAACCACCATCACCACAAACAAAAAAAAGCACCCCCGCACTCAGGACACGAAGTCGCTGAATGCGGGG
>DBAZ01000050.1:22557-59009 GCA_002291945.1 Tepidimonas sp. UBA997
CACGAAGTCGCTGAATGCGGGGTCGGTTTGTGCGTTTTAAATCAACACGTTACGACAGATTTTCGATAAGTAGGGATAGTCCCCGAAGGACCTGATTTGACTCCCACTCAATGGTTATTGAGCAAAAAACACAGGCATTGACAGGCAATCACAGGAAGGCCGCCGATTGATGCCATGAAAAATACCATGCTCGGAAAATCTCATGCCGCGCTCAACTCGTTGAACAACTCGGGATGCTTGATGATCAGCCGAAGCAGGCACAGCACGCCGCCGGGCGGGGCAAACCGCCCCTGCTCCCAATCGCGCAACGTCGCCACGGGGGTCTCGATGCGCTCGGCGAATGCGGCTTGTGTCAGTCCGGACTTCTCCCGCGCCTGGCGCACAAGGATTTGATCGGGCGTGGTCACTCGCCCAAGCCCTGCCTGCGCTTGCGCGAGTGCTTGCCGCAGATCAGGAAGGGCTTCACCGGCATCGGCCTCGATAGCCGCCGCCACCTTCTCAACGTCGAATTTCTTGATGCCCATGTCACACCACCTTTCTGATTTCGGCGGGAAGCATGTTGGCACGTTCGGCCTTGACATACGCCGCCACCAGCAGCACCACTTCCTGCTCCGTCAGGTTGAAATAAATCACTCGCGCTCCGCTCGACTTGCCAGACCCGCAACGGCTCCAGCGAACCTTGCGTGCCCCATCCGCACCGGGAATCACATCCCCGGCCAGCGGGTTCGCCGCAATCCAGTCGATGAAGGCCAGTCGATCGTCTTCTGACCACAGCTTCTCGGCCTGCTTCTGGAATGTCGGGGTTTCGATCACGGTGCGCATGAGTTGAATTATACGGGTTTCCCGTAGTTCGTCAAGCTCTGCCAGAAACGCAAAAACACCCCCGCACTCAGGACACGAAGTCGCTGAATGCGGGGGGGTGGTGCGTCACGTTGCCAGTCGATGCCGAACGCAGACGCAAAAAAGCCCGCAGTGACGCGGGCTTACGGGGGTTTTAGTGCTGTTCAGTGCCAGCAGTTGCCGGACGCCCAATCACTCCCACTCGATGGTCGCGGGCGGCTTGCTGCTCACGTCATAAGTGACGCGGTTGATGCCGCGCACCTCGTTGATGATGCGGCCCGACACCTTTTTGAGCAGCGCATACGGCAGCTCGGCCCAGTCGGCGGTCATGAAGTCGCTGGTCTGCACCGCGCGCAGGGCCACCACGTAATCGTAGGTGCGGCCGTCGCCCATCACGCCCACGCTCTTGACCGGCAGGAACACGGTGAAGGCCTGGCTGGTGAGGTCGTACCAGCTCTTGCCGCTGATGGGGTCGATGGTCGAGCGCAGTTCCTCGATGAAGATGGCGTCCGCGCGGCGCAGCAGGTCGGCGTACGCCTTCTTCACCTCGCCCAGGATGCGCACGCCCAGGCCAGGACCCGGGAACGGATGGCGATACACCATGTCATGCGGCAGGCCCAGTGCCACGCCGAGTTCACGCACCTCGTCCTTGAACAAATCGCGCAGCGGTTCCAGCAACTTCAGGCCCAGCTGTTCCGGCAGACCGCCCACGTTGTGGTGGCTTTTGATGGTCACGGCCTTTTTGCTCTTGGCTCCGCCGGACTCGATCACGTCGGGGTAAATGGTGCCTTGTGCCAACCACGTCGCCCCTTTGACGGCGCGACTCGCTGCCTCGCCTTTTGTTGATGCGCCACTTGAAGTTAATTTGGCCGCTTCGGCCTTGAACACCTCGACGAATTCGCGGCCGATGATCTTGCGTTTGGCCTCCGGGTCGCTCACACCCGCTAGGTGGCCCAGGAACTGGTCGGCTGCATCGACACGGATCACCTTGGCGTGCAGCTTGCCGACGAACATGTCCATCACCATGTCGCCCTCGTGCAGGCGCAGCAGGCCATGATCGACGAACACGCAGGTCAGCTGGTCGCCAATGGCGCGGTGGATCAGGGCGGCGGCGACCGACGAATCCACACCGCCGGACAGGCCCAGGATCACTTCCTCGTCGCCCACCTGCTCGCGGATTTTCTGCACCGCTTCCTCGATGTGGTCGCGCATGATCCAGTCGGGCCGCGTGCCGCAGATCTCCAGCACGAAGCGCTCCAGCAGCGCCCGGCCCTGCACCGTGTGCGTCACCTCCGGGTGGAACTGCACCGCGTAGTAGCCGCGCGATTCGTCGGCCATGCCAGCAATGGGGCAGGCGTCGGTGCTGGCCATCAGCTTGAAGCCCGGCGGCATCTCGGTGACTTTGTCGCCGTGGCTCATCCAGACCTTGAGCATGCCGTGGCCTTCGGGGGTGCTGAAGTCCTCGATCCCTTTGAGCAGCGCCGTGTGGCCGTGCGCACGCACTTCGGCGTAGCCGAATTCACGGGTATGGCCAGCCTCGACCTTGCCGCCGAGTTGGGTAGCCATGGTCTGCATGCCGTAGCAGATGCCTAGAACCGGAATGCCCAGCTCAAAGACGGCAGCGGGCGCACGGTCGTCCACCTCGTACACGCTGGCGTGGCTGCCCGACAGGATGATGCCCTTCAACAGCCCATCGGCGGCGTAGTTGCGCACCCAGTCGCTGGATACGTCGCAGGGGTGGACCTCGCAATACACATGGGCTTCGCGCACCCGGCGGGCAATCAGTTGCGTCACCTGGGAGCCGAAATCGAGGATGAGAATCTTCTGGTGTTGCATGGCGGTAAGGGCTGCGCCCGTTGAAAATGGCAAGGGCCGCCCGCAGGCGGCCCTTGGTGAGTGGCTCAGCTTGCCCGGTAGTTGGGCGCTTCTTTGGTGATCTGCACGTCGTGGACGTGGCTTTCGCGGATGCCAGCGGCGGTGATTTCCACGAATTCGGCGCGGTTGCGCATCTCGTCGGTCGTGGCGCAGCCGCAATAGCCCATCGAGGCACGCAGGCCACCAGCCATCTGGAAGATGATGGCCACGACCGAGCCTTTGTAAGGCACCCGCCCTTCAATGCCCTCGGGCACCAGTTTGTCGGCATTCGGGTTGCCGGTGCTCGATTCCTGGAAGTAGCGGTCGGCGCTGCCCTGCTGCATGGCACCGATCGAGCCCATGCCACGGTAGCTCTTGTAGCTGCGGCCCTGGTACAGCACGATCTCGCCCGGTGCTTCTTCGGTGCCGGCAAACATGCCGCCCATCATCACCGTGCTGGCACCGGCTGCAATCGCCTTGGCGATGTCGCCGCTGTAGCGGATGCCGCCGTCCGCAATCAGCGGCACCCCCGTGCCTTGCAGCGCGGTGGCCACGTTGTCGATGGCGGTGATCTGGGGCACGCCCACCCCGGCGACGATGCGGGTGGTGCAAATGGAGCCGGGGCCTATCCCCACCTTGACGCCGTCCGCGCCCGCCTCAACCAGCGCCAGGGCCGCTGCGCCAGTGGCAATGTTGCCGCCGATGACTTGCACCTGTGGGTAATGCTGCTTGACCCAGCGCACACGGTCGAGCACGCCCTTGCTGTGCCCGTGGGCCGTGTCAACCACGATCGCGTCCACCCCGGCCTTGACCAAGGCTTCCACGCGCTCTTCGGTACCGGCGCCCACCCCGACCGCCGCACCCACCCGCAGACGGCCCGCGCTGTCACGCGCCGCGCTGGGGAAATTGAGCTGCTTGGTGATGTCCTTGACGGTGATCAGGCCCTTGAGCTCGAAGGATTCGTTGACCACCAGCAAGCGCTCGAGCTTGTGCTTGTTGAGCAGCGCCTTGGCTTCTTCGGGCGTGGTGCCTTCGGGCACGGTGACGAGCCGTTCCCGCGGCGTCATGATTTCGCGCGCCGGGAGTTCGGTGCGGGTCTCGAAGCGCAAATCGCGCCCGGTGACGATGCCGACCACTTTGCCGCCATCGACCACCGGAAAGCCCGACACCCCCAACTCGTGCGACAACTGCATCACCTGATAGACCGAGGTGTCTGGCGTGATGACCACCGGATCGCGCAGCACCCCCGACTCGTAACGCTTGACCTTGGCCACTTGCGCGGCCTGATCTGGTGCAGGGAGGTTTTTGTGCACGATCCCGATGCCGCCTTCTTGGGCAATCGCAATCGCCAGACGGGCTTCGGTGACGGTATCCATGGCCGCCGCGACCAGCGGCAGGTTCAGCCTGATGCCGCGCGTGAACTGGGTGCAAAGGGACGTGTCCTTGGGCAGGATCTGGGAGTACGCCGGCACCAGCAACACATCGTCGAAGGTGAGCGCTTTTCCGAGTAGGCGCATGAGTAAAGCTCCAAATACGCTATTGTAAAGGGCCTGTTAAAGGCGTTACATTCCTGTTTGCATTCAGGAGGAATGAATCATGATGAAAAGGCGACTCACGGCCAATATTTGCGGCATCGCTCTGGCTGCTCTGATGGCTTTGTCTGGCACTCTCCAGGCCGCCCCAGCCTGGGTCTGGCTGGATGACGCCGGTCGACAGGTATTCAGTGACATGCCGCCGCCTGCGTCCGTTCCCAACCATCGGATCATCCGTCAGCCTGCGCCTGCGCCAGCGACTGGCACCAGAAATCTCGTGAACCCGGCTGCAGAAAGTGGGGGGGTTGAGGCGCCCCGCCCCGCCACCACACCACCTGCTGCTGCCGCCCCTGGTGGCAATGTGGTGATCGTCGAAAACGACGAGCAAATGCGCGCGGTGGAGCGGCAGAACGCTCAAATCCGGGCAGACAACTGCCGACGCGCCCAGGAAGCATTGGCCACCCTGCAGCGTCCGGGCAGGCTCGCTACCATCAACGAGTCTGGTCAGCGCGTCAACATGACCGACGGCATGCGGCGCACAGAGGTGGAACGCGCACAGCAGATCATTCGCGACAACTGTACACCCTGAGGCTCGTGCTTCAGTAGCCCGGCTTAGCGCCGGGCCTGCGCTGGGAAAACAGACCGGCCGCACGTGCTCCCTGTCGGTGAAAACGCGCTTTACGTGCCACTTTGGGGTCCACTTTCAAGGGTCGGTAGCACTCGACCCGGTCTTGATCCTGCACAGGGTGATCAAGCGTCTTTTTGCGACCCCAGATACCCACTTCAGGGACTTCATCTCCCTCCCATGCATGGCCCGCAGCGTGGAGTGCGTCCGCAATGGTGGCACCGGTATCGACCCGACAAACCCGCTCTTCGCAGTGGCCCTGGTCAAGGCTCCAGACCACCGTGACGCGGAGTTTCATGACCCATACACCTGATCGGCCCGCTTGACGAAAGCATCGACCAAGCTGCCAGCAATCTTGTCGAATACCGGCCCCACCAGGGCCGCTAGGGTGTTGCTGGCAAAACCGTAGTTGAGGGTGAATTCGATCTTGCAGGCACGCTGGGTGCCGTCGCCGACGGGCTTGAACAGCCAGGTGCCATCGAGTCGAGAAAACGGCCCATCGACCAGTTCCAGATGGATGCGCTGGTCTTGCAGATGGGTGTTGCGGGTGGTGAACGCTTTTTTGATGCCGCCCATCGACATGCCGATGGAGGCCACCATGCCATCGGCCTTGAGCTCCAGTACCTGACCGTGGCTGCACCAGGGCAGAAATTCGGGGTAACGCGCCACATCGGTCACGAGCGAGAACATCTCGTGCGGGCTGTGCCAGATGAGGACGGTTTTGTGAACGCTTTTCATACAATGCATGCCTGTGGCGGGATTGTAGTTGCCCCGTTGCCCCCCAGATACCCGTCATGTCATCGAAAAACAAAACCGCCCAGGCGGTGCGCGACAGCCGCATTGCCGATAACAAAAAGGCCTCTTTCAACTACCACGTCGAGGAACGCTACGAATGCGGTCTCGTGCTGGAGGGTTGGGAGGTGAAGGCCGTGCGAGCGGGTAAAGTGCAACTGACCGATGGCTATGTGGTGATCCGCGCGGGGGAGTTGTTCCTCATCGGCTGTCTGATCAACCCCTTGCGCACCGCTTGCACCCACGTCAACGCCGACAGCGCACGCACCCGCAAGCTGCTCATGCACCGCGAGGAGATCCGCCGACTGATCGGCAAGGTGGAGCAAAAGGGCTACACCCTGGTGCCGCTCAACCTGCACTGGAAAAATGGCCGCGTCAAGTGCGAGGTGGCGCTGGCCAAGGGCAAGGCCGAACACGACAAGCGCGACACCATCAAGGAGCGCGAGGGCAAGCGCGAGGTCGAACGTGTCATGAAACAGCGCCAGCGTTGACCCGGTGCTTCAGTTGGGCCTGCTCAGGCGAGATCACGCAGCGGGTGCATGCAGGCGGGCCAAGGGCTTTGAAAGAACGGGGCGATCATGTCGGGGTGTACGGCCTCAATCGCTTCGGGGTTCCAGCGCGGGGTGTGGTCTTTATCGACCGCCAGTGCGCGTATGCCCTCGACGGTTTCCGAATCACTGGGCAAGCGACCCAGATGGTGGGGGTGAAAGCAATGCCGCACCAGATCGCGTTCCATGCGGAGTTCGTCGGCCAAGTCCATGGCACGGGCACGGCGAATCTGCTCCAGCACCACATGCAACATCAAGGGGCTGCGGGTACGCAAGGTGGCAAGGGCCTGGTCGGCAGCAGGCGTCCGGGCAGACTCCAAGGCTTGCACAATGCCGCGTACGCTGTCGGCCGCAAAGGCTACCTCGAATGCAGGCGACAGTGGCACAGCCCCTAGTGCCGGGGCCGCAGCGACGCCCCACTGCCAGCCCAGTGACTGGGTTTTTTTCTGCCAAGCCAGCATGAAGTCGTGCGAATGGCGGGCTTGCACCTGCCCAAGAGCTTCCCAGGCTTGGGGAAGGCTTGCAGTGGTTGCCCACACGTCAGCCAGCCCCCACAGGAGGGCTTGCGGCCCGCTGATGACCTGTCCCGTCAAGCCCAGGTACTCCCCTACCCGGCCAGGCGTTCGACCCAGAAAATAACCCCCGCCCACATCCGGGAACAATCCGATGTGGGTTTCGGGCATGGCCACCTTGGAACGCTCGGTGACGACGCGGCACCGGCCTCCCTGGCTGATGCCCATCCCTCCCCCCATGCAAACGCCGTCCATGAAGGCGATGTAGGGCTTGGGGTAGGTGTAGATAAGGTGGTTGAGTGCGTATTCTTCGGTGAAGAAGTCTTCCAGGGCCGGGTTGCCCTGGTTGGCCGCCTGGTGGAAGAAGCGGATGTCACCGCCCGCACAGAAGGCGCCGAAGTCGCCGTGCTTGCTTCGCCCGCGTATGGCCACGGCAAGTATGCTGTCGTCGTTCTTCCAGGACTGAAGAGCGTGCATCAGTGCTCGCACCATGGGCAAGCTCAGGGCATTCAATGCGCCAGGGCGGTTGAGGGTGATCAATCCGACCCCGTTGGGGCAGACCTCAGTGATCACTTCAGGCAAGTTGAGATACGAGGATGTGAGATTCATGGGATGGCCTTGCGTGCGGCATCGTGCTGCTCGCTGCGGCTGCGGCTGGCTCGCTCCCGCCAGCCCAACCATTCATTGACGACGAGGGCGCTGACGACCAGCAGGCCGCCCTGAATCACCTCGGCGCTGGGCGCTTCACGGGCCAGCCACCAGACCAGCACGATCCCGAACAGCACTTCCAGCAGGGCCAGCAGCGATATTTCAGGCGGGGCCAGCACGCGGGCGCAAAGCACCGCCAGCACACAAGGGATGGCCAGTTGCCCCAGCCCCAAGCCAGCCAGCAGCGCGATGTCGTGCGCACTGGCCTCTAGGGGCCAGGCCAGCGGCAAGGTGGCGAGCGCGGAAAGGGCGGCACCGACGAGCACGGCGGGAACCAGATCGACCTCGCGGCCCGCTTCCTGCCCGCAGCGAACCAGATTCCAGTTGATCGCTCCTGCCAGCGGCACACCCAGTGCGACCAGCATCCCCATCCAGGCCGTGCCGTCGAGTTGTCGGGCGAACATCCAGCCGATACCCAAACCGGCAACGCCGATGGCGACCCAAGTCCGTCTGGCCAGTTGCTGGGCAAAAAACACCCTCGAAACCAGCGCCGTGAGCAGCGGTGCGGCAGCCAGTGTGATGAGCACGTTGGCGACACTGGTCAGGGCCAGCGCCAGCATGAAAGCGGTGAACATGACCGCCCAGCAGGCCCCCGAGGCCCATAGCAGCCAGCCCTCGGAACGCATGCGCTGCCAGACCCCCCAGCCCTGCCAGACGGGCAGAATGACTGCCAGCGCAAGCAGCGTGAAAAAACTGCGCCAGAACGTGATTTCGAAAGCCTGGGCCTGCTCCAGGTGCCGGGTCACCACCCCTGCCGTGCTCCACAGGAAGGTGACTAGCACCATCAGCGCCACGGCCTGACCGTGGCCCAGGTTCATGCGGCCTCGCGTTGGGCGCGTTTGCGTTCGTGCTCTTTGAGGAAGCGCTTGCGCAGACGGATGCTCTTGGGCGTGATTTCGACCAGTTCGTCGTCGTCGATGAAGTCCACGCCGTATTCGAGCGTGAGCTCGATCGGCGGCGTGATCTTGACCGCATCTTCCTTGCCGCTGACGCGGAAGTTGGTCAACTGCTTGGTGCGGGTGGCATTCACCACCAAGTCGTTATCGCGGCTGTGAATGCCGACGATCATGCCTTCATAGACCGGGTCGTTGGGCTTGACGAACATGCGGCCACGGTCGTCGAGTTTGCCCAAGGCATAGGTGAAGATTTCGCCATCGTCCATGGAAATCAGCACGCCGTTCTTGCGCCCGCCGATGTCGCCCTTGTGCGCTTCATAGCCATCGAAGATGGACGCAATCAGGCCGGAACCGCGGGTCAGGTTGAGGAATTCATTGCTAAAGCCGATCAGCCCCCGTGCCGGGATGCGGTATTCGAGCCGAACGCGGCCCTTGCCGTCTGGCTCCATGTTGACCATTTCGCCCTTGCGCAGCCCCAGCGCCTGCATGACGCCGCCTTGATGCTGGTCTTCCACATCGGCGGTGACGAGTTCCATCGGTTCGCATTTCTCGCCGTCGATCTCGCGCATCACCACGCGCGGCTTCGATACGGCCAGTTCGTAGCCCTCGCGGCGCATGTTTTCCAGCAGGATGGTCAGGTGCAGCTCGCCCCGGCCCGCAACTTCGAAAATGCCGTCTTCGTCGGTTTCCTTGACGCGCAGGGCCACGTTGTGCTGCAGCTCTTTTTGCAGCCGGTCCCAGATCTGGCGGCTGGTCACGAACTTGCCTTCACGGCCAGCCAGCGGGCTGGTGTTGACGCAGAAGTTCATGACCAGGGTCGGCTCGTCCACCTTCAGCATCGGCAGCGGGGTGGGTGTTTCGACGCTCGTCACCGTCACGCCGATGCCGATGTCCTCGATGCCGTTGATGAGCACGATGTTGCCCGGGCCAGCCGCCGCCGTCTGAATCCGGTCCAGCCCCTGAAAAGTCAGCGCCTGGTTGATGCGGCCTTTGACGCGCTTGCCATCCGGGCCTTCGCAGACCAGCACGTCCATACCGGGCTTGACGATGCCGGCATTGACCCGACCGACCCCGATGCGCCCGACGAAAGAGGAATAGTCCAGCGCGGAAATCTGCAGTTGCAGCGGGGCCTGCGGATCGCCCGCGTGGGCCGGTACGTGCTGCAAAATGGTGTTGAACAGGGCCGACATGTCCGGCCCCCACTGTTCACCGGGTGCGCCTTCCTTCAGGCTGGACCAGCCGTTGATGCCCGAAGCAAATACCACGGGGAAATCGAGCTGCTCGTCGGTCGCGCCCAGCTTGTCGAACAGGTCGAAGGCGGCGTTGACCACCTTGTCGCAATGGGCACCGGGCTTGTCCACCTTGTTGACCACCACGATGGGCTTGAGGCCCAGCGCCAGCGCCTTCTTGGTGACGAAGCGGGTTTGCGGCATCGGGCCTTCCTGGGCGTCGATCAGCAGCACCACACCATCGACCATCGACAGGGCGCGTTCCACTTCGCCGCCAAAGTCGGCGTGGCCGGGTGTATCGACGATGTTGATGTGGGTGCCCTGCCAACTGACGGCGCAGTTCTTGGCCAGGATGGTGATGCCGCGTTCGCGCTCGATGGCGTTGTTGTCCATCACGGTATCGACCACTTTTTCGTGCTCGGCAAAGGTGCCGGACTGGCGCAGCAGTTGATCGACCATGGTGGTCTTGCCGTGGTCAACGTGGGCGATGATCGCAATATTGCGGATAGGCGTACTCATGATGGATGTTCCAGACTTTGTTGAATTTCGAGCAGGGTCAACAGGCGCCCCGGTATCAGTTCGCCCGCCTCGATGCGGGCGCTGCCCAGCAAGGCTCTGGGCTGCTCACCCCACACGGCCACCTGCGCCGCGTCGGGCCAAGCGCCCCGGCGGCGCAGGCCCGATAGAAAGCGGCTGGCATGATCGCTGTCGAGCGTGACGGGCGTATGACCCGCCAGCAGCACCGCCACCGGCAGCAGCAGGGTCGAGCGTTGGGCTTGCGGCAGGGATTCGAGTTGCTCCAGGGTGACGCAAGCGCCGACGTCGAAACTGCCGCTGGCGACCCGGCGCAACTGGCTCAGGTGGGCACCACAGCCCAGCGCCGCACCGATGTCTTCGCCCAGCGTGCGGATGTAGGTGCCTTTGCTGCAACGCACCTGCAGGCGCAGCGTCGGTGCGTCGCCTTGCAATTCGATGTCTTGCAATTCGAGCGCGTGGATGGTCACGTCGCGCGGCGTGCGCTCGACCGTAAGCCCGGCCCGCGCATACTCGTACAGGGCTTTGCCGTCTTTCTTGAGGGCGCTGTGCATGGGTGGCAACTGGCGAATCGGGCCGGTGTAGGCGTCGAGGGCCGCCACCACCTGGCCGATGGTGCATCTGACGGGGCGCTGCGCCAGCACCTGGCCTTCGGCGTCGCCGGTGCTGGTCGTTACCCCTAGGCGCAAGGTGGTTTGGTAGGTTTTGTCGGCGTCCAAATGCAGTTGGCTGAACTTGGTGGCCGCCCCAAAACACAAAGGCAGCACGCCCGTGGCCAAGGGATCGAGCGTGCCGGTGTGCCCGGCCTTCTCGGCGCGCAGCAGCCATTTGGCCTTTTGCAAGGCTTGGTTGCTGGACAGCCCGAGCGGCTTGTCGAGCAGCAACACCCCATGCACCGGGTGCCGCTGCAGCCGCGCCGGTGCAGCGCCACGCTCGGTCGGTGCGTGCGCGGCGCTGCCCCCCAAGGGGGCCTTCGCACCTTGGGGCGGCCCGGCGGTGCGCATGCTCAGTCCTCCTTGGCCCGCGTAGCGACCGCCTTGGCGATCAGGGCATTCATGTCGGCGGCACGCTCGGTGGTGCGGTCGAAATGGAAATGCAGCGTCGGCACAGTGTGGATGTGCAAACGCTTGAACAAGCCGTTGCGCAGAAACCCCGCCGCTTGGTTGAGCGCTTCCTCGGTTTGCTGCGGGTCGCCGACCAGCACACTGAAATAAACCTTGGCGTGCGCATAGTCCGGGGTCACATCCACCGCTTGCAGCGTGACCATGCCCACCCGCGGGTCTTTCAACTCACGCGCAATGAGCTCGGTGAGGTCGCGCTGGATCTGGTCGGCGACCTGGAAGCTGCGGTTGGTGGAGGGCGACTTGCGTGCAGGCATGGCTTACAGCGTCCGGGCGACTTCCTTGATCTCGAACAGTTCGAGGGTATCGCCTTCCTTGATGTCGTTGTAGTTCTTGAGCTTGATGCCGCACTCGAAGCCCTCGCGCACTTCCTTGACGTCGTCTTTCATGCGCTTGAGCGAATCGAGCTCGCCGGTATAGATGACCACGTTGTCGCGCAGCAGGCGGAAATGCGCCGTGCGGGTGACGTAGCCCGACGTGACCATGCAGCCCGCCACGGTGCCGATCTTGGAGGCCACGAACACGGTACGGATCTGGGCCGTGCCGATGTCCTCTTCGCGCTTCTCGGGCGCGAGCATACCGGACATGGCCGCCTTCAGCTCATCGACCGCATCGTAAATGATGTTGTAGTAGTGCAGATCGACGTCGTTGCCTTCGGCGAGTTTGCGCGCACCCGCGTCGGCCCGGACGTTGAAGCCGATGACGATGGCTTTGGACGCAATCGCCAGATTGATGTCGGACTCGCTGATGCCGCCCACGCCTGCATAGACGAGCTGAACGCGCACTTCCTCGGTCGAGAGCTTGAGCAGCGAGGTGGCCAGCGCTTCCTGCGAGCCCTGGACGTCGGCTTTGATGATGATGGGCAGGGTTTTGACTTCGCCCGCCTGCATGTCGGTGAACATGTTTTCCAGCTTGGCGGCTTGCTGCTTGGCCAGTTTGGTGGAGCGGAATTTGCCGGCCCGGTAGGTGGCGATTTCACGGGCACGGCGCTCGTCGGCCAGCACCATGAAATCGTCGCCCGCTTGCGGCACTTCCGCCAAACCCTGAATTTCGACCGGGATGGACGCCCCGGCCTCCTTGGTCGGCTTGCCGTTTTCGTCGAGCATGGCGCGCACACGGCCCGAGGTCTGACCCGCCAGCACCACGTCACCCACTTTCAGCGTGCCCGACTGCACCAGCACGGTGGCCACGGCACCACGGCCTTTGTCGAGCCGGGCTTCGATCACCAGCCCTTTGGCATGCGCATCCACCGGTGCCTTGAGCTCCAGCACTTCGGCCTGCAGCAACACGTTTTCCAGCAGGGCGTCGATGCCCATGCCGGTTTTCGAGGAGACGGCGACGAACGGCGAGTCACCGCCGAATTCTTCCGGCACCACCGACTCGGCCACCAGCTCGGACTTGACGCGCTCGATGTTTGCATCGGACTTGTCCGCCTTCGTCATGGCCACCACGATCGGCACATGGGCGGCCTTGGCGTGCTTGATGGCTTCACGGGTCTGGGGCATCACGCCGTCGTCCGCCGCACAAACCAGAATGACGATGTCGGTCGCCTGGGCGCCACGGGCACGCATGGCCGTAAAAGCCTCGTGACCGGGCGTGTCCAGAAAAGTCACCATGCCGCGCGGGGTGTCCACATGGTAAGCCCCGATGTGCTGCGTGATGCCGCCAGCCTCACCCGCCGCCACCTTGGTGCGACGGATGTAGTCCAGCAGCGAGGTTTTGCCGTGATCGACGTGCCCCATCACGGTCACCACCGGTGCCCGCGGCTTGAGCTCGGCATGGGCCAAAGACACTTCCTCTTCGGTGAAGGCCTCCGGATCGTCGAGCGCGGCGGCCACGGCCTTGTGGCCAAGCTCTTCGACCACGATCATCGCCGTGTCCTGATCCAGCGACTGGTTGATGGTGACCATCTGGCCCAGCTTCATGAGCTGCTTGATGACCTCGGACGACTTGAGCGCCATCTTGTGTGCCAGTTCGGCCACTGTGATGGTTTCTGGTACATGAACCTCGATGACTTTGTTGTCGGCAGGCGCAGCCGCGTAGGCAGACTCGCGCTCGTCGCGGCCCCCGCGCTTGCCGCCCTTGGGCCCGGCACGCCAGTTGCTGCCACCGCGACCGGCACCCGCGCCGGTGTCGCCGCGCGTCTTGAGTTCTTTTTTCTTGCCGCTTTCGTCCTTCCAGGTGGACGACAAGGCTTCGGACTTGACTTCTTTTTTGCCTGCCGCCGCCACCCCAACAGACGGCGCACTCGCGGGCGGCTTGGCCGGTGTACCGGCCGGTTTGTGCAGGGTGCCTTTGATCCCCGGCTTGGCCTCAGCGGGCTTGGGATCTTCCGGCTTTTTGGCCACCAGCACTTTTTTGGGTGCGGCCATCATGGCGCGGATGGCCTCGGCTTCGGCCAAGGCTTTGCGCCGACGCTCGTCCAGTTCCTGGGCGCGCTTTGCTTCGGCCAGTTTTTCAGCCGCCTTGCGCTCTTGCTCTGCCGCCAGCGCATGGGCCTTGTCCTGTCTGGCTTTTTCTTCGGCAGCGGCGTTGGCGGTTTCGACCTCGGTGTTCACCGGGCTTGCCTTGCTGTGCTCCTGCCGGGCCTGCTCGGCGGCGGCTTGGGTGCGCACTTCACGCGCTTCGCGGGCCGCACGCTCGGCCTGTTCGCGCTCGGCGGCCTGCTGGCGTTGCCGCTCGGCTTCGGCGGCGGCGCGGGCTTCGCGGGCTTCGGCTTCTTCACGCGCTTCACGCTCTTTGCGCTTCTGCGCCAGTTCTTCTTCCTGGCGGCGCAGCAGTTCGGCCTGCTGCCGGGCCTCCTGCTCACGGCGGGCCAGTTCTTCGTCGTCGATCACGCAAGCCGCCTGCGCATCGCTGCTTTCCACCGGCTCGTCGTCGCGTTTGATGAAGGTGCGTTTTTTGCGCACCTCGACCTGGATGGTTCGGGCACGGCCAGACGCATCGGCCTGCTTGATCTCGGTGGTGGATTTTTTGGTCAGCGTGATTTTTTTGCGCTCGCCCGTGGCGCTGCCGTGGCTGGCTTGCAGGTAGCTCAGCAGGCGTTGCTTGTCGTTTTCGGAAATCGGGTCCGCCCCCGATCTCTTGTCCACGCCAGCGCTGGCCAGTTGCTCCAGCAGCAAGGCAGCCGGCTTGTTGAGTTCGGTGGCGAATTCTGCGACGGTATTGCTTGACATAAACGTTTAACTCCGTTGGGCCTCCGTGATCAGGACTGCGCGCTGGCATCGTTGCCAGTGAACCAGTGTTCACGCGCTTTCATGATCAGGGCCTTGGCTTCGTCTGCGCTTTGCCCCGTGATATCGGTCAGTTCATCCACGGCCAGATCGGCCAAGTCGTCTAGGGTGTGTACACCGGCACCAGAGAGCCGGGCGATCAGGTCGATCGTCAGGCCGTCGAGATCACGCAAATCCTGCGACACGTCTTCCACCCGCTCCTCCTTGGCGATTTCCAGCGTCAGCAAGGCATCTTTGGCACGGGCGCGCAACTCGTTGACGGTGTCTTCGTCGAAAGACTCGATCTCCAGCATCTCCTGCATCGGCACGTAGGCCACCTCTTCGAGGCTGGCAAAGCCTTCCGCGATCAGGATGTCGGCAATTTCCTCGTCCACGTCGAGTTTGGCCATGAACAGGCTGCGGATCGCCTGGGCTTCTTCGGCCTGCTTCTGCGCCGACTCATCGGCGGTCATGATGTTGATCTTCCAGCCGGTCAGGTCGGAAGCCAGACGCACGTTCTGGCCACCGCGACCAATCGCAATCGCCAGATTCGCTTCGTCCACCACCACGTCCATCGCGTGGCGCTCTTCGTCCACGACGATCGAAACCACGTTGGCCGGTGCCAGTGCGCCGATCACAAACTGCGCCGGGTCTTCACTCCAGAGCACGATGTCCACGCGCTCGCCCGCCAGCTCGTTGGTGACACCATTGACGCGCGAGCCGCGCACCCCGACGCAGGTACCGATGGGGTCGATGCGCTTGTCGTGGCTCAAAACGGCAATCTTGGCACGCGAACCGGGGTCGCGGGCGCAGGACTTGATCTCCAGCAGGCCCTGTTCGATTTCCGGCACTTCCTGGCGGAACAGCTCGATCATGAATGCCGGCGCCGAGCGCGACAAGAGGATGGGCGCACCACGCAGGTTCAGATCGACTTCCATGATCATGGCGCGCACGCGGTCGCCGGAGCGGAAATTCTCTTTCGGAATCATCTCGGCGCGTTTGAGCCGACCTTCGACGCGCCCGCTCTCCACGATCACATCGCCTTTGTCGAGACGCTTGACGGTGCCGACGAAAATCTTGTCGCCCCGGCTCATGAAGTCGTTGAGCAGCATTTCGCGCTCGGCATCGCGGATGCGTTGCAGAATCACCTGCTTGGCTGCCATGGCACCGATACGGCCAATCGGCACCGACTCGATCTGGGTTTCGATGTAGTCGCCCACAGCCACGCCCGGGCGATCCTCGACAGCATCCGAGTACATTTCCTCGGCGTCCGGGTTTTGCAGACCGGCCTCGTCGGGCACCACCAGCCAGCGCCGGAAGGTTTCGTAAGAGCCGGTATCGGGGTCGATCACGACCCGGATGTCAACTTCACCCTTTTGCAGCTTTTTGGTCGCAGACGCAAGCGCCGACTCCACGGCGCCCAATACCACGTCACGTTCCACGTTTTTCTCGCGGGAAATCGCATCAATCAACATCAACATTTCGCGATTCATTTCACTCGCCTGCCTTTCCAAACTGCTGCCATGGTTTAACTTTCTGCGGGCGGCTCGCTGGATGCCGCCACAGCACCGCGACCCTTAAAATTCACCACTGGAGCCAGCCGCGATTCGCGCAGTTCATCCAGGGTGAAGGCCAAGACCTGCACGGGCAGGATCTTGGCTTTTTGACTGATTTTTTGGCCGGGCTTCCTGACGGGTGCGTCAGTCCAGACCACTTGCCAGTCGCCCGATTCATGACGCCCCAGCAACCCCCGGAATTTTTTGCGATTCGCCGCCATGCCGGGCGTGGCGGCATCTCCGATCGGCTGCTTGAGCGTGATGTCCACTTCGTGACCGATGAATCGCTCAAAATCCTGCTCGTTTCTGAGGGGGCGATCAATGCCGGGCGAACTGACCTCAAGACGCTTGTAGTCGACCGCCTCCACCTCCAGCAGCATCTGCAGTTGGCGCGTGACTTTTTCGCAGTCTTCCACGGTGACAAACTGCTCAACGGGCTGCCCAGGGCTCCAGGCGAGGTCGATCGTTACGCGCAGCAAACCACCGGCCGATCGCTCCAGGTCGACCAAGTCGTAACCCATACCAATGATGGTTTGCTCTACAGTGTGCTGCCAGGACATGAAAACGAAGTGTGCGGCGTGGCCAAAAAAAAAGGGCCGGAATTAACCCGCCCATTTGGTCGTGAAGCTCTGATTGTAACATCTGCCGCACAGAAAAACGTCACGTCCTGCACTGAATACATGGTTGGACCGGATCGCCGAGCGGCCCACCGTCAGGCGTGGGGTGGCCGCTCTGGCAGAAACCAGCAAACCATTTACGGACGCACAATCGCGCTCGGTGCTTTTGGGTCAGCAGCCATCCCCGAGGCAATAAAAGATTCGGGGTTGTCCATCAACGCGCAGAATAGTCGCTACAATTCGCACCGTGTCGGAGCGTAGCGCAGCCTGGTAGCGCATCTGCTTTGGGAGCAGAGGGTCGCGAGTTCGAATCCCGCCGCTCCGACCAAATCTTCAAAATCAACGCACAATCGGGCCCCACGCAGGGCCTTTTTTGTCTTGCACCGACTGCCCGTAGCTCAGTTGGATAGAGCAACGGCCTTCTAAGCCGTGGGTCGGGGGTTCGAACCCCTCCGGGCAGGCCACACGGCATCAACACGACCATCATGAGTATCACGATCAAGGACGCCGACGGCATTGCAGGCATGCGCGTGGCGGGACGACTCGCCAGTGAAGTACTGGACTATCTGACGGCGTTCGTGCGGCCCGGCGTCACGACGGCGGAACTGGACCGTCTGGCGCTGGATTTCATTGTCAATGTCCAGCAGTGCGCGTCGGCCACAGTGGGCTATCAACCCCCAGGCTACCCCCCTTTTCCCGCCTCCATCTGCACGTCGGTCAACCATGTCGTCTGCCACGGCATCCCGAACGACAAAGCCTTGAAAAAGGGCGATATAGTCAACATCGATGTCACGGTGATCAAGGCTGGCTGGCACGGGGACACCAGTCGGATGTTCATTGTCGGCGATGCGGCGCCGCCCGTGCGCCGTTTGTGTGCCGTAACCTACGAAGCCATGTGGAAGGGCATCCAGATGGTCAGACCCGGGGGGCACCTGGGTGATATTGGTCATGCCATCCAGCAGCATGCTGAAGCGTCGGGGTATTCGGTGGTCCGCGAATTCTGTGGTCATGGCATTGGGCAGACCTTTCACGAAGACCCGCAGGTTCTGCACTATGGTCGCCCAGGTACCGGCATGGAGTTGCAACCCGGCATGACCTTCACCATCGAGCCCATGATCAACCAAGGCAGGCGAGACATTCGCGAGATGGGCGATGGTTGGACCATCGTCACGCGCGATCGTTCGCTCTCCGCCCAGTGGGAACATACGGTCCTGTGCACGGAATCCGGCTACGAAATCATGACGCACTCGGCCGGCACCCCAGTTCCCCCGGCGTTTGTGGCCCGGCAGGCTTGACTGGGGAGGCACCATGGAAGCCATCGAGATCGAAAACATGGCGCTCAGGCGCCAGACCTATCGGAATGGCAAAGCAGAAGTCCTGCAAACCATCCGCGACATCCGGGGTTCTGCCTTGGCGGTACACCGGCCACTGAAACAACTGGCCCGACTCACTGACCAGATGCTGGGGCAGATATGGCGCACCGCCGGTTTGCCGTCTGACATGGCCCTGTTGGCGGTTGGGGGGTATGGTCGTGGTGAACTGTTCCCACATTCGGATGTCGATGTGCTGGTCTTGCTGCCTAACCACCTCACGCAGGAGCAACTCGACCCCGAGCTTCGGGCCGCCCTGGAAGGATTCATCACCCGTTGCTGGGATTCGGGCCTGGAGATCGGCTCCAGCGTGCGCACGCTCGACGAATGCCTGAAGGACGCCGAAGGTGATGTCACCATCCAGACGGCCTTGCTGGAGTGTCGCTGGTTGTGCGGCCACAAACCCTTGTTCAAGGCATTGGTGCGGCAGTTGGTCGATGCGATCGACATTCGCGCTTTCTGGCACGCCAAGAAGCTGGAGATGCGCCAGCGGCACCAGAAATATGAAAGCACTCCTTATGCGCTGGAGCCGAATTGCAAGGAATCCCCGGGTGGTCTGCGTGATTTGCAAATCATCCTCTGGATTGCCAAGGCCGCTGGCCTGGGCAGTTCGTGGCAGGAGTTGGGACGGCGGGGCCTGGCCACGCGGCTCGAAGTCCGGCAGTTGCGACACAACGAAGCCTTGCTGAGCCTGATCCGAGCCCGTCTGCATGCCATCACCGGCCGCCGGGAAGACCGTTTGGTCTTCGATGTCCAGAATGCCATGGCCGAAGCGTTTGGTCACAAGGCCATCGTCGCCCCCGACACCAATGCTAGGGTGGTGAGCGCCAAAAAGGCTCGGCGGGCCAGTGAAGCCCTGATGCGCCGTTACTACTGGGCCGCCAAGGCGGTGACTCAACTCAACCAGATTCTGCTGCTCAACATCCAGGAGCGCATCGAAAGCGACGAGCGAGGCGACCCACTGCCCGTGCGCACCATCAATGAGCGATTCCGGGAAAAAGCCGGCATGCTGGAAGTCGCCAGCGACGACCTTTACCTGCAAAACCCGCACGCCATTCTGGAAACCTTCCTGATCTACCAGACCACACTGGGGGTGAAGGGTTTGTCGGCGCGGACCTTGCGTGCGCTCTACAATGCGCGCCCCATCATGAATGCAGCGTTCCGCCGCGACCCCGTCAATCGGGCGCTGTTCATGCGCATCCTGCAGCAACCCGAAGGCATCACGCATGCTTTTCGGTTGATGAACGAAACGTCGGTACTGGGTCGTTACCTCTGGGTGTTTCGCAACACGGTCGGCCAGATGCAGCATGACCTGTTCCACGTGTACACCGTGGACCAGCACATCCTGATGGTGTTGCGCAACATGCGCCGCTTTTTCATTCCGGAACATTCGCACGAGTACCCGTTCTGCTCACGCCTGGCCGCTGGTTGGGAGCAACCCTGGCTGCTCTACACCGCCGCCCTGTTTCACGACATTGCCAAAGGGCGCGGCGGGGATCACTCGGAAGTCGGTGCCAATGATGTGCGATTATTCGCCCAGCAACACGGCCTTTCACGGCCAGACACTGAGCTGATCCAGTTTCTCGTGAATGAGCACCTCACCATGAGTCGGATCGCCCAGAAGGAAGACCTGAGTGACCCGGACGTCATCCAGGCCTTTGCCCGACGAGTCGGTAACGAAAGGCGTCTGACGGGCTTGTATCTGTTGACGGTCGCGGACATCCGGGGCACCAGCCCGAAGGTCTGGAATGCCTGGAAGGGCCAGTTGCTGGAAGACCTCTACCGCGCCACCGTCCGCGCCCTGGGGGGAGGGTCACCCGCACCTGATGCGTTGGTGGAATCCCGAAAACGTGACGCCCTGACCACGCTGGCTTTGCACGCTCTGCCCTATATGGCCCACAAAACCTTGTGGGATCAGCTCGATGTCAGCTACTTCATGCGGCATTCGCCGGATGAAATCGCCTGGCACACCCGGCAGATCAGCAAAACGCTGGCTCAGCGCCCCGATTGCGCACAACCGATCCCGACCTTGGTTCGGGCCCGCCTTTCCCCGTTGGGCGAAGGTTTGCAGGTTTTGGTCTATACCCCCGACCGGCCTGACCTGTTTGCCCGAACTTGCGGCTATTTTGATGGATCGGGTTTCAGCATTCTGGACGCCAAGATTCACACCACGCTGGATGGTCACGCGCTCGACACCTATCAGGTGGTGGCTTCCACCTTGTCCGAACACTACCGCGAATGGATCGCCATGCTGGAGAGCGAGTTGCCGCATGCCATTGAAGCGCAAGGAACGCTGCCGCCGCCGAGTCGTGGGCGCCTGTCTCGGCGGGTACGAAGTTTTCCGGTGACTCCGCGGGTGGAATTGCAACCCGATGACAAAGGCCAGCACTGGTTGCTCAGTGTGTCGGCCAGCGACCGCAATGGTTTGCTCTACAGCATTGCGCGCGTGCTGGCGCAGCATCGGGTCAACCTGCACCTGGCCAAGATCATGACGCTGGGCGAGCGAGTGGAAGACAGCTTCCTGATCAGCGGTCCAGGCTTGCACGCTCACCGCCATCAGGCTCAACTGACCCAAGCCCTGCTGCGAGCTCTCGACGACGAGGGTTGAATCCAATCAATCGGTCCATGCGAGCAGTCCACGCAGCGCGGCCTCGTCGATGACGACCACCCCCAAGGCAAGCGCCTTCTCCAGTTTGCCTCCTGCTTCGGCACCCGCGACCACGTAATCGGTTTTTTTGCTGACCGAACTGCTCACCTTGCCGCCTGCCGCTTCGATATGCTCACGAGCCTCATCGCGCGACCAGCGGGGCAAAGTGCCCGTCAGAACCAGCGTCTTGCCCTGCAAAGGCTGGGACGCCGATGAACTGCCCGCCCCCTCCTCCCAATGCACCCCACACGCCTGCAATTGCTCGACCACCTCGCGGTTGTGGGCTTGCTGGAAAAACGTGTGGATGCTGTCCGCCACGACCGGCCCGACATCGCGAACCTGCAGCAGGGAATTCACGTCAGCCTCCATGATGGCGTCCATGCGGCCGAAGTAGCGTGCGAGGTCTTTGGCGGTGGCTTCGCCCACATGGCGTATGCCCAGAGCGTACAAGAATCGGGGTAAAGTGGTCTGTCGGGATCGGTTCAATGCTTCCAGAAGATTGGAGGCTGATTTGTCCGCCATGCGGGCTAGCCCAGCAAGCGACGATAGGCCCAGCCGATAGAGGTCGGGCAAACTGAGAACGATCTGTCCGTCCACAAGCTGATCCACCAGTTTCTCACCGAGGCCTTCAATGTCCATGGCCCGGCGCTGCGCAAAGTGCAGGATCGCCTGCTTGCGCTGGGCGGGACAAAATAATCCTCCGGAACAGCGATGGTCCGCCTCCTCTGCCTCCCGGATCACGGTACTGCCACAAACCGGGCACTGTGAGGGCATGCGAAAGACGGCACCCCGCTGGGCAGACTCAACACACGGCCCCTGGGGTGCACTCGGTGCGGCGGGAGCATCATTGTGGAGCACAGCCACCACCTCCGGGATGACGTCGCCCGCCCGACGGACAATCACGGTGTCGCCCACACGGACATCCTTGCGCCACACTTCATCCTCGTTGTGCAGGGTGGCATTCGTCACGGTCACGCCGCCGACAAACACCGGCGCGAGTTTGGCCACCGGCGTGAGTTTGCCCGTGCGCCCCACCTGAACGTCGATCCCCAGCACCGTGGTGAGTTGCTCCTGCGCCGGGTATTTGTGCGCCACTGCCCAACGCGGTTCACGGGTGACAAAACCCAAGCGCTTCTGCCAATCCAGCCGGTCCACTTTATAGACGACACCGTCGATGTCAAACGGGAGCTGATCACGCATGTGACCCAGCCGCTGGTGATATGCAACCAAGGCCTGCGCCCCTTCACAACGGCTGACCCATTCGGACACCGGCAACCCCCAACCCTTGAGCGATTCCAGGGCTTCAAAATGGCTGTTCCAGGCGGGACCACCCAAGTCTGCCGAAGAAACCTCCCCCCAGCCGTACGCAAAAAAACTCAGGGGCCTGGAGGCTGCGATGTTCGGGTCGAGCTGGCGCACCGCACCGGCTGCGGCATTGCGCGGGTTGACAAAGGTTTTTTCGTTTTTTTCACCGGCGGCGATCCGCTGCCGCTGGCGTGCGTTGAGGCGTTCAAAGTCGTCGCGGCGCATATAGACCTCGCCTCGGACTTCGAGCACCGGCGGCACCGCCGTCTGGCGCTGGTCCAGACGCAAAGGCACCTGCCCGATGGTGCGGATATTCTGGGTCACGTCCTCGCCGGTCTCGCCGTCTCCACGGGTCATGGCCTGAACCAGAATGCCCTGTTCATAGCGGAGGTTGATGGCGAGTCCGTCGAATTTCGGCTCTGCAACATACCCCACCGGTGGATCGTCCGTCGTCAGTTCCAGCTCTCTACGCACCCTGGTATCGAAGGCCCAGGCCCCGCTGGCCTCGGTGTCGGTCTCTGTGCGTATGCTGAGCATCGGAACACGATGCCGCACCGTGACAAAGGCTGCCAGGGCTTGCCCTCCCACCCGCTGTGAGGGCGAATCCGGGGTCGCCCACTGCGGATAGCGGCTTTCCAGTTCCTTCAATTCCTGGAACCAGGCATCGTATTGGGCGTCCGGCACCTCGGGCGCATCGAGCACGTAGTAGCAATGGGCGTGGTGATGCAGTTGCCCCTGCAGCCACTGGAGGCGCTGGAAGTCGGGGTCGGGCGTCGTTTCGGGGGCTTCAGGCATGGGGCCGATTTTATCGGCCCGCCCTAGCGGCGGTCGGCAAAGGCATGGGCGATCGTGCCCAGATCGACGAACTCCAGCTCGCTGCCGATCGGCACCCCCCGCGACAGCCGGGTGATGCGCAGCCCGCGGCCCTTGAGCAACTGGCCGATCACATGTGCAGTGGCCTCGCCTTCGGCAGTGAAACTGGTGGCCACGACCAGTTCCTGCACCGCTTGCCCGTGTTCGCTGGCGAGGCGTTGCAACAGCCGCTCGATGCCGATGTCCGATGGGCCGATGCCGCTCAAAGGGCTGAGCTTGCCTAGCAGGACGAAGTACAGGCCTCGATACACGCCGGTACGTTCCATGGCCGCTTGATCGGCTGGGGTCTCGACCACGCAGAGCAGGCTGCGGTCGCGCTGCGGGTCGGCACAGGTGCTGCAGATGCCCTGCTCGGTGAAGGTGTGGCACCACTGGCAATGGTGCATGCGCTCGCTCGCCTGCGACAGGGCCAAGGCCAGTTGCCGCGCGGCTGCGCGGTCGTGTTGCAGCAGGTGATAGGCCATGCGCGAGGCCGACTTGGCACCTACCCCCGGCAGTTTCTGCAAGGCGAGGATCAAGGCGTTGAGGGCGTCTGAGGCATCCAGCGCGTCGGCCATTCCGCTGGCCACCCGGTCAGAACGGGAGTTTCATGCCACCCGGCAGACCCGGCATGCCGGCCGTGATCTTGCCCATTCTTTCCTGCGAGGCGTCTTCGGCCTTGCGCACGGCGGCGTTGAAAGCGGCGGCCACCAAGTCTTCGAGCATGTCTTTGTCGTCGGCCAGCAGGCTGGGGTCGATGGTGACGCGCTTGACATCGTGCTTGCAGGTCATCACCACCTGAACCAGACCCGCCCCCGATTCGCCCGTCACTTCGATGTTGGCGAGTTCGTCCTGCGCCTTCTTGAGGTTGTCCTGCATGGTCTGGGCCTGCTTCATGAGGCCAGCCAGTTGTCCTTTGTTGAACATGTGTTTCCTTGGGTTGAAAAAAAATCCGTCACAGCGCCTGCACGCTTGCAGGGACGATTTTGCCTCCAAAATCGCGCATCATGGCCTGCACAAACGGGTCGTTGCGCAGGGTTTGCTCGGCATCGCGCAAACGGGCTTGGGCCGCTGCGGCGTTGCGACGGGCCGGGGTGTCGTCGGCGCTGCCGGGCCGCACGCTCAGCTCGACCGCATGGCCGTGCGCCAGCAAGGCGGCTTGCAAGCGCTCACGGGCATTGCTCTGATTGAGGGCCGGGTTGCTGACCTGGATGGCCCAGCCGGTGGCGCTTTGCTCGACCAGCACCGACTGCAAGGCCAGCTCCCGCGCCAGCGCGGTGATGGCGTCGGCCTCGATCAACTGCTTGACCAGCGCACACCAGACATCGGCCAGTGCGTTGCTGGCAACGGCTGCGGGGCTGGCAGGCGTGTGGTTGGCAGGCGTGTGGCTGGCTGGCGTGTGGTTGGCAGACGCTGGTGCGACGGCAGATTGGGTCGCTGCTGGCGCTGCTGGAGCGACCAGGACCGGGGCAAGCTCAGGCCGAATTTTCAGTGTTTTTTTTTCTGCCGCAGCAGGCGCAAACGCCAGCATGCGCAGCATCACCATCGTCAAGGCGGCGTATTCGTCGGGGGCCAAGCCCAATTCGCCTTTGCCATGCAGGCACAGGCTGTAGAACAACTGGGTCAGGTCGGGTGGCAGCAGGCCGGCCAGACGCTGGGCGAGCGCCTCATCGGGGTCGTTCGGGCCGTCCGCTTGCCGCCGTTCGGGCACCGCCTGCCACACCGCCATGCGTTGCAGGGTGGCGATCATCTCGTCGAGGGTGGCGGCACCGCTGTGCCCCTGCACCCGCAACCGATCGACCGTGGCGACGATCGCGGCTCCGTCAGCCAAGGCCACGGCCTCGATGAGTTGCCAGACGTGGTCGCGGTCAGCGGCACCCAGCATCTGCCGCACCACCGCATCCTCGAGTTTGCCGCCACCGAAAGCAATCGCCTGATCGGTCAGGCTCAGGGCGTCCCGCATGGAGCCGCGCGCCGCTTTGGCCAGCGCATGCAAGGACCCGGCATCGGCGGCTACCGACTCGGCTTGCAGCACCCGTTGCAAGTGTTCGGCAACCGTGTCGGGTGCCATCGGCCGCAGGTTGAACTGCAGGCAGCGGCTGAGCACCGTCACCGGCACTTTCTGCGGGTCGGTCGTTGCCAGCACGAACTTCAGGTACTCGGGCGGCTCTTCCAAGGTTTTCAACATCGCATTGAAAGCGGTGTTGGTGAGCATGTGTACTTCGTCGATCATGAAGACCTTGAAGCGCCCCTGCACCGGTTTGTACACCGCCTGCTCCAGCAGGGCCTGCACCTCGTCCACCCCGCGGTTGGAGGCGGCGTCCAGTTCGGTGTAATCGACAAACCGACCCGCGTCGATGTCGCGACAGGCGTCACACACGCCACACGGCGTGGCAGTGACGGTGCCTAGGCCGTCGGGGCCGGAGCAGTTCAGCGATTTGGCCAGAATGCGCGCCACCGTGGTCTTGCCCACACCCCGGGTGCCCGTGAACAGGTAGGCATGGTGCAGGCGCTGGGTGGTCAGGGCGTTGCCCAAGGCCTGCACCACATGCGCCTGCCCCACCATTTCGGCGAAGTTCTTCGGGCGGTATTTGCGTGCCAAGACAACGTAGGACATGCGCCCATTCTATCTGTCGCATACAATGGCGTCCGACGGGCCTTCCCGCATGGTGTAGCGGCCAACCGGGTCAGGTGGGGAACCAAGCAGCCCTAACTGTGTAGCCAGTGCCGGGGTCGAGGCTCGTCACCCCTTTCTACCCCAACCACACGACTGAGGCAAACCAATCCATGGCCAATGAACTGATCAAGCACGTGACCGACGCAACGTTTAACGCCGCCGTGGTGGGTTCAAGTGTGCCGGTTCTGGTCGATTTCTGGGCCGAGTGGTGCGGCCCCTGCCGCATGATTGCGCCGATTCTCGACGAATTGGCCACCGCCTACAGCGGCAAGCTGCAAATCGCCAAAATGAACGTGGACGAAAACCGGAATGTGCCGGCCGAATACGGCATCCGCGGCATCCCCACCCTGATGCTGTTCAAGAACGGGCAGGTGGCCGCAACCAAGGTGGGCGCACTGAGCAAGGCCCAGCTCACGGCATTCATCGACCAGCAACTGGCCTGATCGCACTTGGCCGTTCAGGTGCAAGGCCCGAACGGCCATCAACTCCTGTCATAATCGGCCCCATTCGGGCAAGCACGTCGTTTGACCCTTGCTGCTTGTTCGGCAGCCACCCCTCCCCCACCCGTCTTATCTGCCACTCCTTTGCGGAGTCTTTCCATGCACCTGAACGAACTCAAAGCCCTTCATGTTTCTGAAGTGCTCAAGCAGGCCGAAGCCCTCGAAATCGAAAACACTGGCCGCATGCGCAAGCAGGAACTGATGTTTGCCATCATCAAGAAGCGGGCCAAAACGGGGGAACAGGTGTTTGCCGACGGCATTCTGGAGGTGCTGCCCGACGGCTTCGGTTTCCTGCGCAACATGGACACGAGTTTCACCGCGTCCACCGACGACATCTACATTTCACCGAGCCAGATCCGCCGCTTCAACCTGCACACCGGCGACATGATCGAAGGCGAGGTGCGTACCCCCAAAGATGGCGAGCGTTACTTCGCGCTCAACAAGCTCGACAAGATCAACGGCCTGCCGCCGGAGCAGAACAAACACAAGATCATGTTCGAAAACCTCACGCCGCTGTTTCCCAAGGAGCAGATGCGTCTGGAGCGCGACGCCTTCAAAGGCGAGGAAAACATCACGGGTCGGGTGATCGACATCATCGCGCCGATCGGCAAAGGGCAGCGCGCCCTGATCGTGGCACCGCCAAAAAGCGGCAAAACGGTGATGATGCAATCGATGGCGCACGCCATCACCGCCAACTACCCCGAAGTCACGCTGATGGTGCTGCTGGTCGATGAGCGCCCCGAAGAAGTGACCGAGATGCAGCGCACGGTGCGCGGCGACGTGATTGCCTCCACCTTCGACGAACCGGCTACCCGGCATGTCCATGTGGCCGAAATGGTGATCGAGCGCGCCAAACGGCTGGTTGAACTCAAGAAGGACGTGGTGATCCTGCTCGACTCCATCACCCGTCTGGCGCGGGCCTACAACAACGTGCTGCCTTCGTCGGGCAAAGTGCTCACCGGCGGTGTCGATGCCAACGCCCTGCAACGCCCCAAGCGCTTCTTCGGTGCGGCGCGCAACGTGGAAGAAGGCGGCTCGCTGACCATCATCGCCACCGCGCTGATCGACACCGGCAGCCGCATGGACGAGGTGATCTTTGAAGAATTCAAGGGCACCGGCAACAGCGAACTGCACCTGGACCGCCGCCTGTACGAAAAACGCGTATTCCCAGCCATCCAGCTCAACCGCAGCGGCACCCGGCGTGAAGAACTGCTGCTGGCCCCGGAGATTCTGCAGAAAACCCGCATCCTGCGCCAGTTCATGTACAACATGGACGAAATCGAATCCATGGAAATGGTGCTCAAGAGCATGCGCCAGACCAAGAACAACCATGAGTTCTTCGACCTCATGCGTCGTGGGGGCTGATCGGTTCGATCGAGCGGCGCGTCATTGGTCTGGCACACACAGGTTTGACACCTCTGAAAACGTTATAATCAAAGGCTACGCGGAAAGTGCGCCGGATGGGCCGGCTGCGGCTGCCGCAAGCACCAAGGAATCAGCCATGAAAGAAGGCATACACCCCAACTACCGCGACGTTTGCTTCGTGGACTTGTCCAACGGCTTCCAGTTCGTGACCCGTTCTTGCGTCAACACCAAAGAAACCGTCAAGCTCGACGATGGCCGTCAACTGCCCCTGTTCAAGCTCGATACCTCCAGCGAGTCGCACCCTTTTTACACCGGTACGCAGAAAAGCGTGGACAACATGGGGGGCCGCGTCGAGAAATTCCGCAACCGCTTTGCCCGCGCCTCGAAGTAACCGCTTCTTTGCCCCCCACAAGCAGCCACCGGCTGCTTTTTTTATGGCCAGCGCCCTCCTCATCCACGGTATAGTTTTCTGGTGATTCGCCCCACTCCCGCCATCGTCACGCAACTGGCTGCGCGCCGCCTCCCCCGCTGGGTGTTGATCCTGATGGGTGTGCTGTACGTGGTGCCCGGTTTTCTGGGTCGTGACCCCTGGCGCAATGACGATCTGGCCGCGTTCGGCGTCATGCTGGAACTGGCCACGGGCCGCAGCGACTGGTGGCAACCGAGCCTGCTGGGTGAACCGGCCATCACGGCCGGCTGGCTGCCCTACTGGCTGGGTGCCTGGTCGATACAGCTGTTCGGGTTTCTGCCTGCCGATCTGGCTGCCAAGCTGCCGTTTGCCGCCCTGCTGCTGCTCACCATGGCCAGCACCTGGTACGCTGTGCTGCACCTCGCACGCCTGCCCAGCGCCCAGCCGGTGGCCTTTGCCTTTGGGGGACAGGCCCACCCGGTTGACTATGCCCGGGCCACGGCAGACGCCGCCCTCCTGGCCCTGGTTGCCAGCCTCGGGGTCGTGATGCTGGTTCATGAAACCACCGTGGATGCCGCACGATTGGCTTTTTTGACGCTGGCATTTCACGCGACAGCACGAACCCTCAGCCCTTATGTGCGCTCACATGTGAAAACCGTGACGCTGTGGTGGATCGCAGCCTTTGGTCTGGCATGGAGTGGCGTTCCGGGCTTGGCGCTGGCTGTGGGGTTATTGGGATGGGTGCCCCTCCTGAATAGCTGGTTGTCCCAAGCCAGACTCCTGCCCAACGCAAAGGCTCTGCCGCTCGGGGTGCTGAGTGCAGGCTTGGCGGGCTCCGTGCTGGCTGTGGCATCCGCCCTGTGGGCTGGCGCTGCATGGCACCCCCACAGTTGGGTGCTTGCGGACTGGCTGAATCTGGATTCTTGGCAGCGATGGGGTCGATTGCTGCTGTGGTTCACCTGGCCGACGGGCTTGCTGGCGTTGTGGTCCGTATGGACGTGGCGTAAGCATTGGTACTGTGCACACTGGTTCGTTCCTGTGCTGTGGGCCAGTGTGCTAGGTCTGCTGGCCTGGCTGGACGGCGGGCGTGACCGCACCTTGCTGCTGGCCATGCCCATGCTGGCGGCCCTGGCGGCCTTTTCACTGCCGACCCTGCGCAGATCTGCCTCCGCCTGGCTAGACTGGTTTTCGGTGTTGTTTTTCACCGGCGGTGCCATCATCATCTGGGTGATCTGGATCGCCACGATGACGGGCACCCCGGCCGAACCGGCCGCCAATGTCGCCAAGTTGATGCCCCTTTTCACGCCGAGTTGGCAGCCTGTGCTGTTGGTACCCGCCCTGATGATCACCGTCGGCTGGCTGGCAGTGATAGTCTGGCGTGTCGGCAGACACCGCCCGGCGCTGTGGAAAACGCTGGTGTTGTCCGCCAGCGGTTTTACCTTGTGCTGGGTGCTTCTGATGACCTTGTGGCTGCCCATGCTGAATCACGGTATGGGTCAGGCATCGATTTCTGAGCGTGTGGCACGGCAGATTCCACCCGGTCAGTGTGTCGTGGTCCATGGACTCAGTCACGCGCAAATCGCCGGCCTTCTCTATCACACGCCGCTGGAGTTGCATCGTCACCATCCGACCGGGGCGCTTGAATGTGACTGGCTGGTCACTGTCGTGCGGACAAGATTGCCCTCCCCACCGTCCGGACTCGATGACGCGCAATGGCAGTTGGTGGAACGCATCCCCCGACTCCGAGAAAACCGTGAAATGTGGCTGATCTACCAGCGTGTTCAATGACGATGCCATCAGGCGGTGATGACGCGGCTGGGCGGCAAGGAAATGGCAAAGAGGGACCCTTTGCCGAGCGTGCTCTGAACCAGCATCTGCCCCCCGTGTCGTTGGGCGACATGTTTGACGATGGCAAGACCCAGACCCGTTCCTCCGGTTTCACGTGAACGGCTGCGGTCGACGCGGTAGAAGCGCTCCGTCAGGCGAGGCAAATGTTCAGCCGCAATCCCTGGGCCGTTGTCTTCCACAAAAAACTCAACGCCATCGTTCGCCAGCAATCGCCAGCCCACCTTCACGGTACTGCCTGCGGGCGTATGGCGGACCGCATTGTTCAGCAGATTCGTCATGGCACTGACCAGTTCGGAGCGCGAACCGGCAATCTCGAAGGACGGGCTGTCCCATACGATCCACTGATGCTGACCATCCGAGAGAAGGTCTGACAAGGCACGCGACTCGTTGAGCGCCTGCTGCAGAAGGTCGTCGCCTCGCATCCACTCCGAGGAACCGGGAATCGGGCTGCCTTCGAGCCGCGACAAGGTCAGCAGGTCGCTGACGAGGCCTTGCATGCGCTGGGCATGGGCTTCCATCAGCCGCAGATAACGTTCACGCTCATCGTCGGACAGGGGAAGGGTCAGCAGCGTCTCGATGAAGCCTGAAATCACAGTCAGGGGCGTGCGGATTTCGTGCGAAACGTTAGCCACGAAATCGCGCCGCATCGCTTCGGCCTGCTCAAGGGCCGTCACGTCCCGCGTCAGCATGAGGCGCCTGCCCTTGCCGTACACATGGATGTAAATGGAAATGCGATGAGGGTGCCCGGGCAGGGCATCGCGTCCATCAATCTCGACCGATTTCGAGTAATCACCCTGATTCAGGAATGCGATGAAGGCGGGATCACGAATAAGGTTGCGTATCTGTTGATGGAGGTCGCGCTTCGAATCAAAGCCCAGATGCTGCGCCGCCGTGAAGTTGCACCACTCGATGTGTGCATTGCGATCGAGCATGACCACGCCATTCGGCGAAGCTTGCAATGCCGACAGAAACTCCTGAAGTCGGGCATCGCTTTTGCGCGCTTTGCGATTCAAGACTTTGAAGCCCTTGCGCGCTCGCTCGATCACTTCCTCCCACACACCGGAGGTTGAAGGCGCAAGAGAGGCATTGCCGTGTCGCAACCAGGACAGCACCCGAGCCGCACGGAAGTTGTCCATCAATATCCAGCCACTGGCCCCCAGCAGACACCCCACGACAGGTGCCCATTGCGATGAGCCCAGCAAAGCCGCCAGCCAGCCCCCAATCAGCGTGAGTGACAACAGCTCAACACAGCGGCGGATCATGCGGGGGACGAGGTGCTCGACGCTTTGGAAGCATTGGCACCTTGTGCGGTGATGCGATAGCCGGCACCACGCACGGTCTCGATCATGCCGCCTGCTGCGCCCAGAGATTCGCGCAAACGTTTGACGTGAACGTCCACCGTCCGCTCCTCGATGAACACGTGATCACCCCAGACGCGGTCCAGCAATGACCCGCGGGTGTGCACGCGCTCAGGGTGCTTGAGCAGGTAGTGAAGCAATTTGAACTCTGTGGGCCCGACCTTCAGCTCTGCGCCATCGAGCACAACGCGGTAGGTGGCAGCATCCAGAGTCAGTGGGCCCAGTTGGACCGTGTCATTGACAATTTCCGGTGCGCGACGACGCAAGACGGCGCGGATACGTGCCAGCATTTCCTGCGTCGAGAAAGGTTTGGTGATGTAGTCGTCTGCACCGGCATCCAGCCCCTGGACTTTGTCGTTTTCCTCGGTGCGTGCCGTCAGCATGATGATGGGCACCGTCTTGATGCGTTCTTGCTGGCGCCAGCGCTTGGCCAGCGAGACGCCGCTTTCACCCGGCAGCATCCAGTCCAACAGAATGACGTCAGGCAAGATCGAATCAATTTCGCGCTGAGCGGCCTCGCCATCGAACACCACAGTCGGGGCGAACCCGTTATGCCTCAGATTGACGGCAATGAGTTCGGCAATCGAGGACTCGTCTTCGACGATGAGGACGCGCGGCAGCTTTCTCATTGGATGACGGCGGCCCGTTCTTCGCGGGTCGCGTGACGGATGTCGGCACCTTTGACGACGTAAATCGTGGCTTCGGCGATGTTCTTGGCGTGATCACCCACCCGTTCGATGGCTTTGGCGAGGAACAGCAAATTGATGCTGCTGCCTATGGTGCGCGGGTCTTCCATCATGTAGGTGATGAGCTTGCGCAAATAACCGTCGTATTCTTGGTCGAGCAGGTCATCGTGGTTGATGATGTTGAGCGCGGCTTCCACATCGAGCCGGGCAAAGGCATCCAGCGTCAGGTGCAGGGAATTGGCGCAATGCTGTGCGCTCAGCACCAGATCAGACAAAGGCAGCGAACGCTGGGCACCGGATTCAATGACCAATTTGATCATCCGAGCCATGCGGCTGATTTCATCGCCAGCGCGCTCCAGATTCACGATCACGCGCGAAATGCCGACCAGCAGACGCAAGTCACGCGCGGTCGGCTGGCGACGGCACATGATGGAGGTGATCTCGTGGTCGATGTCGACATCCATGCGGTTGACTTCGCGCTCGGTCGCTAGGACCTGCTCGGCTTCGTCGATCGACAACTCATGGATGGCTTTGATGGAGTGCCGAATCTGCAGCTCGACCAGTCCGCCCATTTCAAGGACGCGGGTCGATATGCTGTTGAGCTCAGCATCGTACTGACTGGATAGGTGTTTATGATTCATGGCAAAACTTGGATCGGGAAGCAGCGAAAAAGGTCGGAGCGCTGCTGCAAAACGCGCTGGGTGCCTCAGCCGAAGCGGCCGGTCACGTAATCTTCGGTCTTCTGCTCTTTCGGGTTGATGAAGATCTGATCGGTCGGGCCGACCTCGATCAGGTTGCCCAAATGGAAAAAGGCGGTGCGGTCGGCCACACGGGCGGCCTGCTGCATATTGTGCGTCACGATCACGATCGTGTAGTTGGATTTCAGGTCGTGTATCAGTTCCTCGATCCGCGCCGTGGCAATCGGGTCGAGCGCCGAGCAGGGTTCGTCCATCAGAATGATGTCGGGGTTGATGGCAATGGCGCGGGCAATGCACAGGCGTTGCTGCTGCCCCCCCGACAAGCCGGTACCCGGTGAACTCAGCCGGTCTTTCACTTCCTCCCAGATGCCGGCGCGGCGCAGGCTGGACTCCACGATCTCATCCAGATCGCTTTTGGAGCGAGCCAGACCATGCAGGCGAGGCGCGTAGGCGATGTTCTCGAAAATCGATTTCGGGAACGGGTTGGGTTTCTGGAATACCATGCCCACTTGGGCGCGCAACAGCACCACGTCGAGCTTGGGGTCATAGATGTCACGATCATCGACGGTGATGAGTCCGGTCACGCGGGCACCGGCGACGGTGTCGTTCATGCGGTTGATGCAGCGCAGGAAGGTGGATTTTCCGCAGCCGGACGGCCCGATCAGGGCCACCACCTCGTTCTGATGAATGTCCAGATGAACGCCGTTGAGGGCCTGGTTGTCGTTGTAAAACACTTTCACGTTTTCGGCGTGAATCTTGACCGGGGCCTGCGGCTTTCCGGTCGTTTTCGTCGAGACAAAGGTATCGGCACTCAAACCAGGCAATTTCTTGGCTGACTGGGTTTCGGGATTGGTCATGACTTCGTTTCCAAACATGGTTACCACCTGGTTTCAAATCTCTTGCGCAGCCAGATGGCCAGCGAATTGAGCGCGAGCATCACGGCAAGCAGGACGATGATCGCAGCCGATGTGCGACCCTCGAAGAAGTTCCTCAGCTCGTTGCCCTGCCACAGGTAAATCTGCACCGGCAAAGCGGTGGATTGTTCAAAAGGCGATTGGGGGATATGGGCCACAAAGGCGCTCATGCCGATCAGCAGCAGCGGGGCCGTTTCGCCGATCGCCTGCGCCACACCGATGATGCTGGCGGTCAGGATGCCGGGGATGGCCAGCGGCAGCACGTGCCCGGTGATGGCCTGCACTTTGGACGCCCCTAGGGCCATCGCCCCCTCGCGTATCGAGGGGGGAATGGCTTTCAGGGTGGAGCGGGTGGCGATGATCACGGTCGGCAAGGTCATCAGCGACAGCACCAAGCCACCGACCACCGGTGCCGACATGGGCAACTTGAACCACAAGATGAACACCGCCGCGCCCAGAATACCGAACACGATGGACGGCACGGCAGCCAAGTTGTTGATATTGACTTCGATCAGGTCGGTGAAGCGATTCTTGGGCGCAAACTCTTCGAGGTATATGGCCGTTGCCACCCCGATCGGCACCGACAGCACAATCACGATCACCATCATGAACAGGGTGCCGACGAAGGCGCCCGCCAGACCGGCTGAAGCCATCGAACTGCGCGAGTCCGGATTCATGAACAAGGCCGTGCTGAAGCGGTTCTGGATGACGCCCTGCTCGTACAACTGATCCGCCCAAGCGCGTGTCTGGGGCATGAGTTGCTGCCTGTCGTCTGGCAAGCTGCGGTCGATATTGCCTTTGAGCCAGACATCGACGTTGGCGTCTGTCAGCAAGCTCAGTGTGACGGTCTGACCCACGATGCCAGGGTTGGCCGCCAGCTTGTCACGCAAGGCAAACAGTTCGCCTGAGGTGACTAGGGCCAGTGCCGCCTCGGGGTTTTGCGTGGCTTCGGGGATGTGGCGGGCAATCCCGTTGAGCAGCAGACCGTTGAAATCAACGAACATGAGTTCGTTGGTCCAGTTGTCGCGGGCATTCTTGTACTCGGCGTCGGACGCGAAGTCGCTGCGCACGGGTGGCGGTTGAACCTGGATCACTTCACGATCGAAGGTGATTTCCAAGTCGATCTCGGTCTGCCAGAAGGCAGGAAAACCGCGCGCCATGATGCTGGCAAACAAAATGGCGACCAGCAACAGCGCAATCGATATCGCGCTCACGCCTAGCATACGGAAACCGATTTCCTTGTGCCTGCGCATCTTCAACGATTTTTCGACCTTGGCTTGCACCGAGGCGTACCCACGAACCGGCTTTTTATCCATACCAGGAATCGACGACATGGTTTTCTTACTCATATTGTTCTCTGTACCGGCGCACGATCACCAGCGCAATGACGTTCAGCACCAAGGTCATGACAAAGAGCGTCAGCCCCAAGGCAAAACCGGCGAGCGACTGAGCGCTGGAAAAATCCTGATCGCCCGTGAGTTGCTTCACGATCGAGACCGTCACCGTCGAGACCGATTCAAACGGGTTGGCGGTCAGCACGGGCGCGTTGCCGGCGGCAAGCACCACGATCATGGTTTCGCCGATGGCGCGACTGACCGCAAGCAAGATGGCACCGACCACACCGGGCAGGGCAGCTGGCAACACCACTTTGATGGTGGTTTCTGACTTGGTCGCCCCCAGCGCCAAAGACCCGTCACGCATGGCACGCGGCACCTGGGTGATGATGTCGTCAGACAAGGAGGAAATGAACGGGATGATCATGATGCCCATGACCAGACCCGCCGTGAGCGCGGAAGTGGCCCGAATATCCAGCCCAAAGGAGGCCCCCAGATCGCTCAAGAACGGCCCGACCATGATCAGGGCAAACACGCCATAGACGATGGTCGGAATACCCGCCAGCACCTCGATGATGGGCTTGGCCCAGGCACGGGTGGCCGGGGAGGCGTATTCCGCCATGTAGATGGCAGACATCAGGCCAATGGGTATGGCCACCAGCATGGCAATGGTGGCAATCAGAAAGGTGCCCGCCAGCAGGGGCAGGATGCCGAAGCCTTCGGTCGCACCTTGTCCGTACGTGACAAAGCCCGGGTTCCAGGTGGTGCCAAAGAAGAAGTCTTGGGGGCTGACCAAGCGGAAAAAGTTGAACGACTCACTCAGCATCGACAGCACGATGCCCAGCGTGGTGAAGATGGCAATCGCCGAGCAGGCCAGCAAAGCCACCTGAACTGCGGTTTCGACCTGGTTGCGCGCCCGGGTGCGACGGTCGGCGCTGCGCCAAGTCCAGAAAAAACCGATGGCTGCCACAAAAGCCATCAGCCCGAAGACGAACAGGTGCGCGAAGGCGGTGAGCTCGCGCATGTAATCGGCGGCGGCTTGCTCGAAGGGCTGGGCTTCGCCCACGATACCAAAGCCGGTCGAAAGATTGGTGATTTTTTGCAGCAACACCTTTTGCTGCAAGGGATCGGCGGGCAAGTGCTCGGCAGGAATCTGCCCCAGCACCATGGTGCTTATGACTTGGAAGCCAAAAATGGTCCAGAGGATGAAAATCAGTGCCGCCGGAACGGTGGCTCTTAGAACGGCAAGCCACCCGTGGTAACTGGGCCGCGAATGCAAGCGCAGGCTCGAACTGGTGGGCTCGGATGCAGGTACGTCGGCCTCCATCTTTTTGCTGCGTACCAAGGCAAACTGGTAAACCACCACCGACAGCGCCAGCAGCCCTGCCGCGACATAAAAACTATTCATACAAGCGCTTTACCTAGACAAAAAGAGTGGGTGTCATGTGCAGCCACATGACACCCAAGACTCAGTCAGAACACGAACCGATTACATGCCGGTACGGTTTTGCACCCGTGCCACCATTGCATTGCGCTCGGTCGTCGGCAGAGGAATCAGGCCAGCGCGGTCCAGCGGGCTGTTGGGGCCAGAAATCTGCGGTGTCAGGAAGAAGCGCATGAACTCCTGCAGACCGGGAATCACGCCGATGTGTGCGTCCTTGATATAGACGAACAGCGGGCGCGAGATCGGGTATTGACCCGCGAGAATGGTTTCGGTGGACGGCGTGACGCCATTCACGGTGGCCACTTGCAGGCGGTCGCGGTTGGTTTCGTAGAAGCTCAGGCCGAACACGCCCACGGCATCGCGGTCGGCGTTGAGGCGGGCCAGGGTTTCGGTGTAGTCACCGGCGATCTCGATCACGCGGCCATCGGTACGCGAACGCACGCAGGCTTCGCGGCGAGCTGCTGATTCG
>DBAZ01000055.1:0-10443 GCA_002291945.1 Tepidimonas sp. UBA997
GCGCGGGGGTTGGGGGGGGGCTGCGGGTTCTGTGGTGGATTCTGCGTTGGCTTTTGCGTTGGGCTCGACCAGCACGGTATGCGCCGGGTGTTCATGCACATAGGCTGTCTCTTCCATGGCACGCTCGCGTGCCGCCTGCTGGCCGATGCGCTGGTCTTCATCGGCCAGGCGGCGTTCACGCCAGCTTTGCCACCCATCGTCGAGCCAGCGCCCGAGGGTTTCGGCGGTATGCGCCCAGGAAAACCGGAACACCCAGGCCAGCGCCACCACCAGCAAGGCAATCGCCACCAGCGCCGAGCCGGTCAGGCCCAGCCAGTGGGCCACGCAGGGGCCCAAGGCACTGCCCAGAACACCGCCCGCTTCACCGGGCAGCAGAGCGTCCCAGCGGTGCAACCGGCTCCACTCCAGCACGGTACTGGCCGCCATCAGCACCAGTGCCCCGAGCCAGAAACCGAGCCGCCGGACGGCCACACGCTCCCGCCACGGCAAGGCGGGGGCGGCTATGGTGGCTATGGCGGCACCGTCGGCCGGAGCCAGCAGGGGCTGCTGCGGGCCACGGATCCAGCGCGCCAGTGCCACCAGCCAGGCACTGGCCCCGGCCAGCCACAACCACCAGACCGACATACCCAGCAGGAAGTAACTCATGTCGGCCACCCAGGCACCCAGCCGCCCACCCCAGTTGGCGCTGGCCGCTCCCGCCACGCCCGAGGTGGACCAAGCCGCATCGTCCAGCGTGTGGGTAGCCAGGGCAAGCAGCCAGAAAACCAGCCCGGCCGCGCCGATCAACAGGGCAAACTCTTGCGCGAAGCGCTTCAGGCCGCTCGGTGTACGGTGGGCGACGTCGTTATTGAGGGTGTTGAGGGAATAAGTCATGGCACAGGGCGAAGCTTAACCCAGCGCGGGCAGCCCGATGGGGCCTTTCATACAATCCGACACCAACCTGCAAACCTCAGAAAGCCTGCCATGAAACACGCCAAAGTCATGATACTCGGCTCCGGCCCCGCCGGCTACACCGCCGCCGTCTATGCCGCCCGGGCCAACCTCAACCCAGTGCTGATCACCGGCATGGCCCAGGGCGGCCAGCTCATGACCACGACCGAGGTGGACAACTGGCCTGCCGACGTGCATGGCGTGCAAGGCCCTGATCTGATGCAGCGCTTTCTGGAACATGCCGAGCGCTTCCAGACCAACATCGTGTTCGACCACATCAGCGCAGTGGACCTGTCCCAACGCCCCTACACTTTGACCGGCGACAGTGGCAGCTACACCTGCGACAGCCTGATCATCGCCACCGGGGCCTCGGCCAAGTACCTCGGTCTGCCCTCGGAAGCCGCCTTCATGGGCAAGGGCGTGAGCGGCTGCGCCACGTGCGACGGCTTTTTCTACCGCGGCCAGCCGGTGTGCGTGATCGGCGGCGGCAACACCGCCGTCGAAGAGGCCCTCTACCTGAGCAACATCGCCAGCAAGGTGACGCTGGTGCACCGCCGCGACACCTTCCGCGCCGAAGCCATCATGATCGACAAACTCATGGGCAAGGTGCAGGAAGGCAAGATCGAACTCAAACTCTTCCATGTGCTCGACGAAGTGCTGGGCGACGCCAAGGGCGTCAACGGCGTCCGCGTGAAAAGCGTGCAGACCGGTGCCACCGAGGAGATTGCGCTGCAGGGCTGCTTCATCGCCATCGGCCACAGCCCCAACACCGAGATTTTCAAGGGCCAGCTCGACATGCACGACGGCTACCTCGTGACCCAAGGCGGCCAGAACGGCTTTGCCACCCAGACCAGCGTGCCGGGCGTGTTCGCCGCCGGCGACGTACAGGACCACATCTACCGCCAGGCCATTACCAGCGCAGGCACCGGTTGCATGGCAGCTCTGGACGCGCAGCGGTTTTTGGAGCAGCAGGCGAGGTGAGCAGGTGGGCTGCGGTGAGCGGCCTGCCCAGCAGCCTCTATACTCAAGCAATGGACCAGATAGTACATTCCATCGACGAACCGTCTCGACCATCGCCGCCTGCCAAGGCCCGGGCAGGTTCGCGCACCAACGACCCCGAGCGCACCATGGCCAACATCCTGGAGGTAGCGACGCACGAATTTTCTGAGAAGGGTCTGGCTGGTTCGCGCATCGACGATATCGCCGCCGCTACGCACACCAGCAAGCGGATGATCTATTACTACTTTGGCAGCAAGGAAGGCCTTTATTTGGCCGTCCTGGAAGAGAGCTACCGACGTATGCGCTCCAAGGAATCGGCGCTGCATCTCGAGGACTTGCCCCCTGAGGAAGCCCTGCGTCGGCTGGTCGCTTACACATTTGACCACCACCTCAGCAACGAGCCCTTTATCCGCCTGGTCATGTCCGAGAACATTCATCGCGGACAGTACCTTGCTCAGAGCCGATTCATCCAGGATCTCAACGTCCCTGCGATTTCGGCCATCGAGCAACTGTATGAACGCGGTGTAGCGATGGGCGCATTCCGGCACGGGCTGCAACCGCTGGACATCCACTGGATGATCTCGGCCCTGGCAGTCTTCAACGTGTCGAATCGTCATACCTTCGACATCATCTTCAAGGACAACAGCCAGTCACTTGAGGCCATCGCTCATCGACGAGCCACTGTCGTGGACATGTTAGTCCGCTTCCTCCGCACAGCAGACTGACGCCCCCACTCCGGCGCCCAACCCGTCAGGGTGCGGGTTTACCCCTATTTTAAAACTAACAGGTTAGTACATAATCGCCCTCCAAGGAGTTGCCTATGCTCAATGCCCTATTCGACCGTTACTGCCAATTGCTGTCCATCATCATGGTGGCTTTTTTAGCATTGATGGTGGTCATGGTGTTTGGGAATGTCGTTTTGCGATACGGTTTCAACTCAGGCATTACCGCTTCTGAAGAGCTCTCGCGCTGGCTCTTTTTATGGGTCATTTTTCTGGGTGCGACGGTCGCCATACGTGAGCGTTTGCACATGGGTGTGGACATGCTGGTCGAGATGCTGCCTCCATGGCCTCAGAAAGCGTGCCTGCTCATCGGTCACGGATGCATGCTGTGGGTCACATGGCTGATGCTGCACGGCAGCGTGCAACTGATGCAGATGAACTGGGACATTGAGGCACCCGTCACGGGTCTGTCGCAAGGTTGGTTCTACGCATCGGGCGTGGTTTTTGCCGCATCCACGGCTCTGATGCTGGCTGTGGACACTTGGCGCATTGCCACCGGCCAGCTCACCCCGCGGGGGATGCAACTCCTCCCAGACGTTGATCCAAGCGACGCCACCACGCCCCCAACCGAAAAATCTGACAACCGACCATCATGACCCTGCTGATCTTCATTGGCTCACTGATCGCAGCGATTGCGCTGGGCATTCCCATTGCCTATTCGCTGCTGCTGTCGGGCATGGCCTTGATGTGGCATCTGGACCTATTTGACGCTCAAATTCTCGCTCAAACGGTCCTCGAAGGGGCCAACAGCTTTCCGCTACTGGCCGTACCCTTTTTCATGCTCGCTGGCGAAATCATGAACGCCGGAGGAATGTCCAAGCGCATCATCAACCTCGCCCTGACTTTGGTGGGTCACGTGCGCGGAGGGCTAGGCTTCGTGACCATCATCGCCGCAGTCCTGCTGGCTTCTCTTTCTGGCTCGGCCGTGGCTGATACCGCCGCTCTGGCTGCCCTGCTTTTGCCCATGATGGTCAAAGCAGGCCATGACAAGGCTCGCGCGGGGGGGCTCGTGGCGTCCGGAGGCATCATTGCACCGATCATCCCGCCCTCGATTCCGTTCGTGATTTTTGGAGTCGCAGCCAACGTTTCGATCGGCCAATTGTTCATTGCGGGCATCGTACCCGGCCTCCTGATGGCCATCGCGATTGCCATTACCTGGTGGATCGTTGCGCGCAACGAAGGTGTCGTTCCACGGCCCAAAGTCAGCTCAGCGGAGCGCTGGAAGGCGCTGCGAGAATCGACCTGGGCGCTGATGCTGCCCGTGATTGTGCTGGTCGGCCTGAGGATGGGGATATTCACACCGACTGAAGCCGCAGTGGTTGCCGCCGTTTATGCATTGTTCGTTTCCACGGTGGTGTACCGGGAAATGCAACTTCGTCAGCTCTACCACGTATTTGTCAATGCCTCTAAAACCACGGCCATCATCATGTTCCTGGTGGCCGCCGCCTCAATGAGTGCCTGGCTCATCACCGTAGCGAATCTGCCTGGACAATTGATCGAGCTCCTGCAGCCATTCATGGACAACCCGATGCTGCTGCTCCTGATGATCATGCTGCTGCTGCTCGTGATCGGTACGGTGATGGACATCACCCCCACGATTCTGATCATGGCGCCTGTCCTGATGCCCGTTGTCAGGGCTGCAGGCATTGATCCCGTGTATTTCGGCGTCCTGTTCGTCATGGTCGGCGCCATTGGCCTCATCACGCCCCCGGTAGGCACGGTGCTGAACGTGGTCGCCGGCGTGGGACGCATGAAGATACAGCAAGTGGCCAGAGGGGTATGGCCTTTCCTGCTCGCTCAGATACTGGTCGTCTTGCTGCTGGTGGTGTTCCCGCAGATAGTGATCGTGCCGTACCGCTGGATGTTTTTCTAACCCCAAGATCCCGAAGGTGTTGGGCACGCCACCTCGGTTCTCTTCAAAGCTTGCGTCCCACATTTTTTTGACTGGAGACAACATGAAACGGCTTTTCCTCAAGACGATGGTGGCAGCGGGCGCAGTGGCTGCGGTGGGCATATCAACAGCCCGTACACGGACGATCAAGTTCGCGAACCAGAATGCCCAGGGGCATCCGATTATCATGGGCATGGAAAGGTTTGCCGAGTTGGTTGGCGCACGGTCGGGAGGCCGACTTCAGGTCAACGTATTCCCCGGAGGCGCGCTGGGCAACGACCAGGCCAACGTGACCGCTCTGCGGTCGGGCACCCTGGAGATGGCATCCATGAACTCGGGCATTTTTGCCAGCTTGGTCAAGGAATTCGCCATTTACGACTTTCCATTCATGTTCGCCAACCCCAGAGAGGCCGAGGCGGTGGTCGATGGTGCGTTTGGCAAGTCCCTGCACACCCGACTGGAAGAGCGCGGCCTTGTGGGCCTGTCTTATTACGAACTGGGCTTCCGACACATCACCAACAGCCGCAGACCCATCAACCGGGTCGAAGACATTGCCGGCCTGAAACTTCGCGTCATCCCCAACCCCATCAACGTCGACTGGGTCAATGCGCTGGGAGCCAACCCCACACCGCTGCCTTTCCCGGAACTTTACGCTGCGCTTGAAAAACGGGCCGTGGATGGACAGGAAAACCCGATAGCCACCATCTATGGTGCGAAGCTGTTCGAGGTCCAGCGGCACCTGGCACTCACCTACCACCAGTACAACCCGCAATCGGTGGTGATCAGCAAGCGGTTCTGGGACTCCCTGAATGCCGAAGACAAAAAGATCATTCAGGATGCAGCCCAAGAATCGGCGGTGTTCCAGCGGCAGCAAGCCCGCACCACGGTGGGCAGCACACTGGACAAACTCAGGAGCGCCAACATGCAGGTCACCGAACTCCCGCCGACAGAAATCGCGAAGATGCGTGAACTGATGCGACCTGTGATCGCCAAGCACTCGGCTGCCGTGGGTGAAACCACGGTAAGCGCCGTGATGACCGAACTTGAAAAACTGCGTCGGTGATGCACCCATGATCAACGGCGAGACGCAGATCATCGCGCACATTGGCTATCCGACGCACAGCTTCAAAGCGCCGATGATCTATAACCCGTACTTTGAGGCATCGGGCATCAATACCATCGTGGTGCCCATGAGCTGCAAGACAGCGCCCTACCCGGGCCTGCTCCACAGCTTGTTCTCGCTCGACAATCTCCGTGGAGCGCTGATCACCATGCCCCACAAGATGGTGACAGCGGGGCTTGTCGACGAGATCTCACCGACGGCACGAGTCGCGGGCGCCTGCAACGCCGTCAGGCGTGCCGCCGACGGGCGGCTCGTTGGGGATCACTTTGACGGGGAAGGCTTTGTGCGTGGGATCAAGCGCAAGGGCCTCTCACTCAAGGGGGCCAGCGCTCTGGTGGTGGGCTGTGGCGGGGTGGGATCGGCCATCGCCGCATCGCTCGCTGCTGCAGGCGTCCACAAACTCACGCTCGATGATGTGCAACCGTCCGTCGTCGAGGCGCTCGCCGGGCGGATCAAGACTCAACACCCGTCCATCTCCCTGGTTTTGCACTCCCGTGACCCCCAAGGTTGCGATCTGGTCGTCAACGCCACGCCACTGGGCATGAACGAAGGCGACCCGCTTCCCATCGACATGAACCGGCTATCTCCTCAGACCTTCGTGGGTGAGGTGGTCATGCGACGTGAAATGACCGCATTTTTGATCGCAGCCCAGGCGCGAGGCTGCCCTATCCAGGTCGGCGTGGACATGTTGTTTGAGCAGATCCCCGCCTACCTGGAATTCTTCGAATACCCCAGCACCACGGCGGAGCATCTGAGATCCCTGGCTCGCCTCAGTTACTGAGAATCCACCATGAGCGACTTTCTGACCACCGGCCAAGCTTCACGCGAACCCTGGCAAGCCTCTTTCAACGATGCTGCCAACCCGATAGGGCTAGACGGGGTCGAGTTCGTCGAATACAGCACTGCGCACCCGCAGGCGTTGGGGCAGGTACTGGAAATGATGGGGTTCCAGCCCATTGCGCGGCACCGATCACGCGAGGTTTTGCTGTACCGTCAAGACGACATGAATGTGGTGGTCAACGCTCATCTGAGTGCGACGAGGGCCGGCAACCCAGGCGGGGCCGTGCCCTGCATTTCGGCTGTCGCACTTAGAGTGCGTGATGCGCGTGCCGCTTATGACTACGTCATCGAGCGGGGAGCCTGGGCCGTACCCACCCGTGCCGAGGTGATGGAGCTGCACATTCCCGCGATCCATGGTGCAGGGGGCAGCCGCATCTACTTCGTGGACCGATACAAGGAGTTTTCGATCTACGACGTGGACTTCGTGCCCATCCCGACGGTGAATCAGCACCCCCCATCGACGTGTGGGATCCACTTCTTTGGCATCGTGCAGTACATTGGCCCGTACCGCAGTTACGATTGGATGGAGTTCTACAAGGCCTTGTTTGGCAGCACGACCATTCCTGACGAAGAACGATTTGGCATCATGCCCAAAGGCAAGTTGCTACGTCTGCCTGCGCTCACGCCTTCACAGCGTTTCATCATTCAGCTGATCGAGCCCGAGCCGAACGTGTTTGATGCATCAGAGCGACTGCAACGGATTGGACTTGGCGTGCCCGATGTGCACAAGGCCGTCGCAGCCCTGAGCAACCTCGGGATCGAGTTTGTGGAAAACGACAGCATCCACACTGAAACCCGAGGAGCCATCACCAAGACTTACCTAGGCTCGGTCGTGTTCGAGTTGGTCCATAGCCAACGGCCGGGAGCCTGATCATGGGAGCACGCTCTACCGTGGATCCGACGATCGCGACCTTTGGCATGGACACCATCACCCTGGCAGGGCCGCTGGAAGCCAAACTGGAGGCGATCAAAGACGCTGGCTTCGGTCAGGTGATGCTCAAGGCCAACGATCTGGTGGGACACCCGAATGGCTGGCAGGCCGCCGTCCGCGCTGTGCACGCGAGCGGACTAAGAGGCACCGGCTTTCAGGTGCTGCGCGACTTTGAAGGGCTGAGCGGCCACCTGCACCAATACAAAGTCGACATCGCCAAAAGCATGATCGAGATGTGTGCAGCACTGGGCTGCGACGTCCTGCTGGCATGTTCATCGACATCGCAACACGCTTCGAACAACCTGGACGATCTGGCACGAGACCTGCGCAAACTGGCCATGCTTGCCGTCCCCTATGGCATCAAGATCGCCTATGAAGCCCTTTCATGGGGGCGAACGGTCCATGAATTCACGACCGCATGGGATGTGATATGCCGTGCCGATTCCCCTAACCTGGGACTCGGCGTCGATTCCTTTCACATCTTCGCCACACAAACATCGCTGGATGAAATCGATTACATTGAGCCTGAACAGATCTTTCTGGTTCAATTGGCGGATTTTATGTGGCAGGAAACCAAGACGTTCGAGGAACGAATGATCACCGCGCGGACTTTCCGCGTGTTTCCCGGCGAAGGCGTACATAGCGAGCAATTGTCACAACTGGTGCTCAAACTGCACCGACTCGGCTACCGGGGAGACTACAGCTTCGAAGTATTCAACGAGGACTATGTACAGATGCCACTGCCCTTCGTGACCGAAAGGGGTCGCCGCTCGGCACAGTGGTTGGCTGAAGATGTACTGCGCTTGTCGGCACCACTGCCCCAACTCCTGCAACAGGTCGGCCGCTGAAAATCTCCTTCGAGCGCAAGTTGCACGCCACCCCTGCGGGCCTTGTGGCCCGATCCACGGGCACCCTGGCCTTCGCAGGACCCCGTTGTGAGGCAGGTTTGACCAAAAACGCGAGCCCAGCTATAATGCGAAGTTTGGTGCAGATTTCACGTGTCTTTGCATGTGTGGGCCTGCCCCAAATAGAGCCGCCCATGAACCGGAGTCGTCCCCGCCACCTGCGAAGGCTGCGGGGCAGGCGACACAACACAGGACTGGGCGAGGTGCGGCGTCAAGCCGTTCATTTTCATTGGAGTGTCCATCATGGCACGGGTATGTGAAGTCACGGGCAAGAAGCCCATGGTAGGGAACAATGTGTCCCACGCCAACAACAAAACCAAGCGCCGGTTCCTGCCGAACCTGCAATCCCGCCGTTTCTGGGTCGAGAGCGAAAACCGCTGGGTTCGCCTGCGCGTCTCGGGCGCTGCCCTGCGCCTGATCGATAAAAACGGTATCGATGCGGTGCTCGCCGACCTGCGCGCCCGTGGTCAAGCGCAATAAGGAGTAGCACCATGGCAAGCAAAGGCGGACGCGAAAAAATCAAGCTGGAATCCACGGCTGGCACGGGTCACTTCTACACGACCACCAAAAACAAGAAAACCATGCCCGAAAAAATGGCGATCATGAAGTTTGATCCCAAGGCTCGCAAGCATGTGCAGTACAAGGAAATCAAGCTGAAGTGATTTGGCGTTGACCCATAAAAAACCCGCTGATCGCTCAGCGGGTTTTTATTTCCCAGCCCCTTTCGGAGGGTATGCCAGAAAGCACCTCGGGTCAGGCCACGCGCACGGCACGCAGCCGGATCGAGAACTCGCGCAAGGCAGCAATGCCGCTTGCTTCGGCCCGCTGGCACCAAGCCTGCAAGTCTTGGGCCAGTTGTTCGCGCGACAGCGAGGTGTTGGACCAGAGTTGACGCAATTCCTCGCGCATGGCGTGCATCTGGGCCAGAGTGGGGTGCTGGGCGCGCACCCGCGCGAGTTCGGCTTTGTACTGGGCCGGCACCTGGTCGTCGTCGCGGTGCAGCCAGCGGCGTGCGGCTTTGAGCATGGACACGTCCCCGCTGCGCGCCTTCAGGGCGACCAGTTCGGCCCGGGCGGTGGCACGCATCTGGCGGGCGTAGCTGGCCATCACCTCGTAGCGGTTGGCAATGAGGGCTTCTAGGGTGTGCGCGTCCGCCACCGGCTTGACTTCACCAAAGGCCAGTTTGGGCGGTGTCTTCTTGGCCCGCGCCAAGCCCAGTTTGGCCAGTGCGCCGATATAGACCCAGCCGATGTCGAATTCATAGGGCTTGACGGAAAACTTGGCCGATGTGGGGTAGGTGTGGTGGTTGTTGTGCAACTCTTCGCCGCCGATGATGAAACCCCAGGGCGACACGTTGGTGCTGGCGTCAGGGGCTTCGAAGTTGCGGTAACCCCAGTAGTGCCCGATGCCGTTGACCACGCCGGCGGCCCAGAACGGAATCCAGATCATCTGCACCGCCCAGACCGCCAACCCCAAGGCACCGAACAACGCCACGTTGATGACCAGCATCAGACCCACCCCCAGCCGGGTGTGGCGGGCATAGAGCTTGCGCTCGATCCAGTCGTTGGGCGTGCCGTGGCCGTAGCGCTCCAGAGTGTCCTGGTTTTTGGCTTCGGCCCGGTACAGCTCGGCACCTTCCCAGAACACTTTTTGGATGCCGAACACATGCGGACTGTGCGGATCGCCGTCCTGCTCGCACTTGGCATGGTGCTTGCGATGGATGGCGGCCCACTGCTTGGTGACCATGCCGGTGGTCATCCAGAGCCAGAAGCGGAAGAAATGCGACACCACCGGGTGCAGATCGAGCGCACGGTGCGCCTGATGGCGGTGCAAAAACAGGGTGACGCTGACGATGGTGATGTGCGTCAGCACCAGCGCCACCAACAACACCTGCCACCAGGCGGCATCGGTCAGGCCGTTGGCCAAGACGTTCAACAGACCGTGCCAGCCAGATTCCCAAGAAACCACAGAAGCCATATAAACACACCCTCATGCAACACATCGAACACCCCGCAGGGTGCATCATTTTAGGCGCTCCACAC
>DBAZ01000055.1:10791-22462 GCA_002291945.1 Tepidimonas sp. UBA997
ACCAAAAAACCAAACGCTATGCTTGCGCGTCAGCGGACCGCCGGGCATCGAGCCTCACGGCTTGCGCTGCCACAGTGCGGCAAAAAAACCGTCGGTCTGGTGCAAATGGGGCCACAGACGCAAATATCCAGAGCGGCACAAGGCGTCGGCCTGGGCCACCCCGGCATGCTCGAGCACCGTGGCCGCATCCAGCGCCATGAACCCAGCGTGCGTCGCAGCGAACCCGTGCGCCACCGCTTCGTTTTCTTCGCGCAGCAGGCTGCATGTGGCATAGACCAGACGCCCGCCCGGCTTGACCAGCAAGGCCGCTTGGGCCAGTATGCGTTGCTGGAGCGCGGCCATGGCGGCCACGGTCTTGACAGACAGTCGCCATTTCAGATCCGGGCTGCGCCTGAGGGTTCCCAGTCCGCTGCAGGGGGCATCCACCAGCACCCGATCGACCTTGCCCGCCAACCGCTGCAGGCGGGCATCGCCTTCATGGGCCAATGCCAGGGTCTGCACATCCGTCAGGCCACTGCGCTGCAGCCGGGGTTTGAGGGCATCGAGCCGGTGCGCCGAGGTATCGAAGGCATACAGGCGACCCTGGTTGCGCATCAGCGCCCCCAGAGCCAGGGTTTTGCCGCCTGCACCGGCACAGAAATCGACCACCGTATCGGTGCGGCGCGGCTCGACCAGCAGCGCCAGCAGTTGCGAGCCTTCGTCCTGCACCTCCAGCAAACCGTTTTGGAATGCGGGCAAGGCGTGCAACGAGGGCTTGCCCACCAGCCGCAGGCCCCACGGGGCGTAGCGCGTTGGAGCCGCATCGTGGCCTGCCTGCCGCAACTGCTGTAACACCGCCGGGCGTTTGGCCTTGAGGCCGTTCACACGCACATCCAGCGGCGCGGGTTGCTGCAAAGCGGCGGCCAATGCATCGTAGCCTTGCCCCAGCTCGGTGCGCAATGCGTCGGCCAGCCAGTCGGGCAAGGGCGCGGCCCGCAAGGCCGTGAACACCTGCTCCGACAGTTGATGCCGGTCGCGTGCGCCCAGTTGCGGATGCTCACGAAAATACTGCGCCACCGTAGCGTCGGCCGGGTGTTCAAAGGTGTGGACACGCGCCAGCAGTGCGGCGGCGTGTTCTTGCAAGGCTTGGGGGTGCATGGGCCGATTGTCGAGCATCCGGCGGTCGAGCATCCGGCGGTGGGTGCGGGATAATCTGGCCCCATGTCTGACCTCGTTCACGAAGTGCGCCGCCGCCGCACGTTTGCCATCATCTCCCACCCGGACGCGGGCAAAACCACCCTGACCGAAAAGCTGCTGCTGTTCTCGGGCGCGATCAACATCGCCGGCTCGGTGAAGGCGCGCAAAGCCGCCCGCCACGCCACTTCCGACTGGATGGAGATCGAAAAGCAGCGCGGCATCTCGGTGGCTTCCAGCGTGATGCAGATGGAATACCGCAACTGCGTCATCAACCTGCTCGACACCCCGGGCCACCAGGACTTCTCCGAGGACACCTACCGCGTGCTGACGGCGGTCGATGCCGCGCTGATGGTGATCGACGCCGCCAACGGCGTAGAGCCGCAGACCCGGCGCCTGCTGCAGGTGTGCCGGGCGCGTAACACACCCATCCTCACCTTCGTCAACAAGATGGACCGCGAGGTGCAGGCCCCGCTGGACGTGATGGACGAGATCGAACGCGAACTCGGCATGACGGTGGTGCCCTTCACCTGGCCGGTGGGCATGGGCAAGCTGTTCCACGGCGTTTTCGACCGCCGCAGCGACCAGATGCGCGTGTTTGACGCCGGTGCCGACCGCGCAGGCGGCAACGAGGAAGTGCTGGCCGGGCTGGACAACCCGGAAAGTGCCAAACGCTACGGCCTGGAGTGGCAGCAGGCCCAGGACGAACTGGAACTGGTGGCAGGTGCCAGCCCGGCGTTTGACGAAACCGCCTTCCTGGCAGGCAAGCAGACGCCGATGCTGTTTGGCTCGGCCATCAACAACTTCGGCGTGCGCGAGGTGCTGGACGCCCTCGTCGATCTGGCCCCGCCCCCCGGCCCCAAGCCCGCCATCCAGCGCGTGGTGCAACCCACCGAGCCCAAGTTCAGCGGCGTGGTGTTCAAGATTCAGGCCAATATGGACCCGGCCCACCGTGACCGCATTGCCTTCGTGCGTGTGGCCAGCGGCCACTTCGAACGCGGCATGAAGCTCAAGGTGGTGCGCAGCGGCAAGGAACTGCGCCCGAACACCGTGGTGAGCTTTCTGAGCCAGCGCCGCGAACTGCTGGACGAAGCCTTTGCCGGTGACATCATCGGCATCCCCAACCACGGCGTGCTGCAATTGGGCGACACACTGACTGAAGGCGAACAACTCCAGTTCACCGGCCTGCCCTTCTTTGCGCCGGAAATCATCCGCAGCGTGGAAGTGGCCGACCCGCTGCGCGGCAAGCAACTCAAGGCCGGCCTCACCCAACTGGGCGAAGAAGGCGCGATTCAGGTGTTCCGCCCCATGGCAGGCAGTGTGCTGATGCTGGGTGCCGTGGGCCAACTGCAGTTCGAGGTGGTGCAGCACCGGCTGGAAACCGAATACGGCGTCAAGGCGCGCATCACCCACAGCAGCTATCAGGTGGCGCGCTGGGTGACCTGCCCGCCCGACAACGGCGGCGAGGTCGAGCTCAAGCGCTTCATCGACGCCAACATCCACCGCATGGCGTGGGACGCGGTGGACGCCCCCACCATCCTGGTGGACCACAACGCGACCCTGCGTGCGGTGGAGGCCAACTGGCCCAAGATCCGCTTCCACGCCATGCGCGAACACGCCGGCCTGGTGTTCCACAAAGCCGTTTAAGCCGCATAATCGGTCATGGCCCAACCTCAGCTCAAATTCAGTGCGCAAGACTTCCTGTGCTGGGAAGTCGGGCAGGAGTTGCGCTACGAATACATCCACGGCGAGGTGTATGCCATGAGTGGCGGCACCATCGAGCACAACAGCGCCAGCGGTGCCGTGTTTGCCACCCTGCGCCAGCACCTCAAGGGCAGCCCTTGCCGCGTCTTCGTGGCCGACATGAAGGTGGACGTGCAAGTCAGCAACGCCTTTTTTTACCCGGATGTGGTGGTCACCTGCAGCCCCGGCGATCTGGCCGACCCCAAGGCACTGACCATCGCCGAACCTCGGGTGATAGTGGAGGTGCTGTCACCCAGCACCGCCGCCTACGATCGCGGTGCCAAGTTTGGCCACTACCGCCAGTTGCCCAGCCTGCAGGAATACATGCTGGTCGATACCGAGACACAAACCATCGAGGTGTTTCGCCGCAATGCCGCCCGGCGCTGGGAGCTCTACCCCAGCCAAGGGCTGGGTGCGGCGGTGGAATTGGCCAGCCTGAACTGGCAGGGCAGCGTGCAAGACTGTCTGGGTTGAGCGCTGGCCGGGTGTGCGCCCTGCCCACTCACAGCCCACTCACAGCCGCCACACGGCCCCCATACCGCCCCCATACTGTGCCCGATTCACCCCCCACCCACGGCCTTACCTATCGCGTCTCGGCCGCCAGCAGCCGCTCGATGGCGCGTGGGTAAATCAGATGCTCTTGTGTGAGCACCCGCGCCGCCAGGGCTGCGGGGGTGTCGCCCGGCAACACCGGCACCACCGCCTGCTCCAGGTATTCGCCATGATCGAGCTCGGCCGTGACCCGATGCACCGTGGCTCCGGCAAACCGGCACCCCGCTTCGATCGCCCGCTGGTGGGTATGCAGACCCGGGAATGCTGGCAACAGCGACGGATGGATGTTGAGCAGCCGCCCTTGGTAGTGCGCCACGAAACCCGGCGTCAGGATGCGCATGAAGCCGGCCAGCACCACCCAGTGCGGCGAGCCGGATGGCGACAAGCCATCCACCGTCTGCTGCAAAGCCACATCGAAGGCAGCCCGACTCGGGTAGCTTTTGTGGTCAACCACCGCCGTGCGCAGCCCCTGCTCATGCGCCCAGGTCAGGCCCGGCGCGTCTGGCCGATTGCTCACCACGCCCACCACGGCGGCACCCCAGCGCTCGGCCCAGCGGCGCGTCCGGGCCGCCTCGACGATGGCCTTCATGTTCGAGCCCGAGCCGGAAATCAGCACGACAATGCGTTTTTGTTGTGTCTCTGTCATAACCTGGGAAGTGTAATGACCTCTACCTCGCCTTTCGATCCGCCACTGACTGCGGCTGAAACCCGCGTGCTGGGTACCCTGATGGAAAAAGCCCGCACCGTACCCGACAGCTACCCGCTGACGCTCAACAGCCTGCAGACCGGCTGCAACCAGAAATCGGCTCGCGAACCGGTTCTGCATCTGAGCGAACACGAGATTGCCGCCGCCTTGGACGGGCTGCGCCAGCGCACGCTGGTCTTCGAAACCCAGGGTGGGCGCAGCACCCGCTACGAGCACAACACCCAGCGCGGCTTGGGTGTACCCGAACAGGCCGCCGTGCTGCTCGGTATGCTGATGCTGCGCGGGCCGCAGACAGCGGGCGAACTGCGCCTCAACACCGAACGCTGGTACAAGTTCCTCGATATCGCCTCCGTGGAAGCGTTTCTCGATGAAATGCAGGACCGACCCGCCGCAAAAGGTGGCCCGCTGGTGGTCCGGCTGCCGCGTCAGCCCGGCGCACGGGAATCGCGCTGGGCGCACCTGCTGGGTGGGCCGGTGGACACCGCCCCCATGCCTGAGGCTGCGGCAGAACCTCCCTCCCCCGCGCTGCTGGAGGCGCTCATGGCCCGCATGGACGCCCTGGAAGCCCAGGTTCAGGAGTTGAGCGAACGCCTGGAGCGGGCAGGCGCCTGAACGAGGGAGCTAGGCCATGCAGCGGGTGTCACCGCCCGGACAGGTCACCATCCAACGGGCGTGCTACAAAAAGAGTTTGCGTTTTTCCCACAGGAGACCCTCATGGATTTGGCTTTCACGCCAGACGAGTTGGCCTTCCGAGACGAGATCCGCGGCTGGGTGCGCACCCATCTGCCGGACGACATCGCTCAGAAGGTGCACCTTGCCCAACGACTCACCCGCGACGACATGCAACGCTGGGCCCGAATCCTGGGCCAGAAAGGCTGGCTGGGCTACGGCTGGCCCAAGTCGTTTGGCGGGCCGGGCTGGAGTGCGGTGCAAAAGCACTTGTTCGAGGAAGAATGCGCCCTGGCCGGTGCACCACGCATCGTCCCCTTTGGCCCGGTGATGGTGGCCCCGGTCATCATGGCCTTTGGCAACCCCGAGCAGCAGCAGCGTTTCCTGCCCGGCATTGCCAGCGGCGAGGTCTGGTGGAGCCAAGGCTACAGCGAACCAGGTTCGGGCTCCGACCTGGCGAGCGTGAAGACCCGCGCCGAGCGCGTGGGTGACCACTACCTCGTCAACGGCCAGAAAACCTGGACCACCCTAGGCCAGTACGGCGACTGGATTTTCTGTCTGGTGCGCACCAGTACCGAAGGCAAGCCCCAGACCGGCATCAGCTTTTTGCTGATCGACATGAAGAGCCCCGGCGTCACCGTCCGCCCGATCCGGCTGTTGGACGGCGAACACGAAGTCAACGAGGTCTGGCTGGACAACGTCCAGGTACCGGTCGACAACCTGATCGGCGAAGAAAACAAGGGCTGGACTTACGCCAAGCACCTGCTGAGCCACGAGCGCACCAACATCGCCGACGTGAACCGGGCCAAACGCGAACTCGAACGTCTCAAGCGCATTGCCCAGACCGAAGGCGTTGATAACGACCTACGCTTGCGCGACCAGATCGCCTTGCTGGAGGTCGATATCGTGGCGCTGGAAATGCTGGTGCTGCGCGTACTGAGCGCCGAAAAATCGGGCAAGCAGAGCCTGGACATTGCCGGTCTGCTCAAGATTCGAGGCAGCGAAATCCAGCAGCGGTACACCGAACTCATGATGCTGGCTGCTGGCCCCTTCAGTCTGCCCTTCATCTTCGAGGCCATGGACGCGGGCTGGCAGGGCCACTTTCCCGGCGGCGTGGCGACCAATGCACCGCTGGCCGCCCATTATTTCAACATGCGCAAGACCACCATCTACGGCGGCAGCAACGAAGTGCAGCGCAACATCGTGGCACAGACCGTGCTGGGTTGAGGAGCAGACATGGATTTCGATTTTTCCGCCGACCAGGTGCAACTGCGCGACGCCGTGCGCCGCTGGGTGGACAAGGGGTATGACTTTGAGCGCCGCAAGGGGATTGTGGCGGCCGGTGGCTTCGACCGCCGCGCCTACGCCGAACTGGCCGAACTGGGCCTATGTGGCCTGTATGTGGCCGACGAGCATGGCGGTCTGGGCATGGGCCCGGTCGAGGCGATGGTGGCGATGGAAGAACTCGGGCGCGGCATCGTGCTCGAACCCTTGGCGCATACGCTGGTTAGCTCTGGTGTGTTGGGCGCTTGTGCCAACCAGCACCTGCAAGCCGACTGGCTGCCTCGCCTCGCCTGCGGCGAAGCCCTGGTGGTACTGGCCCATCAGGAGCGCGGGCTGCGTTACCGTTTGGGCGCCACCCAGACCCATGCCACCCAGGAGGGGGACGGTTGGACCGTCAGCGGCACCAAGAGCGTCGTGCCAGCGGGCGATGTGGCCGATGGCTGGCTGGTGCCGGCCCAGACCGATCAGGGCGTGGCCTTGTTCCTGGTGGCGCACGCTGCGACGGGGGTGGAGCGCAACGGCTACCTCACCCAAGACGGCAGCCGCGCCGCCGAACTCCGGTTCAGCCAGACACCTGCTCAACTGGTGACCCGAGACGGCCAAACAGCCCTGGAACTGGCGGTGGACATCGGCATTGCCGCCAGCAGCGCCTACGCCATCGGCGTGATGGACCAGACCGTGACCGTCACGGCCGACTACCTCAACACGCGCAAGCAGTTCGGCGTGCCGATTGCCAGCTTCCAGGCTCTGCGCCACCGCATGGCCGACATGAAGATGCAACTGGAACTCGCCCGCAGCATGAGCTACTACGCCAGCCTCAAGCTGAATGCGCCCACCGGCGAACGCCGCCAGGCCCTGGCCCGAGCCAAGGTGCAGTTGGGGCAGAGCCTGCGCTTCGTGGGTCAGCAGGCGGTGCAGCTACATGGCGGCATTGGCGTGACCGACGAATACATCGTCAGCCACTACTTCAAGACCCTGACCCAGCTCGAAATGACCTGGGGTGACACACTGCATCATCTGGGCGAAGTGAGCGCACGCATGCAGGAGTCGGCGGGCGTCTTTGCCTGAATCCTGCAGCGGTTCAACCCAGCCAGCCCTGACGCCAGATCCAGAACACGCCTGCCAGCAGCAAAACCAGCAGGATCAGCCAGGGCCACGGGCTGGATTTTTCGGCATAGGGGTCTTGAATCGAGCGCTTCGACCCAGCGGGCAGTGCAGCCACACCCGTCAGGGATGCGCCAAACGGAATGTTGATGCGCGCCCGGATGTTGACGGCCCAGCCATTGGCGTCCAGCAGCGGGCCCAGGTTGCGCTGCCGCAGCTTGAGCCAGGCCAGTAACATCGAGGGGCCAGAAATCAGCAGTAGGATGCCCAGCAGCACCAGGGGCATCTGCCAGGCGGGCAAGCCCAGAAAACCGGTGATCACCGCCGCCAGGGCGGTGCCCAGAGCACCCAGGGCCAAACCGATCGCGGCAAAAATACCGGCAAATTTGGCAATGTCGAACGCCTGCTGCTGGGCCCCGGCAGAAGTCGCCGTCGTGGCACCCGGATCGGCCACGCGTGCGGCCGACTTGGCCTCGATGTCCTTGTCGCGGGCGGCACCGAATCGTTGGACCTGCTCCCCGATCATGCGGGCGACGCGCTTGTACGGCGACCAGAACGCCTGGCGCACGCTGATCGGGGCTTCCACCACCTTGATCACGCTGGCGTTCCAGTCACGCCCGAGCCGGTCATAAAACACCCCGTTGCGCCCTGGCACCATCATCTCGTCGGCGTCGCCGCCCGTCATGGCTGCCACGAGGGTGATGGGTGCCTCGCCCTGGCGCACGCCCTGGCAGTACACCAGATAAGCCCCGGAAAGCGGCGCCAGTTCGGCATGCCGCTCCATGTCAGTCACGCGCAAGCACAGGTCGCAACTGCGCTGGTCGATGTACAGCGTCCCGGCCTGGAACACCGCCCGGGCGTTGCCGCTGTAGAAATCGCTCAGGCTGACAAAGTTGCGCAGCAGGGTCACCAGATCGCGGCGCAGATGCAGTAACTTCTCCAGGGCATCGACCAGGGTCGCATCGGTGTCGGACTGGGCATCCTGCTCGATCAGACGCTGCAAGGCCGCCACGGTGTCGGGTGCCAGCAGCGTGTCCCACTGTTCGGCTGGTATATCAGCGGCTGGGGTGGCGGGTTTGGCGGCCAACCATCCCCGGTAGGCCGTCAGTTTCTGGCTCAGACCCTGCCACTGCTCGAGCGTGAGCTGGCTTTGATCGCCCAGCACCGGCAGCACCACGGCAGCACGCAAGGCGGCCATGGCGGTCTGCCACGCAGGGTTGATGCCGTCCACCAGCGGCAGTGACCCACCGGGCACCACCTTGGCCAGGGGCAAGGCCGCCACCTCCTGGCGGGTGTCACTCAAGGGCAGGCCGGCAATCTCGGTGTAGTGGCTGTCAGACGGGTTCAGGGCCGCCGTGGCACGGTCGTCAAACGCCGCCAGTCGGCAGCGGGTGAAGTAGTCGTCCACCTTGGGCTGCACGGCATCAAAGGCGGACAACGCAGCCGCCGTGCCATCACCAAAGGCCATGATCTGGGCCGTTTCATCGCAGGCTCGGGCCTGCCACTGGCGCACCTCGTCGGCCACAGCCAGAAACGCCGCCAGCGTCTCGGCCGACACACCCGCTTGCCCACTGCGATCGGTCTGGGTGCCGACCGTGGCCAGCACGTACGCCATCAGGGCCTGCACAGCGGGGTCGGGGCTCAAGGCAGCGGGCACGATGCCGTCGCCATTGAGTTGATCGGGCGGGAACAGGCGGGCGGGGTCGGCCAGATCCGCCAGCACCAGCTTTGTGTCACCAGGGCGGCCGACTCGGGCCAGTACATCGTGCGCCGCAGTCACCAGATCCTGCCCCTCAGGGGTCGCTGCATCGAGCGCGGCCAGGGGCAGGGCATCCCCCGGTTCGAACAGCAGATTCGGGTCACGCAGGACGCCACAGACCCATTGCACCGCCGCGAGCAACTCATGGACGCGGATCTGGCCGTCGTCATCGCCGTCGAGTAGCTGGAGGGTTTTCTCGTCAAACTCCAGGCCAGCGGTCGGGCAGGCCAGCACCGCCCACAGTTTCTGGTCGAGCTCGGCTAGGTGGCGCAGATCGTCGGCGGTTTCGATTTGAACCTGATCAAACCCGCCCGAACGAAAAAAACGCCAGCGGTGCGAGGCAGCAGACGAAGCACCCATGATGACTCCTATGACTCTTTAGCGTCGGAATGTAGCATTTTGCACACCCCAAATGTCACTGCGAAGCAGAGCTCAGCCGTGCAGGCGCGACGTTTTGGGCAGGTGCGCCATCAGGAATTCCATCTGGTCGGCAAGGATGCGGCGGTTGCGCAAGATGAAGTCTTCCCACAGGCTGGGCACGTAGGGCGCGTACAGCAGCGGCATGTGCGCCTGTTCCGGGGTGCGGTTGCCCTTGCGGTGGTTGCACGAGCGGCAAGCCGTGACCACGTTCATCCAGTGGTCGCGCCCCTTTTGCGCCAGCGGCAGAATGTGTTCGCGGGTCAGCTCGTCTTCGTGAAAATCGCCGCCGCAATAGGCGCAGACGTTGCGGTCGCGGGCGAACAATTTGGTGTTGCTCAGCGTTGGTTTGAGATCGAAGGGGTTGATGCTGGGCACGCCCTTGGTGCCGATGATGGAGTTGACCTCGATCACCGACTGCATGCCCGTGACGGCATTGTGCCCGCCTCGGAACACGGCCACCTGCTGCCCCATTTCCCAGCGCACTTCTGCGGCGGCGTAGTGCAACACCGCCTCTTCCAGACTGATCCAGGACTGGGGCAAACCCTGGGCTGACAACTTCAACACCTTCAAGATCGACCTCCGTGCGTTGAACCGAGATGGTCCATTAGGCGCACCATCGGTACTGCTTGAACGTCAGCGGGGCATTTGCGGCCATTTCGGCCCCTCTTCGTCGCCAATTGCACAGGCCATTGGCTCCTCAGTCGGGACCAAACTGGCTCGCAAATGCCCTCGCTGCCATCTCAAGCCCTAATGGACCATCTCGGTTGAACTTGTGTCAATATAACGCGCTTTGGTTACGAAACACCACCGCATGAGAATCATCCAGGGCCTCAACAAGTTGTGGCAGCACGCGCAGACCGACGCCAAGGGCTGTGCGCTCACCATAGGCAACTTCGACGGGGTGCATCGGGGGCACCAGGCCATGCTGGCCTTGCTGAACAACGAAGCCCGCCATCGGGGTCTGCCGAGTTGCGCACTCACGTTCGAGCCCCACCCCCGCGACTACTTTGCGGCCCGCTTCCACAAGCCCGAGTTGGCCCCGGCACGCATTGCCACCCTGCGCGACAAACTGCACGAGTTGCGCGCTTGCGGGGTGGATCGATGCGTCATCCTGCCGTTCGACCACGCCTTGGCCAGCCTGTCGGCCCAGGCCTTCGTGCAAGACGTGCTGGTGCGCGCCCTAGGTGCCAAGTACGTGCTGGTGGGCGATGACTTCCGCTTTGGTGCCCAGCGCCAGGGCGACTACGCCTTGCTGGACGCCGCCGGTGCGCAACTCGGTTTCGACGTGGCACGCATGCTGAGCTACGAGGTGCATCGGCTGCGGGTGTCGAGTTCGGCGGTGCGCGACGCACTGGCGGCTGGGCGCATGCAGGATGCCGCCGCCCTGCTCGGTCGGCCCTACGGCATCAGCGGCCATGTGGTGCACGGGCGCAAGCTGGGGCGCGAGCTCGGCGCGAGTGCGCCCGGAGCGGGAGACGGCTTTCGCACGCTCAACCTGCGTTTCAGCCACTGGAAACCCGCCGCCAGCGGCATTTTCGTGGTGCAGGTGCATGGGCTGGACCCCGACCCGAACGCCGCCCCGCTGCCGGGGGTGGCGAACTTGGGCGTGCGCCCCTCGCTGGACCCGAACGACGCCAACGGCGGCCGCGTGCTACTCGAAACCCACTGCCTGCAATGGCCCGAACGCATCCGGCAGGCGCTGCAGACCGCCCCGACGCCGGGCGAGGCCTACGGTAAAATCGTGCGGGTGGAGTTGCTGCACAAACTGCACGACGAGCTTCGTTACCACAGCCTCGACGCCCTCACCCGCGGCATCGACCAAGACTGCGCCGACGCCCGTGCCTGGTTCGCCGCACACCGCTGACTCATCTTGCCGTTGCGCCCGGGCGCAAGGCCGGTCGAAAAACACCCTAGCCCTATGTCCGACGCCAACGCCAACGCCGCCTCGACGGCCCCCACCGGGACCGATTTCAGCGCCACCCTGAACCTGCCCGACACCCCCTTCCCGATGCGCGGCAACCTGCCCCAGCGCGAGCCCGGCTGGGTGCAGCAATGGCAAGAGCAAGGCCTGTACCAGCGCCTGCGCGCAGCCCGCATCGGCGCACCCAAGTTCATCCTGCACGACGGCCCGCCCTACGCCAACGGCCAGATCCACATCGGCCACGCGGTCAACAAGGTGCTCAAGGACATGATCGTCAAGGCACGCCAACTGGCGGGGTTTGATGCGCAATACATCCCCGGCTGGGACTGCCACGGCCTGC
>DBAZ01000055.1:22797-55545 GCA_002291945.1 Tepidimonas sp. UBA997
CTGCCACGGCCTGCCGATCGAAAACGCGATCGAAAAACTGCATGGCCGAAAACTCAACGCCCCAGCCCCTGCCGCAAGCGGCCAGCGGTCGGCCGAAGGAGCCGCCAAGGAGGCCGCCCAGGAGTTGGGCAGCGGCCCGTCGCCCCTCGAAGCCCGTGCTTCGGTGCAAGCCATGTGCCGCGCCTTTGCCGCCGAGCAGATCGGCCAGCAAATGGCCGACTTCAAGCGTCTGGGTGTGCTGGGCCAATGGGACAACCCCTATCAAACCATGGACTTCGCCACCGAAGCCAACGAAATCCGCGCCTTCAAGCGCGTGATGGAGCGCGGCTTCGTCTATCGTGGCCTCAAGCCGGTGTACTGGTGTTTCGACTGCGGCTCGTCGCTGGCCGAGTTCGAGATCGAATACGCCGACAAGAAAAGCCAGACGCTGGATGTCGGCTTCCTGTGTGCCGAACCGGCCAAGCTGCTACACGCCTTTTTCGGCCAGAGCGGCCTGCCGCACGCCGATACCACCGGGCTGCTAAGCCAGCCCATGCTGGCCGTGATCTGGACCACCACCGCGTGGACCATTCCCGCCAACCAGGCGCTCAACCTCAACCCCGAGCTGAGCTACGCCTTGGTGCAGACGCCGCGCGGCCTGCTGGTGCTGGCCGAATCGCTGGTCGAGCAGTGCCTGGCACGCTACCAGTTGGACGGCTGCGTGCTGGCCACCACCAGCGGCAGCACCTTGGCGGGCCTGCAGTTCCACCACCCGCTGGCGCACGTACACCCCGGCTATGACCGCCGCAGCCCGATCTATCTGGCCGACTACGCCACCGCCCTCGACGGCACTGGCATCGTGCATTCGGCGCCGGCCTATGGCGTGGAAGACTTCAACTCCTGCGTCGCGCACGGCATGGCGTACGACGACATCCTCAACCCGGTGCAGGGCAACGGCCAGTACGAAGACGCCCTGCCCCTGTTCGGTGGCCAGAACATCTGGAAGGCCTGCCCGGCCATCATCGACACGCTGCGCGAGCACGGCCGCCTGTTCGCGTCGGCAACCATCACCCACAGCTACCCGCACTGCTGGCGCCACAAAACGCCGGTCATCTACCGGGCGGCGGCGCAATGGTTTGTGCGCATGGACCAAGGCGAGGGCATTTTCACCACCGACAAAGCCGCCAAAACGCTGCGTCAACTGGCGCTGGAAGCCATCGAACACACCCACTTTTACCCCGAAAACGGCCGCACCCGGTTGCGCGACATGATCGCCAACCGGCCCGACTGGTGCATCAGCCGCCAGCGCAGTTGGGGTGTGCCGCTGCCCTTCTTGCTGCACGTGGACAGCGGCGAGCCGCACCCGCGCACCCCCGAGATCATCGACCTCGCCGCCGAGGTGGTGCATGCCGGTGGCATCGAGGCTTGGAGCCTGCTGAGCGCCGCCGAGATTCTGGCGCGCATCGGCGACAGCGCCGACGCAGCCCACTACACCAAGAGCAGCGACATTCTGGAAGTCTGGTTCGACTCTGGCACCACGCACACCACCGTGCTCAAGGGCAGCCACGCGGGCAACGGCCACGACCACGGCCCCGAGGCCGACCTCTACCTCGAAGGCCACGACCAGCACCGCGGCTGGTTCCACAGTTCGCTGCTCACCGCCTGCGCCATGCACGACCGCGCCCCCTACCTGGGCCTGCTGACGCACGGCTTCACGGTCGATGGCCAGGGCCGCAAGATGAGCAAAAGCCTGGGCAACGTGATCGTGCCGCAGCAGATCAGCTCCCAGATGGGTTCGGAAATCATCCGCCTGTGGGTGGCCGCCACCGACTATTCCGGCGACCTCGGCATCGACGGCAAAATCCTGGCCCGCGTGGTGGACGCCTACCGCCGCATCCGCAACACGCTGCGTTTTCTGCTTGCCAACATCAGCGACTTTGACGCCACCTGCGACGCCGTACCCCTCGAACAGATGCTGGAAATCGACCGCTACGCCCTGAGCCGGGCGGCGCATTTCCAAGCTGAGATACTGGCCCACTACCAGCAATACGAGTTCCACCCCGTGGTGTCCAAGCTGCAGGTGTATTGCTCGGAGGATCTGGGGGCCTTCTACCTCGACGTGCTCAAGGACCGTCTCTACACCACAGCCCCCAAGTCGCTCGCCCGCCGTTCGGCGCAAACCGTGCTGCACCAGATCACCCACGCCATGCTGCGCTGGATGGCCCCGTTCCTGAGCTTCACCGCCGAAGAAGCCTGGGCGCTGGTGGGCACCCCGGTCAACGGCTCACCCAGCATCTTCACCGAAACCTACCTCAACCTGGGCACCCCCAACGAAGCGCTGCTGGCCAAGTGGGGCCGCGTGCTGCAGTTGCGTGCGGCGGTGAACAAAGCGATCGAAGACGTGCGCGTGGCCGGGCAGGTCGGCTCCTCGCTGCAGGCCAACGTGGTGCTGAGCGTCGGCGCAGAAGACATGGCCCTGCTGCGCAGCCTGGGCGATGACCTGAAGTTCGTCCTCATCGTCTCTGCTGTGGAGCTGCAAGCCGGGGCGGAGCTGGCGGTGGCCGTCAACCCCTCCAACGCCACCAAGTGTGGGCGCTGCTGGCACTGGCGCGATGACGTGGGGCACGACCCGGCCCACCCCGAACTCTGTGGCCGCTGCACCAGCAACCTCTACGGCGCGGGTGAAACCCGTGCCGTGGCCTGAGCCAGCCGCGCACCATGAGACCAACACCTTTGCAGGGCATGCGGATCTGGCTGGGGCTGGCGATCGCCATTGTGCTGCTCGACCAAGCCAGCAAGTGGTGGATCGTCAGCCATTTCCAGCTTGGTGATTCGGCCACCATCAGCTCGTTTTTCAACATCGTGCGGGCACACAACCCGGGGGCCGCCTTTTCGCTGCTGGCCGACGCGGGCGGCTGGCAGCGCTGGTTTTTTACCGTCATAGGCCTTGGGGCGACGCTGTTCATCCTCTGGCTGTTGCGTTCACACCACACGCAAAAGCTGTTTTCCTTTTCGCTCGCCTGCATCATGGGCGGCGCGGTGGGCAACGTGATCGACCGCCTGATGCACGGCTACGTGATCGATATGCTCGATTTTCACTTCCGCTGGCTGGAACCGATATTTTGGGGCGGCCACTTTCCCACCTTCAATGTGGCCGACATGGCCATCACTGCGGGGGCCATCGGTTTAGTATTGGACGAAATCCGGCGCGCCAGGCGCTCGCGCTGACCCAACCCGACCAAGGTGGGCCTGATCCCTGACCAGGCTGATCGGACGCCACTCGCCTGCACGCAATCGCGCAAGGGCGGGAGCTACCCGCCCGCTCTCACACTCCCACCCCGTGTCAGGGAATCAGCACGGTCGAGCCGGTGGTGTTGCGAGCCTCCAGGTCGCGGTGCGCCTGCTGCACCTGCTCTAGCGGGTAGCGCTGCGCCACATGTATCTTCACCTGCCCGGATGTGACGACGCCGAACAGATCGTCGGCCATCGCCTGCGTGCGCTCGCGGCTGCTGATGTGGCTAAACAGCGTCTGGCGCGTCAGGTAGATCGAACCCTTGGCCGCCAGCACGGCGGGTGCAAACGGCGGCACCGGGCCGGAAGCGTTGCCAAAGCTCACCATCAGGCCAAAGGGGCTGAGGCAGTCCAGCGACTGCTCCCAGGTGTCTTTGCCCACCGAGTCATACACCACCTTCACGCGCTTGCCCGCGGTGATGTCCTGCACCCGGGCGGCGAAGTCTTCGGTGTTGTAGTTGATCATGTGGGTCGCCCCATGGGCCAGCGCCAGCGCACACTTGGCGTCTGAACCGGCGCTGCCGATCAACTGCAGGCCAAGCGCCTTGGCCCACTGGCAGGCAATCAGGCCCACGCCCCCCGCCGCCGCATGGAAAAGCACGAAATCGCCCGGCTGCAGCCCCTCCACCGGGTGGCAGTGCTTGAGCAGGTATTGCGCCGTCAGGCCCTTGAGCATCATGGCTGCGCCTTCTGCAAAGGAAATGGTGTCGGGCAGACGGCACACGTTCATGGCCGGCAGCACGCGCACGTCGCAGTAGCTGCCCGGGGGCTGGCTGGCATAGGCCGCCCGGTCGCCCGCCTTCAGGTGCGTCACGCCCGCGCCCACCGCCTCCACCACACCCGCGCCTTCCATGCCCAGATGCAGCGGCAGCGGCAGGGGGTATAGGCCGCAGCGCTGGTACACGTCGATAAAGTTCAGCCCGATGGCATGGTGGCGGATGCGCACCTGGCCCGGGCCGGGCTCGCCCACTTGGGCGCAAACCAGTTGCATCACCTCGGGGCCGCCGACTTGCTCGATGCGGACGGCGCGTATCGTGGTTGGGTTCATGAATCGGTGCTCCTGTCAGTTCACGACCTGCATGGTGCCACGAAAGTGCGGCCTTTGCCGTGCACCGGCCCGGTTGCGCGCGCCAAAACGGGTACAGTGACGCAAATGTCGATGCCGCCCGCCGCCTCTTTGTCGCTCACCACCATCGGCATGTTGCTGGTGCCCCCGCTCATGTGGGCGGGCAATGCCGTGGTGGGCCGCATCGCGGCGGAATGGATCCCACCCACCACCTTCAACTTTCTGCGCTGGGTGCTAGTGCTGATCATGCTGCTGCCGCTGGCGGGTTGGGTGCTCCGGCGCAACAGTCCGCTCTGGAGCGACTGGAAGCGCTTCGCCCTGTTGGGGCTGCTTTCGGTCGCAGGCTACAACATGCTGCAATATCTGGCCCTGCACACTTCCACCCCACTCAACGTCACTCTGGTGGCAGCCAGCATGCCGGTGTGGATGCTGCTGGTGGGCCGCCTGTTTTTTAACGCCCCCATGCGCCGTTCGGCCCTGGTGGGGTCTGCGTTGTCCCTGGGTGGGGTGCTGGTCGTGCTTACCCAGGGTGACCCGGCCCGGCTGATCCATCTCCAACTCGTGCCCGGCGACGCCTGGATGCTGCTGGCCGCCTTCATCTGGGCCAGCTACAGTTGGCTGCTGACCGAACGCAAGGAATCACCGGCCATCCGCAATGACTGGGCGGCCTTCCTGCTGGCGCAGACCTTCATGGGGCTCATCAGCGCCGCCGCGTTCACCAGTGGCGAGTGGGTCTGGCTCACCGCGCAAGGGCTGGGTTCCATCGAATGGAGTGGGGCCTTGCTGGCCGTACTGGTGTTTGTGGCCATCGGCCCTTCCCTGCTGGCCTATGGCTGCTGGAACACCGGCGTGCAACGCGCCGACCCCACGGTGGCCAGCTTTTTCAGCAACCTCACCCCGCTGTTCGCCGCGCTGCTCTCGCTCGCCTTCCTGGGTGAACCACCCCAACTATTCCACGCCGTGGCGTTTGTGCTGATCGTGATGGGGATTGTGGTCACGTCGGGACAACGGCTTCGGCGTCCCAGCCGCTGATGGCTGTTGCGTGCCGGTGGACCACTCGGCAGACTCACCATGGCCTTTGCGTGCTCACAGGCCACGCGAGCAGGCGCTGGCGACCGTGTCGCTGACGGAAGAGACCTCCCGTTGCGGATGGATCCACACACAGGTGGCAGACAGCTTAGCCTGATAGAATTGGCGGTTTGCGGCTTGACGCAGACGACTCCATCGATGGGTTCCCTCACCCCCATCACGTCTCAAAAAAAAAGGACTCCTCCATGATTGCCCTGCATGGTGTGCCTCTGTGGTGCGCCCGTTGCGCCTCATCGGCCCGCGCGGTCTTAGGCATCAGCCTGCACCGAGGCTCCCACAGCAGCCCCCACACTCGCCCCCACTTGGGCCTTCGGATGGCCCGCAAGCACCGGCTGCCATTGCCGGTGCAGCCATCACATACACGGGCCGCTACACTGGACACTACACGGGCCGCTGGCCAACCCTCAGGTGGAGGGCCGCATGCATAAGCCTCCATTACCCGCCGTGGTTCTGCTCAGTGGCGGGCTGGACTCCAGCACCGTGCTGGCCATGGCCAAGGCCCAGGGCTACACACCCTATGCGCTGAGCTTTCGGTATGGCCAGCGCCATGCCCATGAGTTGCTGGCTGCCCAAGCCGTGGCGCACGCACTGGGCGCGGCGCAACATGTGATCGCCCAGATTGACCTTCGTCCATTTGGTGGGTCGGCTCTGACCGCCGACATCGACGTGCCCAAAGGCCGCTCCTTGAACGACATGGCGCATGGCATTCCCGTGACTTATGTGCCGGCTCGCAATACCGTTTTTTTGAGCTTTGCACTGGCTTGGGCAGAAACGCTGGGCGCTTCGGATATCTTCATCGGCGTCAACGCGCTGGATTATTCCGGCTACCCAGACTGCCGCCCCGCCTACATCGCCGCCTTTGAAGCCATGGCCAACCTGGCCACCAAGGCTGGCGTGGAAGGCACCCAGCGCCTCAAAATCCACAGCCCGCTGTTGGCTCTGGACAAGTCACAAATCATTCAGGCTGGCCTGGCGCTGGGCGTGGACTACGCGCTCACCAGCAGTTGCTATGACCCAGCACCGGATGGCAAACCCTGCGGCGGCTGCGATTCGTGCTTGCTGCGCGCCAAAGGATTTGCACAAGCCGGCCTCGTGGACCCGCTGCGGGTGCGCTTCGGTCTGACTTGAGCAGGGCACCCGATCATGAATGTCTTGTACACGGCGCAGGCAGGCTTCGAAGCGGCACGCCACATCGAAACGCTGCCCCTGGGCCACCCCAAGCAGCGCTTGCACGGGCACAGCTTCGTGGCCCGCCTGCGTGGGCGCATCGCGCCCGGCTGGTCTGCCTTCCCGGGCGGCGAAGTGGAGCAACTGCGCCAGCACCTGACGGATCGGGTGCAGGCCCTGGATCATGCCTGCCTGAATCATCATCTGGACAACCCGACCGACACGCATGTGGCTCAATGGCTGCGCCAGCAACTGCAAGCAGACCGCCTGCAATTGGAGCAGGTCGGCATCCAGAGTACGCGCCACAGCGGCGTGGAGATCGACGCTCATGGGCAGGCCCATGTGTGGCGGCGCTACGTGCTGCATGCGGCTCACCAGTTGCCCAACGTGCCTGCTGGGCACAAGTGCGGGCGCATGCACGGGCACGGGTTTGAGGTGTTGCTGCATGCCCGCCAAGACGGCCTCCAAGCCGTGGATGGCGACCGCCTGGACGCCTGCTGGGCCCCCCTGCACCGGCAACTCGATCACGCCTGCCTGAACGACATGGCTGGCCTGCACAACCCGACCAGCGAGGTGCTGTCGGGCTGGCTCTGGGGCCAGCTCAAGCCGGTGCTGCCCGAACTCACTTCGGTGACGGTATTCGAAACCGCCTCCTGCGGTGCCAGCCATGACGGCCAGCGCTATCGCATCTGGAAAGAAATGTCGCTCGACAGCGCCGTGCAACTGCGGCACGCTCCCGCACACAGCCCGCTGCGGCGGCTGCACGGGCACACCTTCGCCCTGCGCCTGCACCTGTGCGCACCGCTGGACGAGGTGCTGGGCTGGACGGTGGATTTTGGCGACGTCAAGCGGCTGTTCGATCCCATTTTCAAGCGGCTGGACCACCAGCCGCTACACGAGCTCGCTGGACTGCCCGATTGCGACTGCTCCAGCCTGGCGGGCTGGGTGCTCGAACAGGCGCGCCAGGCCTTGCCGTCGCTGGATCGTGTCGATCTGCACCAGACGCCCGGCTGTGGGGCGGTGGCCTTGCTCGACGACAGCGCAGCGGCTGTGCCAATCTGAACATCGGTGCCGGCCATGCGCTACGCGGTCAAGGAAATCTTTTACACCCTGCAAGGCGAAGGCGCACAGGCGGGGCGTGCGGCTGTGTTTTGTCGATTCGCAGGCTGCAACCTCTGGAGCGGTCGCGAGCCCGACCGTGCGCAGGCGGTTTGCCGCTTTTGCGACACCGACTTTGTCGGCACCGACGGCATCGGGGGGGGCAAGTTTGCCACGGCCGACGCTCTGGCACAGGCCGTGCGAGCGCTTTGGCCGACACCCAATACCCCGACACCGGGGGGCACCCCGCTGGTGGTGTGCACCGGCGGCGAGCCCTTGCTGCAACTCGATGAACCGTTGATCCATGCCCTCCACGCACAGGGCTTCGAGATTGCCGTGGAAACCAACGGAACCCTGCCCATTCCCCACGGACTGGACTGGGTCTGCGTCAGCCCCAAGGCGGGCAGCCAACAGATGGCCAGCACGGGCGATGAACTCAAGCTGGTGTTCCCCCAACCCGACGCCATGCCCGAGCGCTTCGAGACGCTGGCCTTTCGCCATTTTTTCCTGCAACCCATGGACGGCCCGCTGCAGGAAGCGCACACACAGGCCGCTGTGGCCTATTGTCTGGCCCACCCGCAATGGCGTCTTTCACTGCAGACCCACAAACTGCTGGGCATCCCATGAGCACCGACAGGGGGCCGCTACACTTGCGCTGTGGTGGGTGCCTTGCTCGCAGGTGTCGCCCGATTTGCACTCATGCCCAGAAAGCCCCGTTTTGTTTGCACTGTTCGATGAAGCCGGCAAGTTCCTGACCGGCCGCGTGTTATCCGAAGCCGACAACTCCCTGCAAGTGGAGCTGGAGTCGGGCAAGCGCGTCAAGGTCAAGTCGGCCAACCTCCTGCTCCAGTTCGACAAACCGGCCCCGAGCGTGCTCTTGCCAAGTGCGCAAGGGCTGGCGGGCCAGATCGAGCTCGACCTGGCCTGGACATTCGCCCCGGAAGACGAATTCGGCTTTGCCGACTTGGCCGCCGATTACTTTCAGGACCCCCCCACGCTGGAGCAGCAAGTGGCGGCCTTGCTGCGGCTGAGCGAAGCACCGCACTACTTCCGCCGTGCGGGCAAGGGTCGCTACAAAAAAGCCCCGGCTGACATCCTGCAACAGGCGCTGGCGGCAATCGAAAAAAAACAGCAGGTGCAGGCGCTCATCGACACCTGGGCTGCGGAGCTGGGGGCCGGACGCTGCCCGGCACCGGTTCGAGAGCAGTTGTACAAAATCCTGTTCAAGCCGGACAAAAACGCACCGGAATACAAAGCCGTGGTGCATGCAGCCAAGGCAACCCACCTCGCCCCACTGGCTTTGCTGCAGCAAGCCGGGGCCATCAGCAACGCCTACCAGTTCCACTGGCAGCGCTTCCTGTTCGAGCATTTCCCCAAGGGCACGGGTTTTGCTGCCCTGCAGGCCCCGCCCGTGGCCGACCCCTTGCCCATGGCTGCCGTGCAGGCGTTTTCCGTGGACGATTCCAGCACCACCGAGATCGACGATGCGCTCAGCGTACAGGGCTTGGGCACGGGTGAAGTGACCTTGGGCATCCACATTGCGGCCCCGGCGCTGGCCATCCTGCCGGGCAGCCCGATCGACCACGTGGCACGCCAGCGCCTGTCCACCGTTTACATGCCCGGCCACAAAGTGACCATGCTGCCCGATGCCCTGGTGCAGAGCTACACCCTGCAAGCCGGTGGCCCACGCCCGGCGCTGTCGCTCTACCTCACCTTCAGCGAGGCCGATCTGACCCTGCTGCGCCACACCACCCGCCTCGAACAGGTGCCGATTGCCCACAACCTGCGCCACGACCAGCTCGACTTGGCCATCAGCGCCGACTGGTTGCAAAACCCGGCCGCCGTGCCCGGCGCACCGTTGGCCGACGCCGTCGTGGCGTTGCGGCCCGAACTCGCTTTCCTGTATCGGCTGGCGCTGGCGTGCAAGGCCCGGCGCGAGCTGGTGCGCGGCAAGCCCGAAACCTTCACCCGCCCGGACTACACCTTCAAGCTCGAAGGCGTGCAGGGCGACGCGCCGCACGGCAACGAAACCGTGCTGATAGGCACCCGTTCACGCGGCGCACCGCTGGACTTGATGGTCGCCGAGGCCATGATCCTGGCCAACAGCACCTGGGGCCAGTTGCTGGCCGACAGCGGCGTGCCCGGGATTTACCGCAGCCAAGCCAGCCTGGCACCGGGCATCAAGGTGCGCATGGGAGCCAGAGCGCTGCCACATGCGGGCATAGGCGTCAAGTGCTACGCCTGGAGCACCTCGCCGCTGCGGCGCTACACCGACCTCGTCAACCAGTGGCAGATCATTGCCTGTGTGCGCCACGGCACCACCGCAGCGCTGGCGGCCCCGTTCAAACCCAAGGACACCGCGCTGTTTGCCGTGATCAGTGCGTTCGACGCCGCCTACACCGCCTACAACCAGTTCCAGAACGGCATGGAGCGTTACTGGACGCTGCATTACCTGCAACAGCACGGCATCACCGAACTCACGGCCACCCTGATCAAGGACAACTTGGTGCGTGCCGACACGCTGCCGCTGGTGTTCAACGTGCTGGGCACCGAAGGCCTGCAACGCGGCGCCCAGGTGCGTGTGCGGCTGGGGCGCATCGACGACATTGCCTTGGAAGTCCACGGCACGGTGCTGGAACGGCTGGATGGCCCGACCGATGCGGCCGGTGTCGCGATCGATGGCGTCGTCGATGGCGAAGTCGATGGCGAGGACGAGGACGATATCGAATTGACCACGTCTCTGGTGATTGCGGTCGATCTGGAGCACGAAGCCGGCGCAGCATCCAGCGCCCCCGCGCCGAACCCGTCACCCTGAACGAGCCAGAGGATCGTCGTCTGCCGTGAACCGTTTGCGCCAGCTCAGCACCCTGCAAATCGCACTGATGGTGTCGGTGCTGGCGCACGCTGTCTTGCTGACCATCCGCTTCGTTGACCCGCAGCGCATGGAGCGGCTGTTCCAGGATGAGGCCCTGGAAGTGATACTGGTGAATGCCCGCAGCGACGAGCAACCGGATCAGGCTCAGGCCATTGCCCAGGCCAATCTGGCCGGTGGCGGCAACCAAGATGAGGGCCGCGCCACTTCGCCGCTGCCCCCGTCGCCCATCGCCCGGCTTGGCGACGTGCTGGTGCAAGAGCAAGAGCGCCGCATCGAGGCCATGCAAGAGCAGCAAAACCGGATGCTGGCTCAACTGCGCGATCAGATCGCCTCCATGACCCTGCCCGACCCGCGTGAAGTGCCCCAATCCGAACGGGAAGAACGTGAACAGCGGCGTTTGGCCTTGGTGCGTACGCTGGCCGAAATCGAACGGCGCATCAACGAGGAAAACGCCCGCCCGCGCAAACGCTTCATCAGCCCAGCCACCCGTGAAGCGGTCTATGCCATGTACTACGATGAGCTCCGCCGCGCCATCGAAGCGCACGGCACCGCCAATTTCCCGGAAGTTGGGGGGCGGCGCCTCTTCGGTGAACTGACCATGGTGATCACAGTGAATCACGACGGCCGCGTGCTGGCGACCGAAGTGGTTCAAGCATCCGGCCAACCAACATTGGATCAGCGCGCCCAAGCCATCGTGACCAGCCTGACCTTTGGTCGCTTCAACACCGACATGCGGCGGCTGGCCGACCAGATTGTCGTGGTATCGCGCTTTCGCTTCACCCGCGAAGACGGGCTGCAGACGAGGGTGCAATGATGGACGGCAAACTGCGCCGGGTGGCGCGTTGGGTGCTGCGTTGGCTGTGCTGGCTGCTGATCGCCGGCCTGGCCCTGCAGCTCGTTTTCCTCGGGCGGGTGGCTGCGCTGGCGGTGTTAGACCCGAGCAGCACCAGTTTTCAGCGCTCCGAAGCGTGGCGGCTGGCCACTCAGAAGCCCGACGCCCGCTGGAGGCATGAGTGGGTCGAGCTCGACGCCATGTCCATCCATTTGCAACGCGCCGTGATTGCTTCGGAAGACGCCCTCTTCCCCACCCACTCGGGGGTGGACTGGCAGGCGCTGCAGCAAGCCTGGGCCAGGAATGCCCAGCGGCAAGCCCGTGCCGAAGCGCGTGGACGCTCTGCGCGGCCTAGCGGCGGCTCGACCCTGACCCAGCAGTTGGCCAAGAACCTGCTGCTTTCGGGCGAACGCACCCTGTTTCGCAAGGGCCAGGAACTGCTGCTGACCTTCATGCTGGAAGGGCTGCTGAGCAAGGAGCGGATCATGGAAATCTACCTCAACCACGTGGAATGGGGCGAAGGCCTGTTCGGGGCAGAGGCTGCTGCGCGGCATTACTTTGGCAAATCGGCGCGCACCCTCAATGCCCACGAGGCGGCCCGTCTGGCCGTGATGCTGCCGGCGCCGAAACGGTTTCAGCGCAACCCCTACTCGGCGTTCTTGAACCAGCGCACGCAGACCGTCGTGGCCCGCATGGGGCAAGTGCAGTGGCCCTGAGGTGATCGCCGCCATGAACATGCGCATCCTCGGCATCGACCCCGGCCTGCAGGCCACCGGCTTTGGCGTGCTGGACGTCGAAGGCAGCCAGTTGAGCTACGTGGCCAGCGGCACCATCCGCACCCAGCCCGGCGCAGGGGCCTTGCTGCCGGATCGGCTGAAAGTGATTTTCGAGGGCATCACCGAAGTTTGCCAGCGCTACCAACCCACGGTGGCCGTGTGCGAAATCGTGTTTGTCAACGTCAATCCGCAAGCCACCCTGATGCTGGGCCAGGCGCGTGGCTGCTGCCTGACGGCCCTGGTCGCCAACGGCTTGAGCGTGAGCGAGTACACCGCCCTGCAACTGAAAAAAGCCGTGGTCGGCTACGGCAAAGCCGCCAAACCCCAGGTACAGGAAATGGTGATGCGTTTGCTGCAACTCCCTGGCCTGCCGGGCAAGGACGCCGCCGACGCCCTCGGCCTGTGCATCACCCACGCGCAAGTGGCCCGCACCAGCGCCGCCATCAATCAGGTCAGCCGCCTGCAGGCTCGCACACATGCCGCCTACAAGGGTGGGCGCAGCTATTGAGCCATCTCCTCAATCGATCTGGCCGACGATCAGCACGCCGAAAAAAACGAAAATGGCAATCAGCGTCCATTTGAGGATGAGCACGCCCCAGCGACGAAAATGCGGCTTGCCAGTCGCCATGTAAAGCATAAAGCAGAGCGCCGCCCCACCGAGCAGAAGAAACAGCACAAAGCGCAGCAGCAGCATGGTGTGGCCTTACTCCTTACTCACCAGCCCAGCGCCAGTTGGGCAAAGCCTTGGGGTGCGCGGCTGTCCTGCTCGAAAGTGACGATGTCGTATGCAGTGGGCTGCGCCAGCAGGGCACGCAGCAACTGGTTGTTCATCGCGTGGCCGCTGCGGTAAGCGCTGTAAGCGGCCAGCATGGGCCGACCCACGATGTAGAGGTCGCCCATGGCATCCAGAATCTTGTGTTTGGCGAATTCGTCGGCGTAGCGCAGACCGTCGGCGTTGAGCACCTTCACGTCGTCCATCACGATGGCGTTGTCCAGGCCACCCCCCAGCGCGAGGCCGTGCGAGCGCATGGTTTCCACATCGCGGGTAAAGCCAAAGGTACGCGCCCGTGCGATCTCACGCGCATACTGCCCTTGCCCCAGATCGAACGCTACCCGCTGTCCGGTGGCGTTCACCGCCGGGTGGTCGAATTCGATCTCGAAGCTGAGTTTGTAACCGTGGTAAGGCTCCAGCCGGGCCCATTTGAGCGCCCGCCCAACGCCTTCACGGACTTCAATCGGCTTGACGACACGGATGAAGCGCTTGGGGGCTTTCTGCAACTCAATCCCGGCGCTTTGCAGCAGATAGACGAACGAGGCCGCCGACCCATCCAGAATCGGCACCTCTTCGGCGGTGATGTCCACCCTCAGGTTGTCGATACCGAGTCCGCAGCAGGCGCTCATCAGGTGCTCGATGGTATGCACCTTGGCCCCGCCGCACGAGATGGTCGAGGCCAGCCGGGTGTCGGAAACCGCCTCGGCGCTGACCGGGATGTCCACTGGCTCGGGCAGGTCGATGCGACGAAACACGATCCCCGTGTCCGGCGGTGCCGGGCGCAAAGTCAGTTCGACGCGCTGGCCGCTGTGCAGGCCTACCCCCACGGCTTTGGTCAGGGTTTTGAGCGTTCGTTGCAATATCATGACGCCGATTCTAGTTTTTCAGGGCCAGCTCTGCTGTAACCATTGGCAAACGCCACCTGACGTGACGGTCACCGGCGCTGCGCGGCTTTATCGCGCAGCGTCCGGTGGACCGCAGGGTTAGCTTTCTGATTGCTCACTGTGGAAATTCATGGGCGGGCGCATGCTTCTCTTCAATGCCTGGGCAGACTGCTTATCAGCGGAAGGTATGTCTGACTCGATGGTCTGTTCAAACTGTTGGGTTATGTCATCCACCTTGAGCAACTGCAAGACCGCGATTACGCGCTCCGGCTCTAGTTTGAAGAACTCTCGATTGGGGTTAATCCGCGTCATTCCGAAGGCGAGGTGTAATGCCTTTTCAACTTCCGCAGCGTCTTTGACTTTGCATGCGAAGGCGCAGTCGAACGGAACTGGCACTCCCGTGCTGTAAAGCTGCTTCATTCGCTCTTCGAGTTTGACATGAGCGGTGGCCGACCGGCGTAGCCGTTCGGACATCCGCTCGATGGTTGGTTAGACCGTTTCATCATGCACCTTTGGGGGGCGGTGTCCAAAAATGGCGCTGCCCACCCGTACCATCGAGCTGCCGGCAGCCAGCGCCGCTTCCAGGTCATCGCTCATGCCCATGGACAGCGTGTCCACGGGCAGACCGGCCTGCTGCAATTGCTCAAACAAGGTGTGCGCTTGGGTGAAAACTGCCAGCGCCGAAGCAAAATCTGGCGCGGGTTCGGGCAGGCACATCAACCCCCGCAAGCGCAAGCGCGGCAGGGCTGCCACTGCCCGGGCCAGTTCCGGCAACTCGCGGGGTGCCACGCCGGCCTTGTTGAGGCCGCCGTCCACGTTCACTTGCACGCATACGTTCAGCGCTGGCAGGTGGTTCGGGCGTTGTGCGCTCAGGCGCTCGGCGATTTTGAGCCGATCCACCGTGTGTACCCAGTCAAAGTGCTCGGCCACCAGACGGGTTTTATTGCTCTGCACCGGGCCGATGCAGTGCCATTGCACATCCGCTAGGCCGCGCGAGCGCAGGGTCACGATCTTGTCCACCCCTTCCTGAATGTAGTTCTCACCAAAGGCCCGTTGACCGGCGGCATAAGCCTCCAGCACGGCTTCGACTGGAAAGGTTTTCGATACTGCGAGCAGTTGTACGGCGTGGCCCGATCGCCCCGTTCGCCCCGATCGGGCGCAAGCCTGTTGTAGGCGCGCGTGCACACGCTGGAGATTGTCTGAAATCGTTGCCATAATGGAACAATTGATCAATATCGGGAAACGGGATGGACATCACTCAGCTTCTGGCCTTCGGTGCCAAAAACAAAGCGTCGGACCTGCACCTGTCGGCCGGTCTGCCACCGATGATACGTGTGCATGGCGATGTGCGTCGCGTCAACGTCGAGCCGCTGGATCACAAGCAGGTGCATGCCATGGTGTACGACATCATGACCGACGCCCAGCGCAAGCACTATGAAGAATTCCTGGAAGTCGATTTCTCGTTCGAGATCGAGGGGCTGGCCCGTTTTCGCGTCAACGCTTTCAACCAGAAACGCGGTGCCGCGGCCGTCTTCCGCACCATTCCCTCCAAAATCCTGACGCTGGAAGACCTCAACTGCCCCAAGATCTTTGCCGATCTGGCGCTCAAGCCGCGCGGGCTGGTGCTGGTCACGGGCCCCACCGGCTCGGGCAAGTCCACCACGCTGGCGGCGATGATCAACCACCTCAACGAGCACGAGTACGGCCACATCCTCACCATCGAGGACCCGATCGAATTCGTGCACGAATCCAAGAAGTGCCTGGTCAACCAGCGTGAAGTGGGGCCGATGACGCTGAGTTTCTCCAACGCCCTGCGTTCGGCCCTGCGCGAAGACCCGGACTGCGTGCTGGTCGGGGAAATGCGTGACCTCGAAACCATCCGGCTGGCCATGACCGCCGCCGAAACCGGCCACCTCGTGTTTGGCACCCTGCACACCTCCAGCGCCGCCAAGACTATCGACCGGATCGTGGACGTGTTTCCCCCAGAAGAAAAGGAAATGGTGCGCGCCATGCTGTCCGAGTCGCTGGTGGGCGTGATCTCGCAAACCCTGCTCAAAACCATGGACGGCAAAGGCCGTGTGGCGGCGCACGAAATCATGATCGGTACCCCCGCCATCCGCAACCTGATCCGGGAAAACAAGGTCGCGCAGATGTACTCGTCGATTCAGACCGGGAGCGGTTTTGGCATGCAGACCCTCGATCAGAGCCTGATGGATCTGATGCGCCGCAATGTGGTCACCCCCGCTGAAGCTCGCTCCAAGGCCAAGATTCCTGAAAACTTCCCCGGTTAAGCGTCCCTGCATACACAAGGAGTCGATCCATGGAGCGCGATCAAGCCAGCAACTTCGTCAACGACCTGCTCAAACTGCTGATCAGCCGCAACGGCAGCGACCTGTTTCTGACGGCCGACTTTCCTCCGGCCATGAAGGTGGACGGCAAGATCACCAAGGTGTCGCCCCAGCCGCTGAGCGGCCAGCACACCCAGGCGTTGGCGCGCGCCATCATGAACGACAAGCAGTCGGCCGAGTTTGAGCGCACCAAGGAATGCAACTTCGCGATTGCGCCGGGCGGCATCGGACGTTTCCGCGTCAATGCCTTCGTACAAATGGGCAAGGTGGGGCTGGTCATGCGCACCATCCCAGCGAAGATTCCGACCGTCGATGAACTGGGCCTGCCCCAGGTCTTGAAGAACCTGGCTTTGGCCAAGCGCGGCATCTGCATTCTGGTGGGTGGTACTGGCTCGGGCAAATCGACCTCGCTGGCGGCCATGGTGGACTGGCGCAACGAAAAAACCCACGACCATATCGTGACCATCGAAGACCCGGTCGAGTTCGTGCATCAGCACAAAAACTGCATCATTACCCAGCGCGAAGTCGGGCTGGATACCGACGGCTGGGAAGTCGCCCTGAAAAACTCGCTGCGGCAGGCACCCAACGTCATCCTGATGGGTGAAATCCGCGACCGTGAAACCATGCAGCACGCGATCTCGTTCTCCGAGACCGGCCACCTCTGCCTGGCCACCCTACACGCCAACAGCGCCAACCAGGCGATGGAGCGCATCGTCAACTTTTTCCCCGAAGATGCTCATGCCCAGGTGCTCAAAGACGTGTCGCTCAACCTCAAGGGCATGGTGGCCCAGCGATTGCTGCCCCGGCAAGACGGCAAGGGCCGTTACGCGATTGTGGAAGTGATGTTGCACAGCGGGCTGATCGCCGACCAGATCATGAAGGGTGAGATCAACGAGCTCAAAGAAACCATGAAGCGCAGCCGTGAAGTCGGTATGCAGACTTTCGACCAAGCCCTGTTTGACGCCTTCGAGGCCAACCTCATCACCTGCGAAGACGCGCTGCGCAACGCTGATTCGCAAAACGACCTCAAGCTCAGCATCAAGCTCAACAGCCAGCGCGCCCGCAACCACGACTTGGCCGCAGGCACCGAACACCTGACACTGCTGTAAGCCCCAACCCGCATGACCCTGCTCGTCAACCCGAAAAGTTACCAACCCACCACCCCGACCCGTGTCGCCTTCATTGGCCTGGGCGTGATGGGCTTGCCGATGGCGGGCCACTTGGCCTTGGCAGGGCACGCCGTGACTGTCTATAACCGCAACCCGGCCAAGGCCCAAGCCTTGGTGCAGGCCTGTGCCGCGCAAGGCGTGCGTAGCGCGGCCACCCCGCAGGCCGCAGCGCAAGAGGCCGAGATCGTGTTCAGTTGCGTCGGCAACGACGCCGACCTGCGCACCATCGCCTTGGGTGAGCAGGGTGCTTTTGCGGGCATGGCACCCGGCGCAGTGATGGTGGATCACACCACCGCTTCGGCAGGGGTGGCGCGTGAGCTCGACGCCATGGCCCGCGAACGCGGCCTGCACTTCATCGATGCGCCGGTCTCGGGCGGGCAGGCTGGGGCGCAGAACGGGCTGCTGACCGTGATGTGTGGCGGCGACAGCGCGGTTTTCGAGCGCGTCAAGCCGGTGGCGCTGGCCTTTGCACGCGCCTTCACGCTGATGGGCCCGAGCGGCGCTGGTCAGCTCACCAAAATGGTCAACCAGATCTGCATCGCCGGACTGCTCCAAGGCCTGAGCGAGGGGATTGCTTTTGGCCAGCGCGCCGGTCTGGACATGCACCAGGTGCTGGAGGTGATAGGCAAAGGCGCCGCCCAGAGCTGGCAGATGGACCACCGCGGTCGCACCATGGTGGCCGACGCGTTCGACTTCGGCTTTGCGGTTGACTGGATGCGCAAAGACTTGGGCTTGGTGCTGGAAGAAGCCAAACGCAATGGCGCTCGGCTACCCGTCACTGCGCTGGTGGACCAGTTCTATGCCGATGTACAGGACATGGGCGGCCAGCGCTGGGATACCTCCAGCCTGATACGGCGGCTGCGCTAGGGTGCCGCGCCCCCGTCGGCGTGACAATCATTGCACAGGTGGTCTGCCTTGTGGCGTATGCCGCGGCTGAATGCGGGCCAGTTCTTCTTCGGAAATGATTTCAAACACCCGGATGACGCGCTGCACGCCCTGAATGCTGCGGGTGATGTCGGCCACGCGATCAGCCTCGCGCTGGGTGACGCGGCCCATCAGATAGACGTTGCCGCGTTCGGTGCCGATATTGATGGCACTGGAGAAAACGTCGCGTGCGTCGATGAGCGCCGCCCGCACGCGCGCACTCACCAAGGCATCGGCAGAACGTGCCGTCAAGGAAGGTGAGGACTGAATCGCCAGTTCATCGACGATCAGATTCACGTTTTCCACCGCAGCCACGATGCGCACGGCCAGCGCCTTGTCGGTCTGGCTAGGCACTTCCCCCGTGAGCAGCACCTTGCGGTTGTGGCTGGTCACGACCACACGCGCACGATCGCCAAATGCCTCGCGCAGGCGAGCCGCCGCCCGCAGCTCGATCCCCTGGTCTTCGACGATGGTGCCGGACGTGCGGCGGTCGTTGGCCACCATCACGCCGGTTCCCACGGCCCCTCCCACCACCAGTGGCGCACAGGCCGAAAGCGCTGTGACTGCGGCTACTGCCACCAGCAGACGAGCGGGCCAGCGCCCCCATGGTTGTTTGCTTGATTTCATGCTGACTCCGTTTCTGTTTCTGCGTCATCACCCAGCAGCAAGGCGTCCAGGCCATCTGACAGGCAATGCATGACCAACTGATGCATTTCATGGATCCGGGGCAGGCGCTCGCTCGGCACGCTGATGAGGACGTCCGTGTCTTTGAGCAAGGCCCTCATGGGTCCTGGTTGGGCACCACACAGCGCGATCACCACCATGTCGCGATCGTGGGCGGCCTCGATCGCGCCCAACACATCGGGCGACTGCGGCTGGGTGGAGGCCGCCAGCAGCACATCCCCCGGCAAGCCCAGCGCTCGCACCTGGCGGCCAAAGACGGCACGGGCTTCAAAGAGGTTGTACAAGCCAGTGACGACCGCCGCGTTGGAGCCCAGGGCCAAGGCCGCCAGTTCTGGCCGCTCGCGCTCGAAGCGCCCCACCAGCGACGCCACGAACCCCTGCACCTGAGCGGCCGAGGCACCGCTGCCACAGGCCAGCACCTTGCCGCCGCCCGTCAGGCAGGCCAGCAGCGCGGACACCGCAGACTCCACCTGGGGTGCCACGGCGGGCGCACACTGGTACTTGAGGTCGGCGCTGTCGATGAAGTGCTGCTGGATGCGTTGCAAGAGCATTTTGACATCATACCTGTGGTGGCGCGGATTTCCCGTCAGGCACCTGCCTGGCTTCAGTAACCGTCTGCAACAAAGGCTCCAGGAGTCCAGACCACGCGCCATTGCCCTTCCTCGCCTTCGAGCGCGACCACATCAAAGCGGCAGGGGGGCAAGTGGGGCAGTCGCATCAGGAAGTGCCGCGCCGCAAAGATGATGCGCCGCTGCTTGGTCAGGCTGACGCTGGCCCCGGCACCGCCATGGCTCATGGATCGGCGTTGACGCACTTCGACAAAGACCAAGGTGCCATCCGTAGTGCGCATGATGAGATCGATTTCGCCACCCCCGCGGCCGGGCGTGTGAAAATTGCGTCGGACCAATTCCATGCCTTGGGCTTGCAGATAGGCCAACGCCTTGGTTTCGGCCCTGTCGCCGCGTTGTTGGGTGCTGGCCGACGTCGAGCCCGCCTTTTCGCCCCTTGTGGGCACTCTCCCGGATTTCATTGTGGTGAACCTTTCTGTCGAACCGGCCCTGCAGGCGGCACGCGCCATGACTGCGACGCAGGATTATCCGGCGGGTGCGCTGTATGTGGTGGCGACGCCGATCGGGAATCTGGCCGACATCACGGTCCGCGCCCTGAGCGTCCTGGTGCGCATGGACGCCATTGCTTGCGAAGACACCCGACACACGGCGGCCTTGTTGCGCAGCTACGGCCTGTCTGCGCCCCTGATGGCCGTCCACGAGCACAACGAGGCCGAGGCCGCCCAGCAGGTCGTTCGGCGCTTGCAAAACGGGGAGCGGATTGCTTACGTCAGCGATGCAGGCACCCCCGGCGTGAGCGACCCCGGCAGCCGTCTGTGTGCCGCCGTCTGGGCATCTGGTCTGCGTTGCCTGCCCCTGCCCGGTGCCAGCAGCGTGACGGCGCTGGTCAGCGTAGCGGGCTGGGTCACTGCGGGCCCAGGGCCTGCGTTCGAGTTCACGGGCTTTCTGCCATCCAAGGGCACCGAACGGAGTCTGGCCCTGCGTCGCCTGCAACAGCAGTCCCACCCGTGTGTGCTGCTGGAATCACCCCATCGGATCATGGCGCTGGCCGAGTCGCTGTCGGCACTGGGTGAACGGCGGGTCACCATCGGTCGCGAACTGACCAAGCAGTTTGAAGAAGTCGCCACACTGCCCTGTCGGGCGCTGGTGGACTGGCTCAAAGCCCACGAACACCGACAGCGCGGAGAATTCGTGCTGGCCGTGCACCCGCAACCCCTTGCATCTGCGCAGGACGGTCTGTCGCCCGGCACCCAGCGCGTGTTGTCGCTGCTGCTGGAGGTGCTGCCCGTCAAGCAGGCCGCGCGTGTGGGCGCAGACATTACCGGCGAGTCGAAAAACGCGTTGTATCAGGCGGCGTTGCAACTCAAACGCACCGACTGACCGGTCATTTCGGCTGACGTGGGTCTCGCTGGTCTTCGATCCCGGTCGATGCATCGACTTCACGCACTTCAACGTCCACCACATCCTCCCGTTGTGACGTGGACGCGTCCCCGGCCCCACCGGGCCACACACGCCGGGTGGCGAACGACTGAAAACGGTCGACGAACACCGGAGGCACGGGTTTCTGGCCGCGGATGAGCGCCCACAAGACGCCCATCAGCAGCAAGACCAGCGCAATCGCCAGCATGGCAGCGGCCATCACGGCCATGATCACCCACAGCGTCAGCTTGATGATCGCGCTCAGCAGCTTTTGAAAAAACAACAGAATCTTTGTCATCAATAATTCCTGAAACGATGACAGCATCACGCACAATGGACGCTGTCCATCAACGCCTGCCATGAAACGACTGTCACAATACTTTCTCCGGGGCCTCATGACCCTGCTGCCGCTGGGCCTGACCATCTATTTGCTTTACGTGCTGGTCGCATGGTCCGAATCCTTTGCCATGCAGTTCATTCGTCCGATTGTCGGCAGTTTTTACGTCCCGGGCATGGGGTTGCTGCTGGCCACAGGGATGATCGTACTGGCCGGCTTCCTGATTTCGCGCGATTCAGCCGCGCGCCTGCTTGACTGGGTTGAGCTGCCGTTCACGAACACGCCCGTCGTCAAGAGTGTGTACAACTCGCTGAAAAGCTTTGCGGATTATTTCTCGCCGCAAAGCCGCAGTGAAAGCCCTCAGCAGGTGGTGGTGCTGCGCATGCCGGATTATCCGGTCGAGATGGTCGGCCTCGTGACTCGCAACCACATGCAGGGTCTGCCACCGGGATTTTTGCCTGGCGAGCGCGTGGCGGTCTATCTGCCCATGAGCTACATGATCGGGGGCTATACCCTGTTTGTCCCTCGTGAATGGGTCACGCCCATCAATATGTCGGTCGAAGAGGCCATGCGCTCCTCGCTGATCGCGTGGATGACGTCGCGCAGCAAGGCCAATCCATGACCATCCGCCATCTCGATGCGCTGTTTTCGCCTCGGCATGTCGCCGTGATCGGGGCGTCCGACCGACCTGGCAGCGTGGGCGCCACTGTCTGGAGCAACCTGACGCAAGGATTCCAAGGCCCTGCGTATCCGGTCAATCCACGCCGGGCGTCGCTCGGCGGCCACCTCTGTTACGCATCGGTGGCGAAGTTGCCGCAACCCCCGGATCTGGCCATCCTTTGCACCCCGGCGGCCACGGTCCCCGGGCTGATTGCTGAGCTGGGCGCTCTCGGGACGCGGGCGGCCGTGGTGGTCACGGCCGGTCTGACGTCGGCCCAGAAGCAAGCCATGCTGGACGCCGCGCGCCCTCATACCCTGCGCATTCTGGGCCCGAATTGCATCGGCATGCTGGTACCCCATCGCGGGCTGAACGCCAGTTTTGCCCATGCCCATGCAGCCCCAGGCACTATCGCGTTTGTGTCACAGTCCGGCGCACTGGTCACGGCCATGCTGGACTGGGCCAACTCGCGCCAGATCGGATTTTCGCACTTCGTCTCACTCGGCGAGCATGCCGACGTCGATTTCGGTGACATGCTGGACTTTCTCGGCAGCGACCCGCGCACGCGAGCGATTCTGCTCTACATCGAGTCGGTCGAGTCTCCGCGCAAATTCATGTCGGCGGCGCGAGCTGCTGCGCGCAACAAGCCGGTGATCGTGGTCAAGGCCGGGCGGTCCGAGCAAGGCCAGAAAGCGGCGGCATCGCACACCGGGGCCTTGGCGGGATCTGACGATGTGTTTGACGCGGCGATCTCCCGCGCCGGCATGCTCCGGGTGTTCACCTTGCAGCACCTCTTTTTGGCGGCTGAACTACTGGCCCGCTTCCGCGACAACCGCAGTGAACAACTGATCGTGCTCACCAACGGCGGGGGAGCGGGTGTGATGGCCGCTGATGCCGCAGCCCATGCGGACGTCACACTGACGGCCCTGCGCCCGGAGACCCTTGCAGCCCTGGATCGGATCCTTCCGGCGAACTGGTCACGGGCCAATCCGGTGGACATCATCGGTGACGCCCCGGCACAGCGATACGTGGACGCGATGTCCGTGTTGCGCCAGGAGCGTGACAGCGCCATCCTGTTCGTTCAAGCGCCCACAGCGATCGTGCCCAGCACGGCCATCGCGCAAGCCCTGGCACCCCTGGCCAGCGAGAAACCGCCACGGGTGCTGGGCAGTTGGCTGGGGCACGACGCCGTCAACGAGGCCAGGAGCCTCTTTCGGGCCGCAGGCATCCCCGATTACGACACCCCGGAAGAAGCGGTCCGGGCGTTTTCCTTTCTGCGCCAATATCATCGTCACCAGCTTGAGCTGATGGAAACCCCGGCGGCGGTCACCGCCGACCTGCCGCGCGACCTGCCGGCCCTGCGTGAACTGGTCGATCATGTGCTCGCCGACGGCCGGGAATGGCTCACCGAGCCTGAAGCCAAAGAATTGCTTCGCCGGGCTGGGGTGGCTACCACGCCGACCCGGGTCGTACCCCCAGACGCCATGGCGGCGGTCTATGCCGCCGAAACCCTCGGTTACCCCGTGGTGCTGAAAATTCTGTCACACGACATCACCCACAAATCCGACGTGGGCGGTGTGCGTCTCAACCTGCACAACGCCGCCGAAGTCGAGCAGGCTGTGTCGGGCATGCTGCAGCGGGTGGCCGACGTCATGCCCCAGGCCCGGGTGGACGGCTTCACCGTCCAGCCCATGATCCGGCGCGCCCACGCCCATGAACTGATCGTCGGGGCCAGCATCGACCCGCTGTTCGGCCCGGTCATTCTGTTTGGGCAAGGCGGCGTGTCCGTGGAGGTGGTGGCCGACCGGGCGCTGGCCTTGCCTCCACTGAATGCCTCATTGGCGCGTTCGCTGATCCATCGCACCCGAATCAGCAAGCTAATGCGGGGTTATCGGGATGTGCCGCCAGCCAACGAAGCGGCGGTCATTGCCACGCTGGTCGCGATGTCGCAACTGATGGCCGATATCCCTGAACTGGCCGAGCTCGACATCAACCCTCTGGTGGTGAATCCGGAAGGCGCCATGGCACTCGATGCCCGGGTCCGGCTCAGCCTGACGCAGCCGGGCGGCGCAGCGCGTTTTGCAATCCGTCCCTACCCACAGGAACTGACCGAAACGGCGACGATGGCCGATGGGCGCTGCGTCACCTTGCGGCCGATTCGTCCGGAGGATGAAGCGCAGCACCGGTCTTTTCTCGAAAAAATCGACCCGGAAGACATGCGCTTGCGCATTTTTTACAGCCGCCGCAGCATCGAGCACAGCGAGCTCGCGCGGCTCACGCAGATCGATTACGACCGTGAAATGGCATTCATCGCCACCGGGCTCGCCCCCGACGGGCGCGAAGAAACCTGGGGGGCTGTCAGGGGCATTGCCGACCCCGACAACGAGAACGCCGAATTCGGTGTGATGGTACGGTCAGACCTCAAGGGCCAGAAACTGGGCTGGATCCTGATGGACAAGCTGATCCGGTACCTCACGGCGCGTGGCACGCAGCGCATCGTGGGGACCATTCTGCGCGAAAACACCGGGATGCTGGCACTGGCCCGGCGCCTGGGCTTCACCGTCGAGCCCCACCCCGAAGATCGGGACCTTCGGCATGTGGAGTTGAAGTTGCCGATCAGGTGAGCAAGGTCACGAGAATGGTCGCCAGGCCGATGCACAGGTTCACGAAGGTCCACTGACGCAGTTTGTCCATCGCCGTACCGGCCGCCGACCAGTCTTCGGTCAGGACGGCCTTGTTGAAGCGGCCGAACAAGGCAAACCGGATGTGGCCAAAAATCAGGACCATCAAGGTACCCAGTACCCCCATGATCGTCCAGTCCGGCGGCGAGCTGAATTCGCCCCCCGCCTGGACCACGGTCTTGGCGACGTTACCCATCATCCACAAGCCAGTGAACAAGGCCAGCAGCGACAGGTAGGTGATCGCTCCCAGAAAGCGCTTCATGACCCCATGCAGCAACCTCAGACGCACCGGTGCATCGAGGCCCGCAGTCGCAGGGCGCAGGAAAAAATGGGCAAAAAACATGCCGCCGATCCAGATCACGATCGACAGCAGGTGCAGGGTTTTGAGTGTGGCGTAGAGCATGGAAGTGGAACGAAGTTTCGACTGAGAGCCAACCATATCAGCTTTGGTTCAATCCTTCTTTTATAGGGGCTCCATCTATTTTGCTGCAACGCAACAAAAAACACTTGCAATCTGCAGAATTACCCCTATACTTGAGACATGTTGCAGCGCAGCATAACCGGGCTGACACGGTTTTGACGCCACAGCGCGCATCTGTCCTTTTTTGCTGTCAGTCACTTTTCAAGGAGTATTGCCATGTTGACCGTCGACCAAATCCTCGCCGCCCAAAAGGCCCAAGTGGCCACCCTGTTTGACCTCAGCGCCAGAGCCCTGGCCAGCGTCGAAAAGCTGAATGAACTCAACCTGCAGGCCGCCAAGGCTTCGCTGAGCGAGTCCTCCAGCCACACCCAGTCCATGATGGGCGTGAAAGACCTGCAAGAGCTGGTCGCCCTGCAGAACGCCGCCCTCCAGCCGATGGCTGAAAAAGCCGCTTCTTACAGCCGTCACCTGTACGACATTGCCACCGGCATGGGTGCCGAGTTCGCCAAGCTGGCCGAAACGCAAGCCGCCGATGCCCAGAAGCAGTTCGTGGCCGCCGTGGACGGTGCCGCCAAGAACGCCCCCCAGGGCTCCGAGTCGGCCGTCGCTGCGGTCAAGAACGCCGTGTCCACCGCCACCGCCGCCATGGAATCGGTGCAAAAGGCCGTCAAACAAGCCACCGAGCTGGCCGAAGCCAACTTCAACGCCATGACCTCCACGGCCGTGAGCGCTGCCAAGCCAGCCAAGGGTAGCAAGGCCGCTGCCTGATCGTTGATCGACTGCTGTTGAGCGCCTAGCCCCCGCGCCCGCTTCCTCGGGGCGTGCTCAAACCCCCGGCCCTGTCGGGGGTTTTTGATGTCCGCCCGCCAGCATGGCGCACACCTGTCGTTGGGCGGCAAGCACGCGCAGCCAAGCAAGCATAATTGGCCTGTTCCCAACAACCTTGGAAGAGATAACCATGCAGATTCAGACCGTCGGCATCATCGGCGCAGGCACCATGGGCCATGGCATTGCTCAGGTGTGTGCCCTCAATGGCTTAGATGTGGTGATGGTGGACACCAGTGAAGCGGCCGTGCAAAAGGGCCAGGCCACGGTGGCGAGCAGCCTCGACAGGCTGATCAAGAAAGACAAGCTGACCGCCGCCGACAAGGACGCGGCGCTGGCCCGCATCCAAGGCTGCACCCGCTACGACGACCTCCAGCGTGCCCAGCTGGTGATCGAGGCGGCGACCGAAAACCTCGAACTGAAAATCAAGATCTTGCGCCAGCTCGACGGCATACTGAGCGCCGACACGCTGGTGGCCACCAACACCAGTTCGATCAGCATCACCCAACTGGCGGCCATGACTGAGCGCGCCGACCGCTTCATCGGCATGCACTTCTTCAACCCGGTGCCCCTGATGGCGCTGGTGGAAATCATCCGCGGTTTGCAGACCAGCGACGCCACGCACGCGGCGGTACACGCCTTGGCCCTGAAACTGGGCAAAAGCCCCATCACGGTGAAGAACGCCCCCGGTTTCGTGGTCAACCGCATACTGGTGCCGATGATCAACGAGGCTTTCTTCGTGCTCGCTGAAGGACTCGCCAGCGCCGAAGACATCGACGCGGGCATGAAACTGGGCTGCAACCACCCCATCGGCCCGTTGGCCTTGGCCGACATGATCGGCCTCGACGTGTGCCTGGCGGTGATGAATGTGTACGTTGCCGAGTTCAGCGACAGCAAATATCGCCCCTGCCCGCTGCTCAAGGAAATGGTGGCGGCGGGCTACCTGGGTCGCAAGAGCGGACGCGGGGTGTACCGGTACTAATGCGCCGACCGGCGTCTCAGGCCGCCACGAAGCTGCCCGACTGGCCGCCGTGCTTTTCCAGCAGCTTCACGTCGGTCATCACCATGCTGCGGTCGGCGGCCTTGCACATGTCGTAGATGGTCAGCAAGGCCACTTGCACGGCGGTCAGGGCTTCCATCTCGACGCCGGTGGGGCCGACCGTTTCGGCCGTGGCCACGCAGCGCACGGTGCAAGCATCGGCCAGCACCTCGAACGCCAGCGCCACCCGCGTGAGCGCGATCGGGTGGCACAGGGGAATCAGGTCGCTGGTCTTTTTCGCCGCCATGATGCCCGCCAGCCGGGCCACCCCCAGCACATCGCCTTTCTTGGCGCTGCCGGTGCGCACCCGTTCCAGTGTGGCCGCTTGCATGTGTATCAGCCCCTGCGCGACCGCCACCCGGTGGGTGGGCGATTTGGCCCCCACGTCCACCATGTGGGCCTGGCCTTGGGCATCGAAATGGGTCAGCGGTGCATGCATGAGGGTCTATGGCGCGGGTGCGCATGAAATGTTTGGCTAAGGGTGGCATCATACGGTGATGGATTGGAATGTGTTGCGACGCGGATGGCCCCTTCTGGTGGCTGCACCGCTCTGGCTGGCCCCGATGGCCTGGTCACAAACCGAGCCGCCCGGCATCCGAGGCCTACCAGCCCTGGGTGACGGCGGAGAAATCAGTCTGAGCGACGAGCGGCGGCTGGGCAACCAGATCGTGCGCACGCTCTACCGGCATCCCGACTACCTGGATGACCCCGTGCTGCAGGGCTATCTGCAGGCCATCTGGCAGCCGCTGGTGGAATCCGCGCTGCGACGTGGCGACATGACCGCCGACCTGGCGGAACGCTTTGCCTGGGAAATCCTCATCAGCCGCGACCGCAGCGTCAACGCCTTTGCCTTGCCGGGGGGCTACCTGGGCGTGCACCTGGGGCTGATCGCGATCGTCACGACCCCCGATGAATTGGCGTCGGTGCTGGCCCATGAACTGAGTCACGTGTCGCAAAGGCACATTGCGCGGCTGATCGCGCGTAACAACCAGCAGGCACCCTGGGTGATCGGGGCCATGATTCTCGGGGCACTGGCTGCCAATGCGGCCCGCAATGTGGATATTGCCAGTGCGGCCATTGCGGGTGGCCAGGCCGTGGCCATCCAGAGCCAGCTCAACTTTTCCCGGGACATGGAGCGTGAAGCGGATCGGGTCGGCTTCGGCATCCTCACGGACGCCGGGTTCGACGGCATGGGCTTTGTCACCCTGTTCGAGAAACTCCAGGCGGCCTCACGACTGAATGATGACGGGGCCTTCCCCTACCTTCGCAGCCACCCGCTGACCACCGAGCGCATGGCGGACATGCTGGCGCGGGTCCCGGAACTCGGCGCAGCGCCAACAGTCGCCCAGGCGGGCCCGGTGTCGCCCGCCTACCATGCACTGATGGCGGCACGTGCTCGCGTGCTGAGCGAAACGTCCAACGAGCGGCTGCAAAGTCTGGTGGCAACCCAGCGCCAGCTCAACGGACCGGTTCAGGACGTGCAAACCCTGGGGCAACGCTATGCGGCCACCCTGGCGGCAGCACGCCTTCGCGATGCGCAAAGCGTACGCGACGGCCTGCGCCAGCTTCAGGCCGCCATGCCGACGGACCCCGCCGCTCAGCGGACCATCCACTGGCTGGCTCTTGAAACACGGCTGATGCTCCCGGCAGATCGGCGCATGGCCGAAGAACACGACGTATTCCGCGCTCTGGTTCTGCAAGGCCTGCAATCCGGTACGCGAGCGGGCTTGCTGCTTGGCGCCCAAGGAGCGTTGCGGCTGGGGGCTGAGCCTTTGTCCATGGCGACCCAGCGGTTGCAGGCCTGGACGGCCCTCAACCCTCGCGATGCGCTGGCTTGGCAAACCCTGGCGGGGTTGCATGCCGCGCAGCAACAAGCCGTGCAGGCGGCACGAGCCGAGGCCGAAGCACGGTTGGCCCATTTCGATGCGCAAAGCGCACTAGACCGTTTGAAGGCCGCACAGAACCTGGCACGCCAGGCCGCGCAGGTCGATCACATCGAGCTGTCGATCCTGGACAGCCGCGTCCGCGATGCCGAGGCGCTACTGCGCGAACAGCACCGAGAGAGTCGTTGACCATGGCAGGCATCCACATCGCCGACATCGAAGCGGCCATCAACCACTGGCGACAAACCAAGCCATCGCCCGATGGGATCGTGCTGGCTGACGAAGTGCGGGCCTTGGCCGAAGTCTATGCCCTGATGGTGTACGACCGACATGATCTGGCCGATGAAACCACCATGCCCGCCACGGCCTTCAAGGCCTGGAAGGCTTGGTACGACACCACGCCCGACACGCCCTGCATCGCCATCTGCTCCACCAGTCAGGGCGACGCGGTTTGCAAGGGCTGTGGCCGGACGTTTGACGAGGTGCAATGCTGGCCAGAGATGACGCCCGGTGAAAAAAGAACCACCTGGCGGCGCATCACCCTGGAGGGCAATGCCTGGCGGTTCAATACGTACGCCGACCGGGCCCGCGAAGGCCCCATCAGCGGGCCGTGATCTCGACGCCACTGGCACGCACCCGTTCCTCCACGAGGTTGACCAGCGCCCGGTGTTCCGTCACATGGTTGGCGGCCAGTGCCACGAGTTCACGCTGTCGCAACACGTCCAGGCAGGCTGCCACCGACCAGCGGCGGGGGTGTGGGGCCTCAGGACTTATGTCGGCACCGTGTAGTTGGCCTGGGTCAGGTGATCGACGCCGCAGCTCAGGCCCTCGATCCAGTCAATGAACTCCTGCACCGCCGGCCCGGCCAGCGGTGCGCCGTGCTGCGGGACGATCATGTCGATCGGCAGGGTGCGAGCCATGTGGGCCCACAGACGCAGCACCTTCTGCGAGACCATGTAGCGGCGGTGAAAGGCTTCCATGCGCGGCAAGTGGGGGGCCAGTCGGGTGATGGGCCTGGACGCTTCGGCCGAAGTGCCGATCGACACCCCCAGATCGCCCGAGAACAGGATGCGGCTGACCGGATCCCAGAACTGGAAATTGCCCTCGGCGTGCATAAAGTGGGCTGGCAGGGCGACGATCTCGCTGCGGCCCAGAGGGATGCGCATGCCGGGGTCGGGAATGCCGATGATTCGACCAGTCGTCTTGCCGGGTTTGCAGAAATGGGGCGCGAATCGCTCCCACAGGCGCGAAATGTAGAGCTTGGCCTGGGTGCTGGTCATCCAGCGGTCGAGCGAAGCGATGATGTCCGGGTCGGCGTGCGAGGCCAGGATCTCGGTGAGCTTGTGGGCCGGGAAGTAGCGGCCGATGGTCAGCAGCAATTCGTTGTAGGCCACATTGCCGCCCGGGTCGATGATGGCACCCTGGTTCTGGTCGATCACCAGGAACTGGTTAGCTTGCACGGCCTCGCCGCCTTCATCGCTGAGGTGGGCGAACATCAGGCACACATGGCCCTTTTGGTTATATAGTTCGATGGCCATGAGGGGCTTCTCCTTAAGGGCGTCAGGCGCGGCGGGCCAGTTCGGCCGCCTTGCCCACATAGCTGGCCGGGGTCATGGCCAGCAGGCGGTCTTTGTCGGCCTGGGGAATGTCGAGCGACTCGATCAGGCCGTGCAGCGCCTCTTGCGTCACGCTCTGGCCGCGAGTCACTTCTTTGAGCTTTTCGTAGGCCCCCGGCACGCCGTAGCGGCGCATCACGGTCTGGATGGGTTCGGCCAGCACCTCCCAGGCGGCATCGAGGTCGGCGGCCAGCGCTTGCTGGTTCAATTCCAGCTTGTTCAGGCCGGTCATGAGCGACTGGTGCGCCAGCACGCTGTAGCCCAGCGCCACGCCGATGTTGCGCAGCACGGTGGAGTCAGTCAGGTCGCGCTGCCAGCGGCTGATGGGCAGCTTCTCGCTCAGGTGCCGCAGCAGCGCGTTGGCCAGCCCGAGGTTGCCTTCGGCGTTCTCGAAGTCGATCGGGTTGACCTTGTGCGGCATGGTGCTGGAGCCGATTTCGCCCGCTTTGAGCTTCTGTTTGAAGTAGCCCAGGCTGACGTAGCCCCAGATGTCGCGTGCGAGGTCGATCAGAATGGTGTTGCTGCGCGCCACCGCGTCGAACAGCTCGGCCATGTAGTCGTGCGGCTCGATCTGGATCGAGTAAGGCTGGAAGGTCAGGCCCAAGCCGATGGTTGCGTCGGCCGGGGTGCTGGCGCTGGCCTCGGGCGCTTCCACCACGGCGCGGCTGAAGGCTTCCCAGTCGAAGTCGGGCCAGGCGCTCAGATGGGCGTTGTAATTGCCCACGGCACCGTTCATCTTGCCCATCAGCTTGACGGCGGCGATCTGGCCGCGCACGGTCTGCAGGCGCACCAGCACGTTGGCCAGTTCCTTGCCCACCGTGGTCGGGCTGGCCGTCTGGCCGTGGGTGCGGCTGAGCATGGGCACGGCGGCATACGCCTGCGCCATGCGGCGCAGTTTGTCGATCAAGGCATCCAGCCCCGGCAGCAGCACCAAGTCGCGCCCGGCCTTGATCTGCAGCGCGTGGCTGGTGTTGTTGATGTCTTCGCTGGTGCAGGCAAAGTGGACAAACTCGCCAGCCTTCTGCAATTCCGGCCAGCCGTCGAACGCACCCTTCACGCCCATGCCCGGGTTGCCGCGTATCCAGTACTCCACCGCCTTGACGTCGTGGTTGGTGGTTTTCTCGATGGCCTTGATGGCCTCGGCATCGGCCGGGCTGAAGTTCGCCACCACGGCGCGCAGGTGGGACCGCGCCGGTGCGGACAAGGGGGGAAATTCGGCAAAACCGGCGTCGCTCAGGTGTTCGAACCAGGCCAGCTCGACCTGCACGCGGCGGTGCATGTAGCCGTACTCGCTCATGAAGGGGCGCAGCGCGGCCAGTTTGCCCACATAGCGACCATCCAGCGGCGACAGGGCCGTGACGGGCGAAAAATCGAGTGAGGTTAGGTTGTGCATCATGCCCCCGATTTTAGGCGGGGGCTGTACCCAACGCCGAGCTTGTCTCCGAGGCCGGCGCACTGGGGCCCATCGCAAACTCCTGGGGTTATGCAAGGAAATCGCGCCTCAGCAGTCATTTCTTGCATTTATGATGTGGGCCTGACACGCAGCAAAGGGCGCTCCTGCCACCTTGTGACTGCTTGCCCAGCGACGCACCCGGCCTCACCCAAGGAACATCTGCATGAACCCCGCACTTTCCACTCCCCGTATGACCCAAAAACTCAGCGTCAAGGTGATTGTTGTGCTCTGCGCGGCCTTGGTGGTGGTGCTGGTGTCCGTCATGGCCTTTGTCAGTCGCACCGTCTGGCTCGATTACACCAATACTGCTGAGGAAGCATCAGTGGCAAGCGCGAAATCCGTCCAGGCTGCAGCGAGGATTTTCACGGATTTGGCTCAACTTAATGCTGAGAGCGATCTAATTTACCTGCGCCAGAAATTTGCTAACTCTCCACTGCGCATGGGTGTCCCGCCGACCGACGACGCATCACCAGCCACTGAGCCGGTGCGGCAATTGCTTTGGGGCGAGACGCCGTTGCAAGGCAATTTCGCCGTAGTGGACGCCTTTACTCGTGAGAGGGAAACCCTGGCGACGATTTTCGAGCGTCAGGGCGACGATTTCATGCGCATCACGACCTCATTGACCGACGCCCAAGGCCAGCGGGCCAAGGGCACCACACTCGATCGCCAGCACCCGGCCTACCCGGCGATGTTGCGCGGGGAGAAGTTTGTCGGACCGGCCACCCTGTTTGGACGGCCCTACATGACGGTCTATGAACCCATCATGGAAGGCGGGCAAGCAGTCGGCTACTGGGCTGTTGTTATGCCGATCGACGAATATCTGTCGCGCCTGCGTACCCTGATGCTCGACACGATCACTAAACAATCCGGCCGCGTGTTTGCCGTCAACATCA
>DBAZ01000056.1:0-17290 GCA_002291945.1 Tepidimonas sp. UBA997
CGAACATCACCGAACCCAGCAGGCGCACGCTCGCCAGATCCCAGTCCTTCGGTTGCACCTTGGCGTCGGTGTCGGCCGCTTTGATGAGCGAACGGATGGCCGTGGGCGCGGTGTAGAAGATGCTGCACTTGTGCTTTTCGATCATCTGCCAGAAGCGACCGGCGTTGGGGAAGGTCGGCACCCCTTCAAACACGATCTGGGTGGCACCAGCGGCAAGCGGGCCGTAAGCCACGTAGCTGTGGCCGGTGATCCAGCCGATGTCGGCGGTACACCAGAACACATCGTCGTCCTTCAGGTCGAAGGTCCAGTTCATGGTCAGGTTGGCCCACAGCAGGTAGCCGCCGGTGCTGTGCTGCACGCCCTTGGGCTTGCCGGTGGAACCCGAGGTGTAGAGCACGAACAGCGGGTGTTCCGCGCCCACCATTTCGGCGGGGCAGTGGGTGGACTGCGCCGCCATTTCCTCGTGCATGAAGCTGTCGCGGCCGGCCACCATGTTGACGGCGGTTTGCGTGCGCTGAAAGACGATCACGCTCTGGATGGTTTCGCAACCCGGCATGGCCAAGGCTTCATCGACGATGGCCTTCAGGGGCAATTCCTTGCCGCCGCGCATCTGGTAGTTGGCGGTGATCACGGCTATGGCCCCGGCGTCCTGCACCCGGTCTTTCAAGGCAGTGGCGGAGAACCCACCAAACACCACACTGTGGGTCGCACCGATGCGGGCACAGGCCTGCATGGCCACCACACCTTCGACCGTCATGGGCATGTAGATGACCACGCGATCACCTTTTTTCACCCCCTTGGCCTTGAGCACGTTGGCGAACTGGCTGACCTTGGCCAGCAGTTCCCGGTAAGTCACCCTGGTGACTTCGCCGTTATCCGCCTCGAAGATGATGGCGGTTTTGTTTTCGCGCGGGGTGCCCATGTGGCGATCTAGGCAGTTGTAGGAGGCATTGAGTTCGCCGTCTTGGAACCACTTGTAGAAGGGCTTGTTTGATTCGTCGAGCACCTGCGTGAACGGCTTGTGCCAGGTCAGGAGTTCCTGGGCACGGCGGCCCCAGAATCCTTCGAAATCGGCGTCGGCTTCGGCGCACAAGGCGTTGTAGGCTTCCATGCCAGCAATGCGTGCAGCCGCTTGGGTGGCGGCGCTCGGTTCAAAAACGCGATTCTCGACCAAGGTGGACTGGATGGCGGTGGACGGCTCGGACATGAAACGATCTCCTCTGGGTCTGGTGAAATGACAACCTCGCACTATGATGAAAGTCTCTGACGAGGCTCTTACACCAACGGTTCATGCGGGCGACTCATGCGGCGGTTCATGCGGCGTCTGCAGGGCCACCTAAAATACCAGCCTTCAGCATCCGCCCTACTCTACTTGCCATGCAGACGGCCAACGTAACGCGCTCCTCCCTGCAACTGCGCCGCGCGGCCCAATCGCCCTAGCGTTCAGTACGGCCTCTTGGCGCTCGTCGCGTTCAATGTGATCGTCAACCCGATGCAGTCCTTCCCACCCTTCCATCCACCCGAAGAAAGCCCCTCATGACCGCCATCAAGCAGGAAGACCTGATCCAGTCCATCGCCGACGCTTTCCAGTACATCAGCTTTTACCACCCGCTGGACTACATTCAGGCGCTGGGGGACGCCTACGAGCGCGAACAAAGCCCCGCCGCCAAGGACGCGATCGCACAAATCCTCACCAACTCGCGCCTGAGCGCCGAAGGCCACCGCCCGATCTGTCAGGACACCGGGATTGCCGTGGTGTTTCTGAAAGTGGGCATGAACGTGCGCTGGCCCGACGCCACCATGAGCGTGCAGGAGATGATCGACGAAGGGGTGCGCCGCGCCTACCTCAACCCGGACAACCCACTGCGCGCCTCGGTGCTGGCCGACCCGGCGGGTACGCGCAAGAACACCAAGGACAACACGCCCGCCGTGGTGCATTACGAGATCGTGGCCGGTGATCAGGTGGAAGTCATCTGTGCCGCCAAGGGTGGCGGCTCCGAGAACAAATCCAAGTTCGCCGCCCTCAACCCGTCCGACTCGGTGGTCGATTGGGTGCTCAAAACCGTGCCCAGCATGGGGGCCGGATGGTGCCCACCGGGCATTCTGGGCATAGGCATCGGCGGCACGCCCGAAAAAGCGCTGCTGCTGGCCAAGGAATCGCTCATGGCACCGGTGGACATTCATGAACTGATCGAGAAAAAGAAGTCGGGTGCCGAGTTGAGCCGGGTCGAATCCCTGCGGCTGGAACTGTACGAAAAGGTCAACGCGCTGGGCATCGGTGCGCAGGGGCTGGGCGGCCTGACCACCGTGGTCGATATCAAGATCATGGACTACCCCACCCACGCCGCCTCGCTGCCGGTGGCCATGATCCCGAACTGCGCGGCCACCCGCCACGTCCACTTCCACCTCGACGGCAGCGGCCCGGCCCACCTGCCCACCCCCAAGCTGGAAGACTGGCCGGCCGTCACCTGGACGCCCGACACCCAGAGCGCGACCCGCGTCAACCTCGACACCCTCACCAAGGAAGACGTGGCCGCTTGGAAAGTGGGCCAGAAGCTGCTGCTCAACGGCAAGATGCTGACCGGCCGCGACGCCGCCCACAAGCGCATTGCCGACCTGCTGGCCAAGGGCGAAGCGTTGCCGGTGGACTTCAGCAACCGCGTGATTTACTACGTCGGCCCGGTGGACCCGGTGGACGATGAAGTGGTCGGCCCCGCTGGCCCCACCACGGCGACCCGGATGGACCCATTCACCCGCATGATGCTCGAAAAAACCGGCCTCATTTCGATGATCGGCAAGTCTGAACGTGGCCCGGTGGCGATCGAGGCGATCAAGGACAACCGCAGCGCCTACCTGATGGCCGTGGGCGGTGCGGCCTATCTGGTGGCCAAGGCCATCAGGGCTGCCAAAGTGGTGGGCTTTGCCGACCTCGGGATGGAAGCGATCTACGAATTCGAGGTGCAGGACATGCCCGTGACCGTGGCCGTGGATTCGATCGGCAACAATGCCCACGAAAGCGGCCCGGCCGAGTGGAGCAAGCGCATAGCCAGCGGCGAGTTCAAAGGAATTGCGGTGACGGCCGAGTCAGTCACGCCATCACGCTGAACGAACAACCCCGGTCAGGCCGGGTTGTTGTTGCGCAAGCCCGACGCCGACTTCAGTGCAGGTGACGGGGTTTGCGCGGCCCGCCGTGCCCGCCTGCCGGGCCTGGGCCACGCGGTGGTTTACCCAGTTGCATGGAGCTGACCAGCGCATCGAAACGGTCGGTGAACAGGCGATCGATCGCCCCCACCACGTCGCCCAGTTGCGCCGCGTCGAAGTGGCGCTCCATCAGGTTCACCACGTCTTGCACCAGCATGTCGCGCTGCACCTGCATGATGGCGGCCGGCGTAGGCCCGACGAAGCAGAGGATGAAATCGTCGCGGGCCTCCTGATCGGGGCCGGCTTCTTCGTCGTCGAACTCGACGTCGTAGAAGGACACCTCGATGGGTGCCCCCACTGCGGCAATGTCGTTCAGGCCCATGCAGGCTTCGTCCATCGCCAGACGGAAATCGTCGTCGCCTTCGACCGTCCAGCACACTTGCAGCAGATGTTCTTTGGGGTCGAAACGGATGCCAGGTTCGTCTTCGTAGTGGCTGGGCGCGGCATCGATCAGCGACCGCGCACCCACGTACTTCCACAGGGGTTTGAGGGCCTCCTGGATGAGGTTGTAGTCCACATCGTCACGCAGGCGGATGTCGCCGTGGACGTGGATCTCAAAGGGAGGATTTTGGTCACGCATCGTCTGATTGTAAGCGTGGTGCCCCGAGCCGGGGTCGAACCGGCACGCCGCCTTTGGGCAAGCGGCGGATTTTAAGTCCGCTGTGTCTACCGATTTCACCATCGGGGCTGATCTCGCAATAGGGGGATTTTAGCCGGGCACAAACGGGTCGCCGAAACGGGTCGCCGAAGCGGCCCGGACGACAAGCAAGTGCTTATGTGGCACCTAGGCCTTTCGGTGGCTGCTTCAGTGGCTGCAGGCGATGACGGCGGCGCTGCGCCCAGATGATCAGCGCCAACAACGCCAGAGCAGGCACATAGAACCACTCTTTAGCCGGGCGTTCCGCGGGCACTTCCAGCGACACGATGTCAAAGCCCTGCTCGATACCCAGGCGCGCAGCCGTGCTGCGAAAACGCACCGACATCACCATGAACTGGTCACCCGTGTGCATGGCCAGCACGCCCGAATAACCGAGTCGGGTGGTGGCATCGCCTTCGGGCCCCAGGGGCAACAGCACCCCGCGGCGCACGTCGTCGCCTTCCAGCGTCATGCCCTCGACCCAGATGCGTTTGCTGCTGTTCGCGGGGGCCTGTTCAATGGCCTGCACCATCGCCTGGCCGGTCAGGTATTGGTAGGGCGGGTGAATCATGTCCATCCAGAAACCCGGGCGGAACATGGTAAAGCAAATCAGCAACATGGCGATCGTCTCATACCAGCGCGTCTTGGTGAAAAAGTAACCCTGTGTGGCCGCTGCAAACACCAGCATGGCCACCAGCGCTGAGGCGACCGTGAGGAACAGGTGGAACGGCCCGGTCAGCCCGATCAGCAACAGTTGTGTGTTGAAGATGAACAGGAACGGCAGAATGGCCGTACGCATGCTGTAGGAAAAAGCCGTCAGACCCACCTTGATCGGGTCATGTCGGGCAATGGCCGACGCCGCGATCGAGGCCAGTCCCACCGGCGGGGTCACGTCCGCCATCAGGCCAAAGTAAAACACGAACAGGTGCACCGCAATCAGGGGCACGACCAGGCCGCTCTGCGCCCCCAACTCGACCACCACCGGCGCCATCAAGGTCGAGACCACGATGTAATTGGCAGTGGTGGGCAAACCCATGCCTAGAATCAGGCTGATCAATGCCACCAGCACCAGCATGAGCATGAGATTGCCGCTCGATAGCATTTCCACCAATTCGGTCATCACCAGACCCACCCCGGTCAGCGACACCGTCCCGACGATGATGCCCGCAGCCGCTGTGGCAATCCCGATGCTGATCATGTTGCGCGCCCCAGTGGCAAGGCCATCGACCAGATCGGACAGGCCAGACTTGAACTGGGCAAGGAAGCGATGATCCCGACGCATCAGGCCCAGCAGAGGCTTCTGGGTGATGATGATGAACATCATGAACACCGTGGCCCAGAAGGCCGACAAGGCCGGCGACAGTTGTTCGACCATCAAACACCAGACCAGCACCACCACAGCCAACAGGTAGTGCAGCCCGGACTTGAGCGTGGGCACAGTTTCTGGCAGTTCAAAGACCGGCGAGTTTGGATCATCGATCGGCAGGTCGGGCTGCCGTGAACCCACCCACAGCAAACCCAGATAGGCGAGCAAAAGAAGCAGGCCTATGACCGGGACGGCGGCATCGCCAAACAGCGATTTGATGCCCCCGATGACGTAGTACGTGATGCCCGCCAGCACGATGAAGCCCGTGACCGTGAGCATGAACGACATCATCCGCTGGGCGGCCGTGGACGGGTTACGTCGCGGCAGGCCCTGCATGCCGGCTTTCAAGGCTTCCAGGTGGACGATGTAGAACAGGGCGATGTAAGAAATGACGGCGGGCAAAAGCGCGTGCTTCATCACTTCGACGTAGGGAATGCCGACATATTCGATCATCAGGAATGCAGCCGCCCCCATGACGGGCGGCATGATCTGCCCGTTGACCGAGGACGACACCTCCACGGCACCGGCCTGATCACCTCGGTAGCCCACCCGCTTCATCAGGGGAATGGTGAAGGTGCCGGTGGTCACGACGTTGGCGATCGAGGACCCAGAAATGACACCCGTGGCGGCGGACGACAGCACAGCGGCTTTGGCTGGCCCTCCGCGCATATGCCCGAGCAAGGCGAAGGCACTCTTGATGAAATAGTTGCCCGCACCGGCTTTGTCCAGCATGGAACCAAACAACACAAACAGGAAGATGAATCCGCTCGAAACGCCCAGTGCGACACCAAAGACCCCTTCCGTCGTCAACCAGAAGTGGGAGGCAGCACGCTCCACCGATGCACCCCGATGGGCCAGCATGTCGGGCATGTAGGGGCCGAGGAAGGTGTAGGCGAGAAAAATGACGGACACGATCACCATCGGCAACCCAAGCACCCGGCGGGTCGCCTCCAGCAACAACAGCACACCGATCACGAAGGACCCGATATCCATCGGGCTGGGCAGCCCAGGCCGGGTGGAAATCTCGCGGTAGAACCAGAACAGGTATCCGGCACAGAATGCCCCTACTAGCGCCAGCACCCAGTCCTGCCCAGGAACGTAGCTGCGCGGCGAGCGTTGGGTGGCGGGATAGGCCAAGAAAGCCAGAAACACCGCAAAGGCCAGGTGAATGGCCCGACTTTCGGTGCTGTTGAACATGAAAATGCCCAGCGAAAAGGGCAGGGGCGAAGCGATCCAGAGCTGGAATAAAGACCAGGCAACGGCCACGACCAGCAGCAAACGGGCCACGTTCGGCCCGGGTTGGCGGCCTCCGCTATCGTTGTCCTGAACCAGCTTGTTGACGTCTAAGTTGCTATTGTGCGTATGCGGGGAGTTCACGTTCACTCACCTTGTGTGATGCGATGGGGGAGACTCGGTGTCTAACGAAAAACCCCATGCCAGACCAGCGCCGGCATGGGGCGTCCAAACAACCCAGGGGAACTTGACCAGGCTGGGGCGGAATCAGTTCATCCAGCCTCTTTCGCGGTAGTAACGGATGGCCCCGGGGTGCAGAGGTGCCGTCAGGCCGTTTCTGACCATGCTTTCAGGGTTCAAGTTGGCCAGCGCGGGATGCAGGCGGCGGAACTCGTCAAAGTTCTCGAACACCGCACGCACCAGGGTGTAGACCATGGCGTCGGGCGTGCTGGCCGAAGTCACGAAGGTGGCGACCACACCGTAGGTCTGGGTCGGCTCGGGGTTGCCGCGGTACATGCCGCCCGGGATGGTAGCCTTGCTGTAGAAGGGGTTGTCAGCCACCAGCTTGTCCACGGCCGGGCCAGTGATGTTGACCAGGCGGGCACCGCAGGTGGTGATGGGGTCCAGCACGTTGGCGCTGGGGTGGCCCACGCCGAAGAAGAACGCATCGATGCGGTTGTCGCACAGGGCAGCACCGTGTTCGTCGGCGCGCAGTTCCGATGCCAGGCGGAAGTCAGCCAGCGTCATGCCTTTGGCGGCCAGCAGCTTGTCCATGGAAGCGCGGGTACCCGAACCCGGGTTGCCCACATTCACACGCTTGCCACGCAGGTCATTGAACTCACGCACGTTGGCATCGGCACGGGCCACAATCGTGAAAGGCTCGGGGTGTAGCGAGAATACCGAGCGCATATCGGTGAAAGCACCAGCTTGCTGAAAGGTGCTGGTGCCTCTGAAAGCGTGGAAGTTCCAGTCGGACTGGGCCACGCCGAAGTTCAGGTCGCCCGTACGGACGGTGTTGATGTTGGCCACCGAGCCGCCGGTGGACTCCACCGTGCAACGAAAACCGTGCTGGGCACGACCGGCGTTGACCAGACGGCAAATGGCACCACCGGCGGCAAAGTACACACCTGTCAGGCCGCCCGTGCCAATGGTCATGAACTGTTGTTGAGCCATGGCCGGGGCTGTAGGGGCCATGATGGCGACGGCGGCACCCACAGCGCCCAGGAAAGCGGTGATTTTTTTCATGCGTTGGATACTCCAGCGTAGGGATTGAGGCAATGAAACACAAGCCTGACCCGGTTTGTGTTCTGAGGCCAGGAATCATAATGCAAGAATCGTGTAAGCAAACCCTGTAGTCAAACGGGAAAACCCTTGCATAGGCCTGATTTCATCGGGTAGCGGCCGTTGCCTCCTCCAGTGCTGAGGTCAAAGCCACGGCCAGTTTGTCGACTATCGCCTCCAGTTCCTCGTTGCTTGCAATGAAGGGCGGCGCCAGCAACACATGATCACCGCAACGCCCATCGACGGTTCCCCCCATCGGATAGACCATCAAACCTTCAGCCATGGCCTGGGCCTTGAGCCGCGCATGCAGGCGTAAAGTGGGATCGAACCAGGCCTTGGTGGACCGGTCGCGAACCAGCTCAATCCCCCAAAATAGGCCGCGCCCCCGGATTTCGCCGACATGCGGATGATCGTCCAGGCGCTGGTGCAGGCAACGCTGAAGATGAAGACCCGCCTGCCGGACCCGAGGCAGGAGTTGATCGCGGTGCATCACCTGCTGGACCGCCAATGCAGCCGCACAAGCCACCGCGTGGCCCAGATAGGTGTGACCATGCTGAAAGAAGCCACTTCCCTGACGCATGGCATGAACCAGATGGGACTGCACCAGGACAGCTCCGATTGGCTGGTATCCACCCCCCAGCCCCTTTGCGATGGTGAGCAAGTCCGGTACGACCCCCTCTTGTTCGCAGGCATGCAGGCTTCCCGTACGCCCCATGCCGCACATCACTTCGTCCAGAATCAGCAAAATCCCGTGACGGTCACACAGTTCCCGAACGCCCTTGAAATAACCTGGCACCGGCATCAGGACACCGGCGGTTGCGCCGCCCACGGTTTCTGCCACGAAAGCCATGACGTTGCCGGAACCCAGACGCTCGATCGTGTCGGACAACTCCTGCACCAGCCTCTGGCCATAGGCCTCAGGGGTTTCACCTTCCTGCCTGTCGCGGTATTCGTAGCACGGGGACACATGGGTCACGTCAATCAGCAGAGGTTGGAACTGGGCTCGGCGCCAGACATGGCCACCGACCGCCAATGCTCCCAGGGTGTTGCCGTGATAACTCTGTCGGCGCCCAATGACATGACAACGCTGGGGCTGTCCGATCTCGACAACATACTGGCGGGCCATTTTGAGCGCGGCTTCAACCGCTTCCGAACCCCCGCTGACGAAGTACACGTGACTCATGGCGGACGGTGCGGTAGCGATGAGCTGATCGGCCAGCGCTTCGGCCACCTCGGTGGTGAAAAACCCGGTATGGGCATACGCCAGTTGATCGATCTGACGATGCATGGCAGCCCTGACTTCTGGGTGACCATGCCCGAGGCAGGACACGGCCGCCCCCCCGGAGGCATCAATGTAACGCTTGCCCTGTGAGTCCACGAGGTAAACCCCCTCACCACGCACGGCGACGGGCGGGCGCTGCTGAAGCTGACGATGGAATACGCGGCTGTCCTGCATGAGCTCGACTCCTGAAAATCCCTTGAGTGTAGGAGTCCGGGCCGGGCAGGCATCATGCCAAATGCGTCGGCATCCATCCATTTGGCTTATGGCTCTGTGGCCGATCGGCATGCCACAACAGCCACATTTTCCATCACAGTCGTGGCATGGCAAAACATTCCACTTCTCCCGGCCATGTCGTGGTCGTGGGCGCAGGCATCGTGGGTCTGGGTACCGCCTGGGCATTGGCTCGAGACGGCTGGCGAGTCACCGTGGTCGATCGGGATCAGCCGGGCTCCGGCGCCAGTGGGGGCAATGGTGCCCAACTGAGTTATTCCTACGTGCAGCCGCTGGCTGACCCGGGTATCTGGGCGCAGTTGCCCCAATTACTGCTAGCGCGTGATTCACCCCTGCGTTTTCGACTCCAGGCCGATCCGGCGCAGTGGGCCTGGCTGACAGCGTTCTTGCTGGCTTGTCGGGGTTCTGTCTCGCGCCAGACCACTGGACAACTGCTGAAGCTCGCGGCCAGCAGCCGACAGATTTTCGAAACGATGCAGCAGGAGGAAGGCCTGGTCTGCGATTTTTCAGCCAGTGGCAAACTGGTGCTCTATACCGATGCGGCAAGCCTTGAGCGTGCACGACGCCAAATGGACATCCAGCAGTCGCTGGGAGGTGCCCTTCAACGGCTTGTTTCACCCGATGCGTGCGTGCATGTGGAGCCTGCACTCGCTCAATATGCCAGGCACATGGCGGGGGGCATTTACACCCCGAGCGAATGCGCCGTGGACTGTGAAGCCGTTTGCCAAGCCCTGCATCAACGACTGAGCCAGCACGGCGTTCGTTTTTGGCTGGGCCAACCCGTCCGGGGCTGGGTATCGGACGCCCAACAGGTGCGAGCCATCCAACTGGAGGAGCAGCATCTGGAGGCTGATGCTTTTGTGCTGGCGGCGGGCACCGGCTCTGTAGCGCTGGCGCGGCACTGGGGGGTGCGGCTGCCGATCTATCCCCTCAAAGGGTACAGCATCACGCTCCCGCTGACAGAGGATCAAAGGGTTCATGCGCCACGCGTGAGCATCACCGATCTATCGCGAAAAATGGTGGTGGCCCGACTCGGCAACCGCCTGCGCGTGGCCGGGATGGTTGAACTCGTGGGCGAAAACCGGGCGATCGATCCCGCGCGCATCGCGTTGCTTCAATCCGCCACGCGGCAGATCTTTCCCGGCTTGTCCTGCAGGGAGGCCGACATCCAGCCCTGGGCGGGGTTGCGCCCTGCCACTCCGCGGGGTCTGCCTTGGGTCGGCCGCCATCCGGCGCTGCCCGCCAACCTCTGCCTCAACACGGGCCATGGTGCCCTGGGCCTGACTTTGTCCATGGGCAGCGCAGAGATCGTCCGCCAAACTCTCAGGCACTGGAAGTCAGGCCCAGCGGGCCCACGGCTTGCAGTGCCTGCTGCATGCAGCGCGTGAAGTATCGCAAGGTCTGCGAACTGGGCCGCTGGGCCGAACGCACCATCTGAACGGGTACATCGATCGACGGCACGAGCTTGAGCACGTCCACGCGACGACGGTCTGCCGAAGCGGCGGTGCAGGATTCGACGAGTGCCACCCCGACCCCGTGATGCGCCAGCGCGAGCGCCACATGGTAGGTCTGCACCGTCGCGACGATGTCGAGCTGAGCCTGGCTCTCGTTGATGGTTTGCGACAGTAGAGTCCCGAGCGGGTCCTGGGCGTCGAGTGCAATCACGGGCAGGCCCGACAACCTCGACAGCTCGACTTCACCCTGCCGCACCCAACTGGCGGGCAGCAACCCACGCGGTGCCACACAGACCATCGAACGATTACCCAGCGACTCCACTGTCAGGGCCGGATGCGGCGGCACGCTGAACACATAGCCGACATCGGCCTCCTGCAGAACCAGCGCCGAGACGATCTGCGGTGAATGCAGAGCCTGATGGTGAACCACCACAGATGGATGTTTCTGACGGAACAGTTGCATGGCCCGCGGCATGACTTCGTAGCTGAGCGCCAGCACCGTCAGGACATGCAGTTCGTGCTGGCTGCGCCCGGCCCGCAGGTTGGCCGACAGCCGCTGCACTTCGTCCAACTGCTTGAACAGTCGTTCGACGTGCGGGTATAGCGCCTGCGCTTCGACGGTCGGACGCAGGCGTCCACCGACCCGCTGGAACAGAGGAAAACCCAACTGCAATTCGGCATGCTGCAGCGTCCGGCTGACGGCGGGCTGGGTCACATGCATCATGCGGGCTGCGGCGCTGACGCTGCCGGTGAGCATCACGGCATTGAAGACCTCAATGTGCCGCAGTCGCACCACTAGCCCCCGCGTCGGGCCGCGAGTCGGGCCTTGCGCTCAGCCGCGCGTTCGGCTTCGTCCTCGAGCGCGGCCTTGAGCCAGAGGGTGTACTCGGGGGGCGTTTCCAGCGTGATGCGACCCAGCGCACCGCTGCGAAAATCGGTCAGCAGGGCTTCGGCGGCTTTGGGCATGTTCAAACGCCCCCCCGGCAACAAGGCCCCGCGCTTGCGGCCTATGGCTGCGAGCAGTTCGTCGTCATGCTTGGCGGCCACTACATCGACTGGCCAACCCCAGCGGTAACGGGCTTCCAACTGGGCCGGATAGGCCGCCCGCAAGGGCTTGAGCAATTCGAGCGCGACTTCTTCCTCGTCGTACGCATTGCGGCCCACGGCGCCACTGGCCGCGAGGTGGTAGCCGCTTTGCGGCACGATGATCTTGGGCCAGAGCACGCCGGGCGTGTCGTACAGGTAAAAATCGTCGGCCAGCGCAATGCGCTGCTCCTGCTGGGTGACGCCCGCTTCGTCGCCCGTGCGGGCGGCGCGCTTGCCCACCAGCGTGTTGATCAGGGTGGATTTGCCGACATTGGGGATGCCACCGATCAGCACCCGCATCGGCTTGACCATGCCGCCGCGCTGCGGGGCCAGTTCAAAACAGGCCCGGATCAGGGCTCGGGCTGGTGCCGTCGTGCCCGCATCCAGAGCCATGGCTTGCGTACCGGGGAGGCTGTTGTAATGCGTCAGCCACTGCTCGGTTCGGAGCGGATCGGCCAAGTCCTGCTTGTTGAGCACCTTGAGGGTCGGTTTGCCTTCGGTGATCTGGGCCAGCATCGGGTTGGCACTCGATCCCGGCAGGCGCGCATCGAGCATTTCGATCAGGACATCGATGCCCTTGATGCGCTCCAGCATGGCCTTGCGGGTCGCATGCATGTGCCCGGGAAACCACTGGACAGTCATGGGGGTCTGGTCGCGGTTCAGGCGTGGGCGAGCAGCCAGTCCCGCAGTTGCGGCACGGAATGCGCCACAAACCGGGGCTGGAAGGGCGCGAATGCGTCGTGGTCGTGTGCGCCGTAGCTCACGCCCACGCTGGCACACCCGGCGTTGACGGCCATCTGGAGGTCGTGGGTGGTGTCGCCTATCATCAGGGTGCGCTCGGGCGTCACGCCAAACTCGCGCATGAGTTCGTGCAGCATCAGGGGGTGCGGCTTGCCGGCGGTTTCGTCCGCCGTCCGGGAGCCGTCAAACACGCCCTGCAGCGCCACCATGCGCAGGGTCTCGTCGAGCCCGCGGCGGCTTTTGCCGGTGGCGACGGCCAGCCAGTGATGGCGCTGGCGCAGGTCGGCCAGCAGCGGCAGCACGCCCTGAAACAGGCTCAGATCGTTCTGATGCGCCAGGTAGTGGTGACGGTAGCGCTCGCCCAACTGGGGGTATTTTTCCGCCGGCACATCGGGGGCGGCATGGGCGAGCGCCTGCATCAAGCCCATACCGATGACCCAGGCGGCCTGCTGCGTCGAAGGCTCTTGGCCCCCGACGTCGCGCACGGCGGCCTGGATGCAGCGCACGATGATGGCGGTGGAGTCGTACAGCGTGCCGTCCCAGTCGAAGGCAATCAGGTCAAATTGTCGTGGCCGCATGGTGCTTGAGCTTGCAAAAGCAAAGGGCGCACGGTGCGCCCTTTGGAAGCGTAACGCCGACCGCTCGTCAGATGCGGAAGGCTTCGATGTCCGCGCCTTCGGCCAGCGCGGCCTTGACCCATTCGGGCTTGCGACCGGGGCCGCCCGACCACAGTTCACCGTTCGGGCCACGGTATTTGGGGGCCGACTTGGATTTAGCCACCGGCTTCTTGCCGGATTGACCGCCAAGATCTTCCAGGGTAATTCCGTATTCTTTCATTTGAGCCTTGATGTCGGCAATCAGTTGGGCCAGTTCCTGCTTGCGCACCTGTTCGGCCTGCGCCATCAGGGCTTGGGCTTGGGAGACGAGCTCAGAATAAGTAGCCATGGTACATCCTTCAAAAAATTATCACCCGATTTTAATCAAAAAAATCGGTGAAGGTTGCCCCACTGCAGCAATGCATTGGGCAACGGGGCCTCTAGGCTGATTTCTCGGTCATCGGCCGGATGGCGAAATTTCAATTGCCAAGCGTGCAAAAACATACGGCTCAATCCCGACCGACTCAATACTCGGTTCAGGACGAAATCACCATATTTATCATCACCCGCAATCGGGTGGCCGCCATGCGCCAAGTGGACTCGAATCTGATGCGTTCGACCCGTTTTGATCGTCACGGCCAATAGCGTCATGGACTGGGTTGAACCAGACTCCAGCAGAGGCACATGGACACCACCGAGCACCCGGATCAGTGACAACGAGCGCATGGCATCCGGATGGTCTGCCGCGGTGACGCGGACACGTCGCTCCCCGTCGGGCAACAAGTACTTCTGCAAGGGAGCATCCACGACTTTGCGGCTTGTCGGCCAGTCACCCACCACCAGCGCGAGGTAGGTCTTGACCGTGGAACGCTCCCGAAACTGATCTTGCAACTGCCGCAAAGCGCTCTTCTTTTTGGCGATCAGCAGAATGCCGCTGGTTTCACGGTCCAGACGATGCACCAGTTCCAGCAGTTTGGCATCGGGGCGAGCCTGGCGCAGTTGCTCGATCACACCGAAAGACACCCCGCTGCCCCCATGCACCGCCACCCCGGCCGGCTTGTCGATGGCCAGCAGGGATTCGTCTTCAAACAGCAGCGGGAACTCGCGCGCGGGTGCGGGCGGCGCATCGGCCGGTGCCGGCTCGCTCATGCGCAACGGCGGAATGCGCAACACATCGCCCGCCTGGACGCGGGTGTCGGCCTGCACGCGCCCCTTGTTCAAACGCACTTCCCCGGAGCGGATGACGCGATAAATCAGCGTCTTGGGCACCCCTTTGAGTTCCCGAAACAGGTAGTTGTCGAGGCGTTGTCCGTCGGACTCGGCGTCAACCTGCAAATGCCGAACCGACGGCGGGGGGCAAGACACAGAAGAGGCCATGCAAGGGTGCAATAAAAAAGACGCCGGTTTTGGGCAGACCCACTATAATGGGCCTGCTTGATGGCGGCGACGGGTGTTTGGATGGCCTTGGAGTTTAAGGCACGCACGGCGTCCGACCGCATCAGGCAATGGTAGCCGACCCGCCCGCACACCCGCTACTGATTCAGCCATGTGTGCTGCGGATGCAAACCTGCTCCCCTATTGCGAACCCGATACGGAATACCCCAAGCGTTCAGCTACTGCCCCCCAACAGGCAGAGCTGGACGAGGAAACCAGTGACATCAAAGTGACTCAGGCAGCCGTGACACATGCCGACTTGCCCCCTTTGAACACCGCGCTCCACGCGCCCATGCCCGGGTGCTCTTGACCCCTGCGTGCGCCACATGGCGTTGCACGGCGTCAAACACCGCAGCGGCTCTCCGGCAATTCCTCCTCGTTCGCTTCGGGCTGGCAGGCCACGGCTGTAGGCCCATGGATGGGCAGTTGTGACTTGAAAGTTTGAAAAAATGAAGCGCATGTTGATCAACGCCACCCAGGCCGAAGAGCGGCGGCTGGCGATTGTGGACGGGCAGAAACTGCTCGATGTCGAGATCGAAATCGAGGGGCGTGAACAACGCAAAGGCAATATCTATAAAGCCGTGGTGACGCGGGTCGAGCCTTCGCTGGAAGCCTGTTTCGTCGATTACGGCGAAGAACGCCACGGCTTTTTGCCATTCAAGGAAATTTCCCGGCAGTATTTCCAGGGCAACACCAGTCCTGCCCAAGCCCGCATTCAGGATGTCATCCGTGAAGGCCAGGAATTGCTGGTTCAGGTGGAAAAAGAAGAGCGCGGCAACAAAGGGGCCGCCCTGACCACTTTTGTCAGCTTGGCCGGGCGCTATGTGGTGCTGATGCCCAACAATCCCCGCGGCGGGGGCGTCAGCCGCCGGATCGAAGGCGAAGACCGGGCCGAATTGAAAGCCGCGCTCGATCAGCTCGATTACCCCCATGGCATGAGCATCATTGCGCGCACCGCCGGCATAGGCCGGGACGCCAGCGAATTGCAATGGGACCTCAATTATCTGCTCAAACTCTGGAGCGCGATCGACGGCGCGGCCAAATCGGGCAAAGGGGCATTCCTGATCTACCAGGAATCCAGCCTCGTGATTCGCGCCATACGCGATTACTTCAACAGCGATATCGGCGAAATCCTGATCGACACGGACGACATTTACGAGCAGGCGCACCAGTTCATGTCGCACGTGATGCCGGAGCAGGGGCACCGCGTCAAGCGCTACCGCGACGACGCGCCGCTGTTCAGCCGTTTCCAGATCGAACACCAGATTGAAACCGCTTACAGCCGCACCGTGCAACTGCCCAGCGGCGGCGCGATCGTGATCGACCAGACCGAAGCGCTGGTGGCGGTGGACGTGAACTCGGCGCGCGCCATCAAGGGCGGCGACATCGAGGAAACCGCCACCCGCACCAACCTGGAAGCCGCCGACGAAGTGGCGCGGCAGGCGCGCTTGCGCGACTTGGGCGGGCTGATCGTGATCGACTTCATCGACATGGAGGAGAGCAAGAACCGCCGCGAAGTGGAAAACCGCCTGCGCGATGCGCTGCGCCAAGACCGCGCCCGGGTGCAGTTTGGCTCGATCAGCAAGTTCGGCCTGCTGGAGATGAGCCGCCAGCGGCTGCGTCCGGCCCTCAATGAAGGCGCGTCCATCCCCTGCCCGCGCTGTGGCGGTTCCGGCCACATCCGCGACACCGAATCATCGGCGCTGCAGATTCTGCGCGTGATCCAAGAAGAATCCCTCAAAGACAGCACCGCCGCCGTGTTCGTGCAGGTGCCGGTCGAGGTGGCCAGCTTTTTGCTCAACGAAAAGCGCACCGAGATCACCAAAATCGAGCTGCGCCAGCGCATCAACGTGCTGCTGGTGCCCAACAAATCGCTCGACACACCGCACTACAAACTGGAGCGCCTGAAGCACGAGGACCCGCGCCTCGACAACCTGGACGCGAGCTACAAGCTGGCCGACGAAAAAGACGACGTGGCCACGGTGACGCGCCGCAGCCAAGAGCGCACCAACCGCCAAGAACCGATCATCAAAGGCGTGCTGCCCGATGGCCCGGCCCCGGTGGCACCGCCCAAGGCCGAAACCCCTGCGCCAGTCGTTGCCACACCTGCAAGACCGGCACCCCAGGCTACGGCCCACCATGCCTCTGCACCTGCCGCAACGGGCTTCTTCGCTTGGTTGAAGCGCCTGTTTGGCATGGCACCCGAGGCTGCCCAAGCCGCCGCCACTGGTGCTGCCACCAGCGCCGCAACGCCTGCCGCTGCGCCGGGTCAGCCCGCAGCCCGCAGCGAGCCCAAGACCGGCCAGCGCGGTGGCCGTGGCCGCAGCGATCATGCCGGGGATGCCCGAGGTGCCGACAACCGCAAAGGCGAACGCCTGGCGCGTGCCGACAGGGCCGAGCGGACGGACAGAAGCGAGCGCTCGGACCGCCCTGAGCGTAGCGAACGCACCGATGGGCGTAGCGAACGCACGGACGGTCGTCGCCCAGGCCCACGCCCGGAACGCGAGGCGGCACGTCGAGAGCCGCCGAAGGAAGCACCGCTTGCTGGCACCCTGGGCGAGTCCGAATCCGCACCCGGCTCCAGCGGCGTAACCACGACGGCCGAGAACCCGCGCCGGGAACGCGGCGAACGCGGCGAGAGCGGTGAACGCAGAGATGGCCGTCGCCGGGGGGGGCGCAGCGAGGGGCGGCCTGAATCCCGTCGCTCGGCTGAAGCACCGGCCACCGCCAGCGCTGCGGCCGACACGA
>DBAZ01000056.1:17660-38448 GCA_002291945.1 Tepidimonas sp. UBA997
GACACCGCGGCTGACACCGATCTGGCAACGGCGGCCCCGTTCGCCGAGGGGGCCGATGCGGATAGCGCCAGCACAGGCCGCAACGGGCGCCGCAGCCGCGACCGCTACGGCCGCGAGCGCCGCCAGCGCAACGAAGCCGACAGCCCCGTGCCAGCAGCGGGCGATGAGGCCGCCGTCGCTGAAGCCGCGCCCCCCAGCACGGACGACACCCCGGTACGCTCCTACTTCACCCTGCCCACCACCGCCGCAGCACCGGCAGCCGCAGCAGCAACAGCCGCTGCGGACGTGACACCTGCAACGCCTGTGGTGGCCAGCTCAGCTCCAGCCGCGCCCTTGGCCCTGCCATCGGTCACCAGTGCCACCAGCGCCAACACCACGGCCCCGGCTGCCCAGCCTTTTGTGCTGGCGCTCGATGAGTTGGCTCGCGTGGCCGAGGCCGCTGGCCTGCACTGGATACAGTCGGACGCCGACAAAGTGGCTCAGGTGCAGGCAGCCATCGCGGCCGAGCCGCTACCCGTGCGTGTGCCGCGTCAACCCAAGCCCGTGCCGGTGATGGACGAAGGGCCGCTGGTGCTGGTCGAAACACGACGCGACCTGCGCCACCTCAAGCTCCCCTTTGAAAGTTGAAAAAGGCGGCTTTGACGTGCGTCAAAGCCCCGGGTAGCGCCTTCGACTAAGCTCTGCAACATGTCTCAGACCGTCAACGATTTTCCCGTGGTACCTGATCTGCACTGGTGCGCCAGCTTGCAGACCGGTGACGCCCGCATGGACCAGACGCACGAGGAGTTTGTCGATTTGCTGGCCCGTTTGCGTGCTCTGCACGGCTCGGACGGCCAGCATGGGGCAGACCCGCTGCCCCTGTTTCGTCAACTGGTGGCGCACACCATCGAGCACTTCGAACAGGAAGACCGCTGGATGGTGGCCACCGGCTTCAGTGCCGACAACTGCCACAGCCTGCAACACAAGAGCATCCTCGATACCTTGCAGGCCGTCGAAACCCATTACCTCCAGGGCGACAGCACGATCATAGGCCGCATGGCCGACGCGCTGGCCGAATGGTTCCCCCAGCACGCCCAGAGCATGGACGCCGGGCTGGCCCTGCACCTGAAGTCGCTCGCCTTTGACACCCGCACCGAATCCATGCCCGACCCCGAGCGGGTGCGTCCGGCCAGCATGAGCGGTTGCGGCAGCGTGAGCTGTAGCTGAAGCGAGCAATTTTTTTCACGCCCCGCTGTGGCGGTTTCACGCCAGAGCGAGGAATCAGGGCGATACGATCGCGGCATGTTGTTATCCGGAGCCACATGCATGCCGATCATCACCCACATCGAAGACCTGCGCCGCTTGGCCCAAAAGCGCGTGCCCCGCATGTTTTACGACTATGCCGACAGCGGGTCGTGGACGGAAAGCACCTACCGCGCCAATGAGTCGGACTTCCAGTCGATCAAGCTGAGGCAGCGGGTCGCGGTGAACATGGAAGGCCGCAGCACCCGCAGCACGATGATCGGCCAAGAAGTCGCCATGCCGGTGGCCATTGCCCCGACCGGGCTGACCGGCATGCAACACGCCGATGGCGAAATCCTGTCGGCCCGTGCGGCCAAGCGCTTTGGCATTCCCTTCACGCTCTCGACCATGAGCATCTGCTCGATCGAGGACGTGGCCGAGCACGCCGGTCCAGGCTTCTGGTTTCAGCTCTACATGATGCGCGACCGCGATTTCATCGTGCGGCTGATCGAACGTGCGCAAGCGGCCCGCTGCAGCGCCTTGGTGCTGACGCTGGACCTGCAAATCCTCGGGCAACGCCACAAAGACCTGAAAAATGGCCTGTCGGCACCGCCCAGACTCACGCTGGCCAACCTGATCGACATCGCCACCAAGCCACGCTGGGCCTTGGGCATGCTGGGCACCTCGCGGCGCCAGTTTGGCAACATCGTCGGGCATGTGCAAGGGGTGGACGACATGGGCAGCCTGTCGGCCTGGACGGCGCAGCAGTTTGACCCCCGGCTCAACTGGGGCGACGTGGAGTGGATCAAGAACCGCTGGGGCGGCAAGCTGATCGTCAAAGGCATACAGGACGAAGAAGACGCCCGCCGTGCGGTGGATTGCGGGGCTGATGCTCTGATCGTGAGCAACCACGGCGGACGCCAGCTCGACGGGGCCGAAAGCAGCATCCGCGCCTTGCCCAAGATCGTCGCCGCAGTGGGCGGCAAAATCGAAATCCACATGGATGGCGGCATCCGCTCGGGGCAGGACGTGCTCAAGGCGCGCGCCTTGGGCGCACAAGGCACTTACATAGGCCGGGCCTTCCTGTACGGGCTCGGTGCCATGGGCGAGGCGGGCGTGAGCAAAACGCTGGAAATCATCCACAAAGAGCTGGACATCACCATGGCCTTCACCGGCCACACCGACATCAACACGGTGGACTCCAGCATCCTGCTGCCCGGCACGTTGCCGACCGCGGCACCCCGCTGAGGTCAGCCGATGGTGGCTTCGTCGGAGCGGGTCGCGCCTTGCGTGTCCACCCAGCGCAAGACCACTTTATCGCCTTTGGCCGCGCCTTTGAATCGGAACGCCATGAAGGGATTGGCCGACACGGCCCCACTGAACCGACTGGTCAGCACGGGCCGACCATTGTGGATGGCTTCGACCTGGGTGATGTAGTGCGCAGGCAGGATCTGACCCGCCGGATTGCGGCGGGTACCTGACTCCATGACATGGGACATGCGCACGCGAACGGTGGCGACGCCTCCCGTTTCTGTGGCACGAATGATGCTTGGCTGGGACATGGGTTGTATCCTTATGAACGCGAGTGACCGGCTGTGGCACCGCTCAGGCGCCACAGCCACCCAGCGTGACGCGGGTCTGCCGACGAGCCGAAAACAGGCGGCCATCGGCTTTGGCAACCACGATGATGTCCGAGGATTCAGCCATTTTGATGTTCACCTGCATCTCGGGCTCGGCCCCTTCATGAAACACAAAAACCGCCGCCAGGGGAAACGGATTGCGCTCCACCAGCAGGAACATCTCCTGGGTGTTGGGCAGGCGACTGGCGATGCTGATCTGCACCGAGGCACCGTTTTCGGCAATGTCAGGCGACTGGATCGCTACCTGATCGCTGCTGACCGGTTGCGCCCCCAAGGCTCGCAGTGCGTCATGGAGTGTTCTCGCTTCAAAACCTGGGCGGCCGACCGCCTGAGCCTGTTCGGCCGTGACGATGCCAAGGGCAAGCAAGGTGGCCATGGCACCCGTGGTTTTCAGAACCGTGCGGCGATTGTGTGGCATGCTGATTCATTCCCGTTTTGTCAAAGTTACGATAAGCGCCGATGGGCAAAGTTCACGACAACCGACCATTGGCCATGCGCAGCACCCGCCCGCAGCGGGCAGCCAGTTCCGGGTCGTGAGTGACCACCACAAAGGCGGTGCCCTGCTCGCGCGACAGTGCCAGCATCAGATCAAACACGCCTTGTGCAGAGGCCCGATCCAGATTGCCGGTGGGCTCGTCGGCCAGCACACAGGCGGGCTGCGTGACCAAGGCGCGGGCCATGGCGACGCGCTGACGCTCCCCGCCCGACAATTCCGACGGTCGATGATGCAAGCGTGCCTGAAGACCGACTTTGGCCAGCAGCTCGGCCGCTTGCAGCGCGGCTGCTTCGCGCGAGGTGCGGCGTATCCACAAGGGCATGGCCACATTCTCGATGGCCGAAAACTCGGGTAGTAAATGATGAAATTGATAGACAAAGCCCAGATGCCGGTTGCGCAACAGGCCTTGCTGGGCTGGGCTTAAGCCGTGGATGGATGCCCCACACCACTGAACCTCACCCACCGTGGGCGCTTCCAGACCGCCCAGCACGTGCAGCAGGGTACTTTTCCCGGAACCCGAGGCACCCACAATCGCCACCGTTGCACCGGCGTCCACACGCAAATCGACGCCGTGGAGCACCGTCACATCCAGCGGGCCTTCTTGGAAGCGCTTGACCAATCCCTGCCCCACCAGCACCGGTGCCGTGGGTGGATAGACCGCCTTATTCATAGCGCAGCGCCTCCGCCGGATTGACGCGGCTGGCCCGCCAGCTCGGGTAGAGTGTGGCGACGAAAGCCAGCGCCAGCGAAATCAGACCGATCGGCACGATGTCGGCCTGCTGCGGGTCGCTGGGCATGCGGCTGATGAGGTAAATGTCTTGCGGCAGGAAGCTCACACCCAGCAGGTTTTCCAGCACCGGAACGAGGGTGTCGATGTTAAACGCCACCCCCAAACCCAGCAGCAACCCCAATCCGGTGCCTATCACGCCCACCATGGCCCCCTGCACCATGAAGACCAGCATGATGCTGGCCGGGCTGGCACCCAGCGTTCTGAGGATGGCGATGTCGGCGCGTTTGTCAGTCACCGTCATGACCAAGGTGGACACCAGATTGAAGGCCGCCACGGCCACGATCAGGGTCAGGATGATGAACATCATCCGCTTTTCGAGCTGGACGGCGGCAAACCAGGTGCGGTTCTGGCGCGTCCAGTCGCGTATGAACAGGTCGCCACTCAAGCTGCCCGCCAGTTGCTGGGCAACCTCGTGCGCCTGGTGCAAGTCCCGGATTTTCAGCCGGATGCCGGTCGGCCCTTCGAGGCGGAAGATGCGTGCGGCATCTTCTACATGCACGAAGGCCATGCCGGAGTCGTATTCAAAGTGGCCCGAATCGAACAGCCCCACCACGTTCATCAGCCGCAGCCGCGGCACCACACCGGCCGGGGTGAGTTGCCCGCTCGGGGCAATCAGCGTCACCACATCGCCGGGGCCAACGCCGAGCTTGCGTGCCAGCTCCGCCCCCAGCACGACCCCGAACGCGCCCGGCACCAGACGGGCCATGGCCGCCTGCGCCTGATCGGCCGCGAGTTCAGTGACCTGCGATTCGAGCGCCGGGTCGATACCCCGGATCAGGGCACCCTGCATGTCTTCCCCGAGCGCCAGCAGCCCCTGCGCGGCAATGAAAGGCGCGGCCCCCAGCACCTCGGGGTGGGCACGGACTTCGCTCAAGGTCAGATCCAGATGCGGGATGGCCTGAGCGCCGGGTGCAAACACCTCGATGTGGGACAGCACGCCCAGCATGCGGTCGCGCACCTCTTTCTGAAAGCCATTCATCACGCTGAGCACGATGATCAGCGCCGCCACACCCAAGGCAATGCCCAGCATGGACACGCCGCTGATGAAGGAAATGAAGCCGTTACGCCGGGCACCCCGGCCAGCGCGTGTGTAACGCCAGCCGAGCAGGCATTCGTAGGGAATTTGCATGTTTCTTTTGCATTCGCGGGCCTCGATTGTGGCATCCCGGACAATCCGGTGTTGCATCACGGGCACTCGCACCGCACACCATGAACCTGCCTGACTCCACCGCCACCCTGATCGTTCCCTTCGCCAGCGCTGAAGACGAGGCCTGCCAAACCGCCCTGGCCGGGCTTGCGCTGCCGCATCTGGAGCAAATCACCCGTCGCTGGCACGCCGGGCCGGTTCAGGGCGCTGACGCCTACTGCCTGAACACCCCGCACGAGCAGGCCCTGGCCCACGTACTGGGCTGGGACGCCCGCCCCGACGGCACCCTGCCACTGGCGGCCTGGTCGGCGCAGCGGCAGTCGGTGGGCTGCGCCTGGTTTGAACCCTGCCACTGGACGGTGGGGATGGAGCAAGTCCGTCTGCAACCAGCCGATACGCTGCAGGTGCAGGCAGAGGAATCGCTGGCCCTGCTGGCAGCCTTGCAACCGTGGGCCGAAGCAGACGGCCTGCAACTGATTTTTGAACGCCCCGAGCGCTGGCGGGCCGAAGGGGCTGCGTTGGCTGACCTGCCTTGGGCCAGCATGGATCGTGTGGCGAACCGCCGCCTCGACGGCTGGTTGCCCGATGCCAGCCAGCACCCCGGCATGCGCCCCTTGTTGCGGCTGCACAACGAGGCCCAGATGCTGTTCTACACCCATCCGGTGAACGACCGGCGCAGCGCGCGCGGGCTGGCTCCCATCAACGGCTGCTGGATCAGCGCCTGCGGGCTGCTGGCCCCGCACGAACGGCTGGGGCCCGCGCCCGACATCGACTACCGCCTGCGGCCCGCCGCCCGAGCGGGCCACTGGCGCGACTGGGCCCAAGCGTGGCAGGGGCTGGAGCGCGACGTGCTGCCCGTGTGGCTGGCGCGTGCGGCCAGCGGGGTCGCGGTGCAAATCATTTTCTGCGGCGAGCGCGGCTGGCAAGCCTGGCACAGCCAGCCACAGGCGGACTCGACAGCGCCACCTGCGGCACCGGCTTGGTGGCGCCGCTGGTGGCCTGCCCAGCCGGTGCCGTTCAACCCCGCTGGCATACTCGGCCCTTTATGAAAATTGTTTTGCGCACTGTCCCGCCCCGTGCCGCGTGGACACTGGAGCAGGCGGGCATCCACCCCTTGCTGGCCCGGCTGTACGCGGCACGCGGCATCCTGCACCCCGACGAACTCGACGACAGCCTGACCCTGCTGCAAGCCCCGCAACACATGAAGGGGGCCACCGAGGCCGGGCGCTTGCTGGCCGACGCCCTGCAACAAGGCCTGCGCATCTGCATCGTGGCCGATTACGACTGCGACGGTGCCACCGCCTGCGCCACCGGTTTGCGCGGCCTGCGCCTGCTCGGGGAAGCGCTCGGTGGCGCGAAGGTGGACTACCTCGTGCCGGACCGGGTGAGCGATGGTTACGGCCTGACCCCCGCGATTGCAGATCGCGTCAAGGCTCGCGGCACCGACCTGCTGCTGACGGTGGACAACGGCATTGCCAGCGTCGAAGGCGTGGCCCACGCCCGCGCTCTGGGCATGCAGGTGCTGCTGACCGACCACCACCTGCCCGCCGTGCTCAACGGGCAGATCACCCTGCCCCAGGACTGCGTGATCGTCAATCCGAACCAGCCCGACTGCCCGTTTCAGAGCAAGTCGATTGCCGGGGTCGGCGTCATGTTTTACGTGTTGCTGGCCCTGCGTGCCGAACTGCGAGCCCGAGGCGTCTTTGGTGCGCAAGCGCAACCCCGCATCGACACCCTGCTGCCACTGGTCGCGCTGGGCACCGTGGCCGACGTGGTCAAGCTCGACGCACACAACCGGCGGCTGGTGGCGCAAGGGCTGCGCCGCATCCGGGCCGGGCAGATGCCCCCCGGCATGCAGGCCCTGTTCGGCGTGGCCGGGCGGCAGGCGCACAGCGCCACCAGTTTCGACCTCGGCTTTGCCCTCGGCCCCCGGCTCAATGCGGCTGGCCGACTGAGCGACATGACGCTGGGCATCGATTGCCTGAGCACCGACGATGCCAGCCGCGCCGCCGAACGGGCCCAGCAACTCGACCACATCAACCGCGAACGCCAATCGATCGAAGGCGAGATGCGCGACCAAGCCATGCAGTTGGCCGAATCGCTCTGGGATGAAGCGCAAACCCCGCCGCCCGCACTCTGCCTGTTCGACCCCGACTTCCACGAGGGCGTGATCGGCATCGTGGCGGCCCGACTCAAAGACAAGCTCTACCGCCCCACCTTTGTGTTTGCGGCCAGCCAGGCAGCGGGCAAAGGGCATGAGATCAAAGGCTCCGGGCGCTCCATACCCGGGTTTCACCTGCGCGATGCGCTGGACCTGCTGGCCAAGCGGCACCCCGGCGTGCTGCTGCGCTTTGGCGGCCATGCGGCGGCGGCGGGCTGCACCATTGCAGCAGAACACCTCGGCACCTTCGAGGTCGCGTTTGAGCAAATCGCCCGCGAATGGTTGGACGCCCCCACACTGGAGCGCCGGCTCGAAGCCGACGGCGCACTCGACCCCCAGTACCGCCGCATCGACCTGGTGGACACGCTGCACCAGCAGGTGTGGGGGCAGGGCTTCGCCCCGCCCGTGTTTTGCGAAGAACTGGAAATCGTCTCGCAACGGCTGGTGGGCCACAAGCACATGCAGCTCAAAGTCCGGCATGGCGGCGAACTGGTCGATGGCATCTGGTTCGGCCACACCGACCCTTTGCCATCGAAAGCCCGCCTCGCCTTCCGGCTCGACGCCGATGCATGGCAAGGCCAGCGCCGGGTACGCTTTCTGGTCGAGGGCGCGGAACTGTGACGTTGACGCTCGTCTATGCCGACGACGCCCTGCTGGTGTTCGACAAACCGGCTGGTTTGCTGTCGGTACCGGGGCGCGGCCCCGAACACGCCGACTGCCTGAGCGCCCGCGCCCAGGCCGCGTATCCGGATGCACGGGTGGTGCATCGCCTGGACATGGCAACGTCCGGCCTGCTGGTGATGGCACGCGGTGCTGACGCGCAGCGTGCACTGAGCCGCCAGTTTGCCCAGCGCGAGGTGCACAAACGCTATGTCGCCATCGTCGCGGGCCAACCCGACTGCGCCGCAGCCGACCCTGAGGGCTGGTGTGACGTCCGGCTGCCCCTGATCGTGGACTGGCCCAACCGCCCCCGCAGCAAGGTGGATCACGCCATCGGCAAGCCCAGCCACACCCGCTGGCGCTTGCACCCTTCACCTTCCAAACATGCAAACGCGACCCGCTTGCTGCTCATGCCCGTGACCGGGCGTTCGCACCAGCTCCGGGTTCATCTGATGGCCATCGGCCACCCAATCGTGGGCGATGCACTGTACGCCACACCGGAACCGATGAGCCAGTCTCCTCGCCTGCTCCTGCATGCAGAACACCTGACCCTGAAGCACCCGGTTAGCGGTGCGCTCCTGGCATGGAACGCACCGGCCCCGTTTTGATCGGGTGAACCAGTAGGGTGTCCGTGGGGCCCAGTTGAGTTACAGTGAAGGCTATTTCAAAACTATCAAAAATTTTATGGAACTGATCCTGGCCGGCGTGGCACTACTGGGAGTGATCGCCTGGTTGGTGATCAAATGGCTAGCTCGATCGGAAGTCAAGCCTCCGATCAAGCGGGTTTCGGCTGCCATCGACCTTCCGACACCTGCACCCACCGCTCCACCCCCTTCGGCATCCGTCGTCGAACTGCCTGAACCCCAAATTCCCCCAGCCCTGGCAAGTTTCGTGCGGCAGGATGCGTCTGCCTTGCCCGAGGAACAGCGGCAGGCACTGCTCAATCGCCTTCAGACCATTCCTCATCCGCCCCGCGTTTTGCAACAGCTCACGTCCCCCGGCACCTTGCAAAAAGCAAGCTCAGCCGAAATCGCTGAACTGGTGATGAGTGAACCGGCCTTGGCCGCCAAGGTGCTGGCCACCGTGAACGCCCCGTTGTACGGACTTCACAAACCCGTGGCTCACCTTGGGCAGGGGATCACCTTTCTGGGGCTGAACTCGGTGCGATCCATCTGTATGCAACACATGCTCAAAGCGTCGTTTGCCAACGCATCACCGGCCTTAGGCCAAGGTTTCGAGCATTACTGGCAAGCCAGCGCAATTGGCAGCGAACTCTGCGCCAAGCTGGCATCCAAACTGGGCATACCAGAAGGTGGCGTCATGGTCACTCAGGTGGTGCTCTCCTTTCTGGGGCCGATGGCAGCGTTGACGCTGATGCCTCAGGATCGCGCCCGTTGCCTGCATACTGCCTCACTTTGGGAGCGCACCCAGACAGAACAGGACGCACTGGGCATTTCGGGCTCCACCCTGGGCCAATGGTTGATGACGTCCTGGGGTCTTCCGAGCCCGATCGTCCAACAGGTCGCCCGCATGGATGCCTGCCTGGAACAACCCTTTGAGGCTGCTCGCGCCGAGTCCACCGCCACAGCACTGAGCTACTGGTGTGCGCGGGTGGGCGAACAATTGGCCACGGGTGGCCCTGAGCGCTGGGCAGCATTTCAGTGGGAGGACGATGACACCCTGGACACCGCACTGGTGCGACCCTACCTGAAAGCGGTTCTGGGTGACCGACTCACCACCACCCTGCAAGACCCCGCAGTGGTCCAGAGCATGACCACGCTGATGACAGGCAAACCGCAGGCCACCACCTGAGAGTCCTGCCACCCTGCCGACATCAGAGCAACGGCACGCCCGTCTTGCTCTGAATGTCCGTGCGCGTCACGCCGTCAGCGAGTTCGACCAGTTTCAGGCCTGCGGGGGTCACGTCCATCACGCCCAGATCGGTAATGATGCGGTCAACCACCCCCTTGCCGGTCAGCGGCAGGGTGCATGCGGGCAGGATTTTCAGGTCGGTGCTGCCGTCCTTCTTCTTGGCGACGTGCTCCATCAGCACCACCACACGCGGCACGCCCGCCACCAGATCCATGGCACCGCCCATGCCCTTGACCATCTTGCCGGGAATCATCCAGTTGGCCAGATCGCCCTGATGCGTGACTTGCATGGCACCCAGAATCGACAGGTTGATCTTGCCGCCGCGGATCATTGCAAAGGACTGGTCAGAGCCGAAAATCGACGAGCCCTTGATGGTGGTCACCGTCTGCTTGCCCGCGTTGATGAGGTCGGCATCCACCTCGTCCTCGTAGGGGAAGGGGCCGATGCCCAGCATGCCGTTTTCGCTCTGCAGCCACACTTCCATATGGTCGGGCACGTGGTTGGCCACCAGCGTCGGGATGCCGATGCCGAGGTTGACGTAAAAGCCGTCCTGCAGTTCTTGGGCCGCACGCGCGGCCATCTGGTCTTGGGTCCAAGGCATGAATGTTCTCCGTATCAGACTTTGCGGTCGCGGGTGGTGCGCTTTTCGATGCGCTTTTCGGGCGTGGGGTTGACCACGATGCGGTGCACATAAATGCCGGGCAGGTGTACGTCGTCAGGAGCGATTTCGCCGCTGGCCACCACGCGCTCGACTTCCACGATGCAGACTTTGCCGGCCATGGCAGCGGCGGGGTTGAAGTTGCGCGCCGTCAGATTGAAGCGCAGGTTGCCGGATCGGTCGGCCACATCGGCCTTGATCAGCGCCACGTCGGGCAACAGGGCGTGCTCCATGACGTAGGTCTCGCCGTTGAACTCGCGCAGTTCCTTGCCTTCGGCCACCAGCGTGCCGACGCCCGTCTTGGTGAAGAAGGCCGGGATGCCAGCGCCGCCCGCGCGCAGCTTTTCGGCCAGTGTGCCCTGAGGCGTGAATTCCAGTTCCAGTTCGCCCGCTAGGTACTGGCGTTCGAACTCCTTGTTCTCACCCACGTAGGACGAGATCATTTTCTTGATCTGCCGGGTTTCCAGCAATTTGCCCAGACCGAAGCCATCCACACCGGCATTGTTGGAAATGGCCGTCAGGTTCTTGACGCCGCTGTCGCGCAGCGCGTCGATCAGGGCCTCGGGGATGCCACACAGGCCGAAGCCACCCACGGCCAGCAGTTGCCCGTCGGCCACCACACCCTTGAGGGCTTCGGCCGCGCTGGGGTACACCTTGTTCATGCTTGAACGCTCCTATCCAATGATGAATGAAACCCGTACGATACTACGTCTTGGCGCAGGTACGCCCGCCTCAAGGCCTGTCGCCAGCCTAAAACCCATGCCCGCAACCCCCATGCTGGCGAGAACCGACCCGGCGACCGACGACCGCCAGGCCTGTGTCCCACACGGTGGATATCGCCCGCCGCCTGATCCACTTTCCGGTGAAACCGCTCAGAGAGTTATAGTCCATGAATACTTTCTGGGAGTACAACCATGCACTTGGAAATGGGCGCGATGGCTCAGGCCGCCAGACAGGGGGCTGAGCCGATTGGCCGATCACGGTTTTTTAATGCCTTGGCGGGACTGGGGTGCCTTGCTCTGTGAGGGCAGAGCGAGCCCCGCGTAAGCCAAGCTAGGCCTGGCATCGATCACGCGGGGGAAGCCTCACACTTTCGGCCCATCCACCACTTCAGCCGCAGCACGGAACGCCTCGACGGCCGTGGGCAAGCCGCAGTAAATGCTGGCATGCAACAGCACCTCCTGGATCTCCTGCGGCGTCGCGCCGTTATGCAGCGCCCCGCGCACATGCCCTTTGAGCTCGTTCTGCTTGCCCATGGCCGTCAGCATGGCCACCGTGATCAGGCTGCGGGTCTTCAGGTCCAGCCCCGAGCGCTGCCAGACATCGCCCCAGGCGTTGCGGGTGATGTACTGCTGCAGGGGCTCGGTGAACGGCGTCAGGTCGGAAAAGGCGCGCTCCACAAACGCCTCGCCCATCACGCGTTTGCGCATGGCCAGGCCCTGTTCAAAATCCTTGGTGGTTTCAGTGCTCATGGGTTGTCCCCGATCGGTTGCAAAATGGCAAGCATAGCTGCTGCCACTCTTGCCCTTGACCTCCCCCCAACGCCGCATTGCCCACCTTGACATGGATGCCTTCTTTGCGTCCGTCGAACTGCTGCGTTACCCGCAACTGAAGGGCTTGCCCATGGTCATTGGCGGTGGCCGCCGCCGCGAAGAGGCCATGCTGGAGCGGCTGCGCATTACGTACCCGGACCAGAATTGGGGCCCAGCGAACCTGCCCCAGATTCCGGTGGACTTTTTCCCGCGCCTGAAAGATTACGCTGGCCGAGGCGTAGCCACCACCGCCACCTATGCCGCCCGCCGGTTCGGTGTCGGCTCCGCCATGGGGCTGATGAAAGCGGCGCAACTCTGCCCCGAGGCGATCCTGTTGCCAGTCGATTTCGACGAAGTCAAACGGCTGTCGCGCCGTTTCAAGGAGGTGATCGCCGAGATTGCCCCGACGATGGAAGACCGGGGAGTGGACGAGGTCTATATCGACTTGACCGAGGTCGCGGGCGGACCGCGCGAGGGTGGTCGGGTGCTGGCTCGACTGATCCAGAAAAACATTTTTCAAGCCACCGGCCTGACCTGCTCCATCGGCGTGGCACCCAACAAACTGCTGGCCAAGATGGCCAGTGAGTTCCAGAAACCCAATGGCATCAGCATCGTGCAAATCGGCGATCTGCCATCGCTGTTCTGGCCCCTGCCCTGCCGCAAGATCAACGGCATCGGCCCCCAAACCGAGCACAAGCTGGCAGCGATGGGCGTACAGACCATGGGCCAGCTCGCGGCACAGCCGCTGGACGTGCTGATCGACACCTTCGGGCAAAGCCATGGAGCATGGCTGCACAATGCCGCGTGGGGGCGGGACGACCGCCCGGTAGAAACGCACACCGAACCGGTCAGCATGAGCCGCGAAACCACCTTCGAGCGCAACCTGCACCCGGTGCGCGATCGAGCCGCCTTGAGCCTGTTGTTTGCCCGTCTGGCCGACCAGGTGGCCGCCGACTTGCAACGCAAAGGATACTGGGGGCGCACCGTGGCCGTCAAGCTGCGCTTTGACGACTTTCGCATCGTGACCCGCCACCACAGCCTGCCCGAACCGGTCGATCAGGGTGCAGCCATTTTGCGGGCGGCGCGGCAAGCGTTGAAGCGTGCGCCGCTGGATCGGCCCTTGCGCCTGCTCGGTGTGCGGGTGGATAGCCTGCAGCGCAAAGTCCCAGCACAGGGCACCCCCAGACCGGCCGCGCCCCAGGCGGCGCAGGTGCAGCCCAGCCTGTTCTGAGTCACTGCCGCGCCAGCCGCCCGTTGGCCGGAAGCGGCTGGGGGTGGCTGGTGCGCCAGGGGTTGATGTCTATGCCGCCTCGGCGGCTGTAGCGGGCCAGCACGCTCAGCTTGGTCGGGCGGCAACGGGCCATGAGGTCGGTGAAGATGCGCTCCACGCACTGCTCGTGGAATTCGTTGTGCTGACGAAAACTCACCAGATAGCGCAACAGGCCCGCTTGGTCGATGGGTGCGCCGGTGTAAGCAATGCGCACACTGGCCCAGTCGGGCTGGCCTGTGACCAGGCAATTGCTTTTGAGCAGGTCGCTCAGCAACACCTCCTGCACCAGCGGCATGGCATGGTCGGCCTGCAGCAGCTCCGGCGCTGGCTGGCGTTCGGTGCATTCCACATCCAGCCGATCCAGGCTCAGCCCGTCCCAGGTGTGTACCTGCTCGCTCGCCCATTCAGGCGGCAGCAGCAAGCGCACCCCCGGTGCGCCGGTCTGATCCGAGCCGCGCCAGAGCGCTGCGCTCAAATCGCGCCGAAGGCATTGCTTGAGCGCGTCGGCCGACTCGAACACCTGCTGATTGAAGCTGTTGAGGTAGAGCTTGAACGACTTGCTCTCGACGATGTTGGGCGACTCGCATGGCACCGTGATGTGGGCCATCGCCACCTGCGGCTTGCCGCGCGGGTTGAGCCAACTGAGTTCAAACGCGGTCCAGAGATCGGCCCCCATGAAGGGCAGCGTGCCACCGATTCCGATCTCGGCCCGCTTGGCAGCGCGCGCAATGGGAAACAGCAAGGACGGGTCGTAACGCTCGGCATAGGCCGAGACCCGCCCGAGCGGGCTTTGGTCAGCAGTGTTCAATGGCATTCCTTTTCGCGCAGCCACTTGGTGGCCACCCACTTTTCGCCCTCCAGCACGGGAGCCCCACCGTGCAGGGTTCGCGTGGCCGGATGTGGGCGGTCGTAAGCAAAAAACACCGCGTGGCCGCGCTTGGGCAAAACCTCCAGCCCGACATCCGGGAAGGTGGTGCCTCCGCCGCGAGCCGGTTCATTCAGGTACATCACCAGCGTGCCTACCCGCTGCCCACCGCGCTGGGTGATGCGGGCGGTACCGGGTTCAAGGGGGTCAAAATAGTCGTAATGCGGCTTGTACTCGGCACCGGGTGGGTAATGCAGGATCTGCAGCCCCTCGCCATTGTCCACCGGCCATTGCAGAAGGCGGGCAATGCGAGCCTCGATGCGGGCGACCACTTCATTTTCACCGCGGCGGAAAAACATGCCCTGGCTGGTGCGGTCGGCGTTGACTTCCTCGCCGCCGGTGGCGGTCTGCACGGTCAGGGAGCGCCCCATACGGGGCCGGGCTGCGACCATCAGGGCCTCACACTCCTCGGGCGACAACACCTCACCAAACACCACCAGCATGGGGCTGCGCATGCACACCAGCACCTCGACCCGGCGGTCACCGGCATCCACCCAGCGCGGCGCAGCGCTTAAATCGGGCTGCGGCACCACTGGCGGCTTGCTTGGTGCCAACTCGCCTTCCGTGGCCTCCTGCAGCGCCCCCAGGGCGACCGATTCGCTCCAGCCCGACGCCTTCATGGCCTGGAGCACCGACTCCGGCGACAACCCGGCGCTGGCCTGCTCGACGATCCAGCGGTGCCATTCGGTGGTGATGATCTGACTCATGCGCGGGCACCGCGGCGAAAGACCAGACGCTCGGCCTCCGAAGCGGCGGGCACGAAGGCATAGCCTTCCCGGTCAAAGGTTTTGAGCTCATCGACACCGCTGGCCCGGCACTCGATGGCGTGACGCACCATCAGGCCGCGGGCTCGCTTGGCCATGATGCTGATGATCTTGTACTGGCCAGCCTTGAGTTCTTCGAACACGCAAGTGACCACACGGGGTTTCAAAGCCTTTTTATCGACCGACTTGAAGTATTCCTCGCTCGCCAGGTTGACGATCAGTGACGTACGGTCGGCCTCGGCGCGTTGATTCAAGTAGTCGGCCATCTGGCGGCCCCAGAACTGGTACAGGTTGTTGCCCTTGGGCGTAACGAGCCGGGTGCCCATTTCGAGCCGATACGGTTGCATCAAGTCCAAAGGGCGCAGCACGCCGTACAAGCCGCTGAGGATGCAGACGTGTGCCTGCGCCCAGTCCAATGCGGCTGCGCACAGGCTCTTGGCATCCAGCCCGGCATAGACATCGCCGTTGAAGGCGAGCACGGCCTGTTTGGCATTCTGTGTGGTGCATGTGGGCTGCCACGCCTGGTAACGGGCCACGTTCAGCCCCGCCAAAGCGTCGCTCAGGCCCATCAGCGAGGCGATTTCTGGGGGCGATTTGGTGCGCAATAGCTCGATCAGTTCGGTCGCCTGCGGCACAAACAGCGGCTGGGTGTGGGTGGCGACGTGGGGCGGCGTCTGGTAATCGAGTGCTTTGGCGGGCGACAATACAAGCAACATGCTCAAAATCCTGTTTGCCGACGATTATCTGGCAAGAGTGGACAAACCGGCAGATGGAACGGGCGGCCACACACCTCCCGCTGCATCAGGTCAGGCCGGATCAGGTTAGGCCGGATAGGCAAGGTCTTAAAATCGAAACAGTCAGGTTCGCGTCCTTGCAACCGTCTGGCTGCCTGTCGGGCAGCCGTGTGTTTTTTCACCTTCACCATCATGCCAGACACCGTTGCCCAGCCAGGCCTGCAGGCCCTGTCCAAATCGTTCGAGCCCGCCGCGCTCGAAGCCCACTGGGGCTTGCAATGGGAGCGTCGCGGCTACGGGCAGGCAGGCTTTCGGGGCAGCGCACAACCCAGCGCAGCAGCCGCTGCGGCGGGGCGCAACTTCGCCATCCAGTTGCCACCGCCCAACGTGACCGGCACACTGCACATGGGCCACGCCTTCAACCAGACCATCATGGACAGCCTGACCCGCTACCACCGCATGGCCGGGTTCAACACGGTCTGGGTGCCGGGCACCGACCACGCCGGCATTGCGACGCAAATCGTGGTGGAGCGCCAGTTGCAGGCGCAAGGCATCAGCCGCCACGACATGGGCCCGACGCCGGAAGAAGCGCGCAAGAACTTCGTGGCCAAGGTCTGGGAGTGGAAAGAACAGTCGGGCCAGACCATCACCCAGCAGATGCGCCGCATGGGCGACAGCGTGGACTGGAGCCGCGAGTACTTCACCATGGACGACAAACTGTCGAAAGTGGTGACGGAAACCTTTGTCCGCCTGTACCAGCAGGGCCTGATCTACCGCGGCAAGCGCCTGGTCAACTGGGACCCGGTGCTGATGAGCGCGGTGAGCGACCTGGAGGTGGAGAGCGCAGAGGAAGACGGCAGCCTGTGGCACATCGCCTACCCGTTGGCCAGTGGCGCAGGCCAGTTGGTGGTGGCCACCACCCGCCCCGAAACCCTGCTGGGCGACGTGGCCGTGATGGTACACCCCGACGACGAACGCTACGCCCACCTGGTGGGCCAGTATGTCAAGCTGCCGCTGTGCGACCGCGACATCCCGGTGATTGCCGACGCCTACGTGGAGCGCAGCTTTGGCACCGGCGTGGTGAAAGTGACCCCGGCGCACGACCCGAATGACTACGCCGTGGGCCAGCGCCACCGGCTACCGATGATCGGTGTGCTGACGCTGGACGCCAAGATCAACGACCACGGCCCGGCTCCATACCGCGGCCTGGACCGCTTCGTGGCCCGCCAGCGCATCGTGGCCGACCTCGAAACCGCCGGTCTGCTGGTGGAAGCGAAAAAACACAAACTCATGGTGCCGCGCTGCGCCCGCACCGGCCAGGTGGTGGAACCGATGCTGACCGACCAGTGGTTCGTCGCCATGAACAAGGCCCCCACGCCGCCCGCTGCGTGCGCTTGGCTGCCCCCCGAGGGGGCCGATCCCGGCTTGGGGCAGCCCGGCACCGCTTGCGCTGCGGCCTGCGACACCCGCTCCATTGCCCAGAAGGCGATCGATGCGGTGCAAAGCGGGCAAGTGACCTTCGTGCCGGAAAACTGGGTCAACACCTACAACCAGTGGATGAACAACATCCAGGACTGGTGCATTTCCCGCCAGTTGTGGTGGGGCCACCAGATTCCGGCTTGGTACGACGTGGAAGGCAACGTCTATGTAGCGCGCAACGCCGACGAAGCCCAAACCCAGTTGCAGCGCTACGCGACCCACCTGAGCGAGACCCAGCGCACCGCCCTGCTCGCCGGTGGCCTCAAGCGCGACCCCGACGTGCTCGACACCTGGTACTCCAGCGCCTTGGTGCCCTTCAGCACGCTGGGCTGGCCCGAGGCTGCCGCTCACCCACAAGCCGCTGGCGGCATCGGGCTCGGACGCAGCGATATTGCGAGCGAAGGACGCGTGAGCCAGACTGAGTCCGGTGCTGACAGCGGTGCCAGCGCCAGCACCACAGACTACGACCTCTACCTGCCGTCGAGCGTCCTCGTCACCGGCTACGACATCATCTTCTTCTGGGTCGCCCGGATGATCATGATGACCACCCACTTCACCGGCAAGGTGCCGTTCCGTCACGTCTATATCCACGGTCTGGTGCGCGACGCCCAGGGCCAGAAGATGAGCAAGTCCGAAGGCAACGTGCTCGACCCGGTGGACCTGATCGACGGCATCGAACTGGCCCCGCTGCTCGACAAGCGCACCAGCGGCCTGCGCAAGCCTGAGACCGCGCCCAAGGTGCGCAAGCAGACCGAAAAGGAATTCCCCGACGGCATCCCCGCCTACGGTGCCGACGCGCTGCGCTTCACCTTCGCCGCGCTGGCGTCGCTGGGCCGCAGCATCAACTTCGACAGCAAGCGCTGCGAGGGCTACCGCAACTTCTGCAACAAGCTCTGGAACGCCACCCGCTTCGTGCTCATGAACTGCGAAGGCCACGACTGCGGGCTGGGAGGCAACGCCCCCACGCTTGCCCCTGAAGGGGCTGCGCTGCCCGCCGAGGGGGCGCTCGCCAGCTTGGGGCGGCCCGGCGCTGACTCGAACACCGCCTCCGGGGATGGGTGCGCATGCGGCCTGAGGTTCAGCCAGCCCGATCGCTGGATCGTCTCGCGCCTGCAGCGGGTGGAGGCCGACGTGGCCCAAGGCTTTGCCGAATACCGGCTCGACAACGTGGCCAACGCCATCTACGAATTCGTCTGGAACGAGTTCTGCGACTGGTACCTGGAAATCGCCAAGGTGCAGATCCAGACCGGCAGCGCCGCGCAGCAGCGCGGCACCCGCCGCACGCTCATCCGCACGCTGGAAACCATACTGCGTCTGGCCCACCCCATCATCCCCTTCATCACCGAAGAACTGTGGCAGAAGGTGGCCCCCGTTGCGGGGCGGCTCGACCCCGCCACTGCAACTGCCTCGGGCGGCGCGGGTGCCTCGGTCAGCATTGCTGCCTATCCCGTGAGCGATCCCAGCCGCATCGACGAAGCCGCCGAAGCCCATGTGGCGCAGCTCAAGGCGCTGGTGGATGCCTGCCGCAACCTGCGCGGCGAAATGCATGTCTCGCCCGCGCAGCGCCTGCCCCTGTACGCCGTCGCGGCAACGCCCGCGGGGGCGGCCTGCTTGCAACACGTCGCGCCGCTGCTGCAGGCGCTGGCCAAATTGAGCGAAGTCCAGGTCTTTGCCGACGAAGCCCGCTGGAGTGCCGCTGCCCAAGCGGCCCCGGTGGCGGTGGTGGGCCTAGGTAGCGACGTGGTGCGCCTGTGCCTGTTCATGGAAATCGATGTGGCCGCAGAGCAGGCCCGCCTGTCCAAAGAAGTGACACGCCTGCAAGGCGAAATCAGCAAAGCCCATGCCAAACTGGGCAACCAAGCCTTCGTCGCCAAAGCCCCACCCGCGGTGATCGATCAGGAAAGGAAACGGGTGGCCGACTTCAGCGCCACCCTGAGCCAACTGCAGGAGCAGTTGCAGCGCCTGGGCGGCTGAGCCGGTGTGCTGCTGCACGCTGGGCCACCTTGGCTAGGCCGCCCTGACAACGCGCAAGGCCGCTATGGAGCGGCCTTGGAGCGGCCTTGGTGCGGTTTGCCCTAGTTGCCCTAGTTGCCCTTGGGCAGATCATCAGCGGCGGCGCAGCACCGAGACGTAATCCGGCCCCGCCGAGTCCTGTTCGAGCAGTTCATTGCCGGTCTGTTTGGCAAAGGCTTGGAAGTCGCGCACCGAGCCGGAATCGGTGGCAATCACCTTGAGCACTTGACCGCTGCTCATTTCGGCCAAGGCCTTTTTGGCCCTGAGTATGGGCAGGGGGCAGTTCAATCCGCGGGCGTCGAGTTCTCGGTCAACGTTCATGGGGGTCATCCTTTGGGGCTATTGTAATCGGCCACCCGGCCATGCTGCAGGTGCGATCGGCCACCCGGCCATGATGCTGGCCATGCTGCAGGCCATCGAGTTGGCCCTGCGCCTGCCCTCACCGCATCGGGTCAGGCCGGGAACACCCCGGTAGAGAGATAGCGGTCGCCGCGGTCGCACACAATGAAGGCAATGGTGGCGTTCTGCACCTGCTGCGCCACCTGCTGCGCCACCCAGCAGGCACCAGCGGCCGAAATGCCGGCAAAAATGCCTTCCTCGCGGGCCAGACGGCGGCACATCTCCTCGGCGTCGGCCTGCGACACATAGATCAGTTCATCGACATGTGTAGGGTCATAGATCTTGGGCAGGTAGGCCTGCGGCCACTTGCGGATGCCCGGAATGCGAGACCCTTCGCTGGGCTGCGCACCGATGATGCGGATGGCCGGGTTCTTTTCCTTCAGGTAGCGCGACACCCCGGTGATGGTGCCGGTGGTGCCCATGGCGCTGACGAAATGGGTGATTTGCCCGCCGGTCTGCTGCCACAACTCGGGCCCGGTGGTTTCGTAGTGAATACGCGGGTTGTCGGCATTGGCGAACTGGTCGAGTACCCGGCCCTTGCCCTCTTGTTGCATCTTTTCGGCGAGGTCGCGGGCGTACTCCATGCCCCCGCTTTTGGGCGTCAGGATGAGTTCGGCACCAAACGCCTTCATGGTCTGAGCGCGTTCGATCGACAGATCCTCGGGCATGATGAGCACCATGCGATAGCCCTTGATGGCAGCGGCCATCGCCAGCGCAATGCCGGTGTTGCCCGACGTGGCCTCGATCAGCGTGTCGCCGGGCCGGATGTCGCCGCGCTCCTGGGCACGCTGAATCATCGACAAGGCGGGCCGGTCCTTCACCGAACCGGCCGGGTTGTTGCCTTCCAGTTTGCCCAGCACCACGTTGCCACGGGCACGGTTGGCATCGGCCAAGATGCGTTGCAAGGCCACCAGCGGCGTCTGACCCACGGCGGCTTCGATGGTGGGGTAGGTTATGCGAACCGCCTGGGTGGTGCGGGTGCGGGACTTGGCTGCAGGCTTGCTCATAAGGCGTGAGGGCGTGAGGG
>DBAZ01000056.1:38839-69448 GCA_002291945.1 Tepidimonas sp. UBA997
GTCTGGGCCGAAACCCATGCCGCACTGTGCCATAATTTCGCCTTGCTCCAGCGCCGGAGTGGCGAAATTGGTAGACGCAGCAGATTCAAAATCTGCCGGTGCAACACACCGTGCCGGTTCGAGTCCGGCCCCCGGCACCAAATCCGAAGGGCAGTATCCACAAGATGCTGCTCTTTTTAACGACCCCGAGCTTTAGACTTTCGTCATGTCCATTTGGTATCCTTTGCTGGCAATAGTGGCAGGCTTGGCCGTGCTGGTCTGGTCGGCCGACAAATTCATCGACGGCGCAGCGACCGTGGCCCGGCATTACGCCCTGCCACCGCTGCTGATCGGGGTCGTGATCATCGGTTTTGGCACCTCTGCGCCCGAGATGGCGGTGTCGGTGCTGTCGGCCATGGAAGGCAGTCCCGGCATTGCGCTGGGCAATGCCTACGGCTCCAACATCGCCAACATTGCGCTCATTTTGGGCATCACGGCGCTGATCAGCCCGATCGTGGTGCAGTCGGGCATCCTGCGCAAAGAACTCCCCATCCTCACCGGCATCACCTTGTTGGCGGTTGCCTTGGTCTGGGATCTGGAGATCAGCCGCTGGGACGCTCTGCTGATGCTGCTGATTTTTGCTGGCCTGGTGACTTGGTCAATCCGCGAAGGGATCAAAAACGGCCAAGACACGCTGTCCCAAGAAACCGAAGCCGAGTTGGAAAGTCATCAGATGCCGGTGCGCCAGGCTTGGTTCTGGCTGCTGGTTGGGCTGGTGCTTCTGATCGCCAGTTCGCGGCTGCTGGTCTGGGGTGCCGTCGAGGTGGCGCAAGGGCTGGGCGTGAGTGAACTCGTGATCGGCCTGACGGTGGTGGCCGTCGGGACATCCCTGCCGGAACTGGCCTCATGCATCGCCGCGGCCCGCAAAAACCAGCACGACCTCGCAATGGGCAACATCCTGGGCTCCAACATCTTCAACACCTTGGCGGTGGTGGGTCTGGCAGGCAGCATACACCCCATGACCGCCGAACCCTCGCTGTTGACGCGCGACATGGCCGTGATGGCCGCACTGACGCTAGCCCTCTTCGTGCTCGGTCGTTCCCGCCAGGGTCAGCCCGGGCAGATTACCCGCACGCACGGCGGCTTGCTGGTGATGAGCTTTGCCTGCTACACCGGCTGGTTGATCTACACCAGCGTTGGCACAACGGGCTGACAGGCATCAGCCCCGCAAGCCTTCCCGAATGGTCGGGAACTGCAGGCTCAGCTTCAGTTCCCGTTTCAGTCGCTCGTTACGCAAGCGTCGGGACTCGCTCATAAAGCTCAGCACCATCAGTGACAGCCGCTGCTCGGCACCCGCACGGGCCATCCGCTCGGGCCGGGGCAAGCCGTAGTGGTCGGCTACCCAGTCAAAGTAGTCCCCCATTCTCAGGTCGGTGTCGTCGCACACATGCAACACGCGCTGCGGCGCTCGCCACCACAGCGCCTTGGCGCAGGCCCGCGCCAGATCATCGGCATGGATGTGATTGGTATAGACGTCGTCTTGCGGGCGCAGTACCGGGGTGCCCCGCAGCAACCGCTCACGCGGCCCGCCGGCCCGATCGGGCGCATAAATGCCTGGAATGCGCAACACCGACACATCCACCCCCAACGCCCTGCCCCACCAGCGCAGTTGCTCCTCGGCATCCACCCGCCGCCGTGCACGCGGTGTGCTGGGCTGAACTGCCCGGGTTTCGGCCACCCAGTCACCGGCGCAGTCGCCATACACCCCGGTGGTGGAACCGTACACGAGCTTGCGCGGTCGACTACGGGGTGCCAGAGCGCGGATGAGGTGGCGGGTACGCCCGTCGCGCTCCCAGCCGGTGGGTTGATCGGTGGCTGGCGGGGCCAGATGCAGCACGCGTGTCGCCAGACCACTGAGGCGGCGTAGCGTAGCCGGTTCGTCCAGATCGCCCTGCAAAGGTACCAGCCCTTGGGCACGCAATTCCGCCACCCGCTGGGGCGATGAGGTCAGAGCCAGCAAGCGTACCCGGCGTCCCTGCCCCAAAACCCGACTGGTGCGCAAGCCTACGTCGCCGCATCCCACAATCAACACCCGTTCGCGCCGAAAACGCGCGGGCAATGCACCCAGAGCCGCCATAGGTCTCCTCAAGTTTGAGAGAATCGGGTATCCCTTGCGGTGCCCGGTGGCTCCGCATCACCCATTTCGACGCAAGTATGACATTCCAGATCACCGTTGAGCCCAGCGGGCGCACGTTCTCGGCCGAGGCCGACGAAGCCCTCCTCGCCGCTGGCATCCGCCAGGGCATCGGCCTGCCCTATGGCTGCAAGGATGGTGCCTGCGGCTCCTGCAAATGCAAAAAACTCTCAGGCAGTGTGGTGCATGGGCCGCATCAGGGCAAGGCCTTGTCGGCAGAGGAAGAACAAGCCGGTTTTGTGCTGACCTGCTGCGCCAGCGCCACCAGCGACGTGGTGCTGGAATCGCGGCAGGTGACGCAAGCCGGTGCCTTCCCGATCAAGAAAATGCCGGTGCGCGTGACCAGCCTGGAAAAAGCCTCGCATGACGTGATGATCGTCAAGCTGCAACTGCCTGCCAGCGACACCTTCCAGTACCACGCCGGCCAGTACGTCGAGTTCCTGCTGCGCGATGGAAGTCGGCGCAGTTACTCCATGGCCACCGCGCCGCACTTGCAGGCTGCAGCGCCGAGCATGGAACTGCACATCCGCCACATGCCCGGTGGCATCTTCACCGACCATGTGTTCGGCTCCATGAAGGAAAAGGAAATCCTGCGTATCGAAGGCCCCTACGGCAGTTTCTACCTGCGCGAGGAAAGCGCCAAGCCCCTCATCCTGCTGGCGTCTGGCACCGGTTTTGCGCCCATCAAAGCCCTGATCGAGCACATGCGCTTCAAAAACATCCAACGCCCTGCGGTGCTCTACTGGGGCGGTCGGCGACCGTCCGACCTCTATGCCGACGCCTGGATCCGACAGCAGGCCGCCGAGATGCCGCAGCTCAGCTACGTGCCGGTGGTTTCCGATGCCCTGCCTGAAGATGGCTGGCAGGGCCGCAGCGGATTCGTCCACCAGGCGGTGCTGGCGGATTTCCCGGATCTATCGGGGTACCAAGTCTATGCCTGCGGGGCCCCGATCGTGATCGAAGCGGCGCAACGCGACTACGCGGCGGCCGGCCTGCCAGCGGAAGCGTTTTTTGCCGACTCGTTCACCTCGGCAAAAGACAAGTTGTCCCACTGAGTCCGTACACCGACTGCGGGCCCCGTCGCGGCCTGTTCACCACAACCAAACCAGGTAGTGATCGACCAGCATGGCAGCAAACAGAAGCGACAGGTGTATCAAAGAAAAACGAAAGGTCTTGCGCGCCAGTTGGTCGGAATATTCTCGCCAGAGAGCCCAGGCATAAGCCATGAAACCCGCATTCAGCGCCACCGCAACCATCAGGTAAAACCACCCGTTCATGCGCAGGATGAAGGGCAACAAACACGCGGCAAAAAGGATCAGCGTGTAGAGAAAAATATGCAGCCGCGTGAACGCGGATCCGTGCGTCACGGGCAGCATGGGCAGACCCGACTTGCGGTAGTCCTCCACCCGATAGAGCGCCAGAGCCCAGAAGTGCGGCGGCGTCCACAGGAAGATGATCAGAAAAAGCACCAGCGCCTCGGCCGTCACCGCATTCGCCATGGCCGCCCAGCCCAGCACCGGGGGCATGGCACCCGAAGCGCCACCGATCACGATGTTCTGGGGCGTGAGGGGTTTGAGGATGACGGTATAGATCACCGCATAACCCACAAACGTGCCCAGGGTCAGCCACATCGTCAATGGGTTGACCCACATGTACAGAATCACCGACCCGAAGATACAAAGCAAGGCGGCAAACGTCAGTGTCTGAACGTTCGTGAGTTCACCTTTGGCCGTCGGGCGCCATGCAGTCCGCTTCATCCTGGCGTCAATATGCTGTTCAACGACGCAATTGAACGCCGCCGCCGCCCCAGCGACCAACCAGATGCCGAAACACGCGATGGCAGCGAGTCCGATCTGCTCCCAGGTGGGCAGGCCGGGGACGGCCAACACCATGCCGATCAAAGCACAAAACACAATCAGTTGGATGACGCGCGGCTTCATCAGCGCGTAAAACTGGCGCCACGTAGGAGGGTGTGACGCGGCCAGGGAGGCGGGCGAACTGCTCATGTGGACACCGCAGAAGAACGCCTGATCGTTCGCTTGGCCGAGCGAACCGGGTAGGCAGCGGTCAACCAGCCGGTAAGAACAAAGACCATGGCTGCAGCCCCCCCCGAGTGAGACAGGGCAACCAGAATGGGCCACTCGCGCAGTACGATCGTGATGCCCGACAAGACCTGCCACCCGATCAATGCCAGCAAGATCAGGGCATGCGAGGTTTTGCCTTCGACACGCCAGAAACGCCACGCCAGCCAGACAAACAGGACAAACACCACGTAAGCGCCGATCCGATGCGTGTAGTGGATGGCCGTGAGGGCGTCAAATGGAATCGACTCCCCCGAGCGCTGCATGCCCAGTTCACGCCAGAGTTGAAAGCCGGTCGAAAAATCCATGTACGGCCACCAGCGGCCTTGACAGGTCGGGAAATCACTGCAAGCCAGTGCGGCGTAGTTGGTGCTGACCCATCCACCCAGGGCAATCTGCGCCCACACAGCCGCAAAAACCAGCCATAGCCAGCGTTTGGTGCCGGGCTCAATCGACAGCAGAGGCAAGGCAAGACCGCCCGGCACACGCCCCATCTTGTAGCGGACACCCTGCAGCCGCAGCAAGGCCAGCAGCATCATGCCCCCGAGCAAGTGCATCGTCACAATCGCAGGAAAGAGTTTCATCGTCACCGTCCATGCACCAAAAGCACCCTGAATGCAAACCCAGATCAAGGTCACGATCGGCCAGAACACGGGAACATGAATATGGTGTCTTTCGCGCCAGCTCCAGAAGGCCAGCACGAGAATCAGCACGCCCACCCCAGTCGCGAGGTAGCGATGAATCATTTCGATCCAGGCCTTGGGAAAGGTTACCGGACCGAGCGGGAAACTGGCTTGAGCCGCCGCAATGTATTCGCGCGCCCCGATCGGGCTGACCTTGCCAAAGCAACCCGGCCAGTCGGGGCAACCCAGGCCGGAACCGGTCAGGCGGGTGAAGACGCCAAACAGGATCAGGTCGATGGTGAGAAAGAGCGTGACGCCCGTGAGCAGCCCCAGACGCCCGGCCGTGTCCAATTGTCGCCCGCGCCACCACACCCAGGCCAGTGCCGGCAAGGCCACCAGGATACCCACCACTTTCAACCAGAATAGCGGCGACAAGTCATACAGGTAGGGGTGGTCCATGTCAACGTCCCGGTCGGTCCCAGAAACTGGACGCCCGCAACAGGCGGCTCAGATCGCGCCGCATTTTGGAAGGGTCGGCGTGGGGCTCGAAGCGCATCATCCAGTTGCCCATCGGGTCCACCACAAACAAGTGATCGCTCAGTCGATGGCCCTCGGCAGGCTGCAGCCACTGAGCAATCGCATCTTCGCTCACATGCAGCACTTGCGCCTGAGCCGTGGCGGCCTGAAGCTGAGGAGACAATGCCGCCTCACCCGTCCTCAACCAAACCCAATCCACCCGATCTTTCTCACGCCCCAGTCCTTCACGGATCTGCCGCTGCAAGTACAGATGTTGCGTGCAAGTGGCATCGCATGCGCTGTCCGAGACGCTCACGAACAGCCACTGATGCATGAGCGACGTCATCGGCACGGATTCACCGGACGGCGTCGTGCCCATCAGGTCGGCAGGCATGGGCCGCAATGGCTGTATCAATTCACCATAGTTACGTCGGCTTTCGGGCCGGATGACGTAGTAGGTGAAATACGACGCAATCACCGGCGAAGCGCACACCAGAAAGAGGATCAGCATCTTCCAGCGACCGGCACGCGTGACCTGAGGGTCGCGAACGATATCGGGCGATGGACGGGGCATGGAGTGCACCGTCATCATGAGTGGCTCATCCGGCGGCGTTCGACTCGACTCGGCGGCTGGCACGGCGTTGTCTCCAGGGACCGATGCATTGGAACCAGACATACAGAAAAATCAGGAGTAGGGTCAGGCCGAACCATTGAACGGCGTAACCGTAGTGTTGATGGACATCACTGTCCGGCAAGGGCCAGTCTCGGGAAAGCACCGTCTCGGGCCCTGCGCTGTCCAACTGCTGAACGGAAACCGGCCACAGCTTCAAGGACCATTCGGCAGCGAAGGCATCGATGTCGATATTTTGCCGGATGCGCCCCTGCCCGGCCTGACCGAAGTCATAAAGCTTGGAAGGTGGGGGGGCCAATCGCCCCTTGACTCGAACCAAGCCGGACGAAGCATCCAGCGATGGAACGGCGGTGCGGTCATCGAGTCGTCGAGGCACCCAGCCACGAGTCACCAAGACGGCCTGCTGCCTCCCCTCATGCCACAACGGCGTCACGACCCAGAAGCCGGCACGCCCGTTCAGGGGTCGATTGTCCAGAAAGACCGTGGCTTCATGTTTCCAGTAGCCTTCGAGTTCAACCTGCCGGTCCAGCATCTCGGGCAGATCCATCGGCATGTTGGCCTGCAACAGATCAGACCAGTTCAACGCAGGCAAAGCCTGTCGTGCGCTGCGCTGCTCGGCCAGGCGCTCCTTTTGCGCAGCACGGTTCAATTGCCACAGCCCCAAACTGGCCGTCAACGCAACGGCAAGTACAGTCGCCCCAGTGACCAAGCAAAAACGCCAGTGCGAGGTGACGCGAGTCATCCGATAATTCCTGTCATGACATACCTCATCATCGGGCTCATTGCTCTGATTCTGGCCAGCCTGGCTGGCGCACTGATCGCCATGATGCGTGGTGACTCCCTGAGTGACGACCCCAACCGCTCCCGACGCATGGTGCGCGCCCTGACCCTCCGTATAGGGATTTCCGTGCTGCTGTTCATTGCCGTGCTGGTGAGTTATCAAATGGGATGGATACAGCCTACAGGCATTCATACACGCTGATGGTCAATGCAAAGAGCGCCCACGGGCGCTCTTTGCATGACAAGCTCACCATACGCCGTCACATCCAGTAAACGAGGATGTAGAGGAACAACCACACCACGTCAACGAAGTGCCAGTACCAGGCCGCACCCTCGAATCCGAAATGGCGCTCCTTGGTGAAATGCCCCTTCTGAAGGCGTAGGGTGATGACGATCAGCATCACCATGCCGATGAAGACGTGAAGTCCGTGGAAGCCCGTCAGCATGTAGAAGGTGGAGCCGTAAATCCCTGAGTCGAGTCTCAAATTCAGGGCGGAATACGCGTAAAAGTATTCATAACCTTGAACGGCCAGAAAGATCGCCGCCAGCAGAATCGTCAACCACATGAAAGCAATGGTCTTGGTGCGGTTGCCGTCCTGGATGGCATGGTGCGCAATGGTCAAGGTGACCCCGGAAGTCAGCAGTAAAGCCGTGTTGATGGTCGGCAGCCAGAAGGGGCCCATGGTCAGGAAGGGCTCCACGATGCCTGCCGGTGACGCGGTTGCACCTGCCACCACGGACGGCCAGACCGCCTGGAAGTCGGGCCAGATCAGCGCATTTTCAATATTCCCCAGCGCGGGCACCGAGTGCGCACGAGCCCACCACAAGGCTGTGAAAAAAGCACCAAAGAACATCACTTCCGAGAAGATGAACCACGTCATGCTCCAGCGGTAAGAAAGATCGATCTTGCGGCCGTAGAGGCCTCCTTCGCTTTCGGCGATGGCATCACGGAACCATTGGTACAGGACCACCAGCCACCAGACGAGACCGAACAGCAGGGAGTACATGCCCCAGGCACTGCCATTGATCCACTGGCCGGCACCCAGAATCAAAAAGAACAAACCCACCGCCGACATGAAGGGATGCCGTGACAATCCGGGAACAAAATAATGGGGCGTTGCGCCATGTGATGCTGCGGACATGCTCACTCCTGAATCGGATCGCTGGTTCAAGTGGATCGTGATGGGTGGGATGATAGTGCCGGGAATGCCTATCAGGAATTGTTCATCGACATGGGTGCCGCAAAAAGCACCGGCGCTTCGGCCAATGGAACACTCGGCAGCACCGACGCCGATGGCGCAGCCGGTATGCTCCCCCCCACTTCGAAGAACGTATATGACAAGGTGATGGTGGTCACGTCCCGAGGAATACGCGGGTCAATGACAAAGGCAACGGGCCACTCCTTGGCTTCGCCGGGCTGCAGGGTGTATTGAGTGAAGCAGAAGCATTCCAGCTTGTTGAAGTGACGGGCTGCATGGCGAGGGGCATAGCTTGGAATCGCCTGGGCAGCCATGACTCTGGGCTGAATGTTCTGGAACTCATACATGACCGTGCTGAGCTCACCAGGATGAACCACCATGTACCGAACCATCGGCCGGAAGTCCCAGGGACCACGGACGTTAGCGTCAAATTCGACGATGATCGTCCGGGAAGTGTCCACCTGGGTGTTGGCAGGCAGCGAGGTGATCTTGCCGGGAATCTGCCTTTCGGTCAAAGCCAGAATGTTGATGCCGGTCGCTTCGCAGATGGCCCGATAAATTGGCACGAGCGCATAGCCAAAGGCGAACATGCCAATGGCGATGACGCCCAGCTTGCCCACAATCTTGAGATTTTCTTTGCGAAGTGACATCACAACTCCTCAAGGACCGAGAACCACAAACTTGGCCACATAGCCCAGCATGAAAGCCAGCGCCACAGAGGCCAGGATCAGACCCAGTCGCACATTGCTTCGGCGTTTTTCAGGCGGAATCGACATGACAATGCGTCTCTCTCAGCCCACCACGCGGGTCGCGGTGGCGTCCAACTTGGGGGGCATCTCGAAGGTGTGGTGAGGTGCAGGTGACGGCACTTCCCACTCCAGACCCTCCGCGCCCTCCCACGGCTTCTGGGGCGCTCTTTCACCCTTGCCCCTCATGGCAGGAAGAACCACTGCGAAGAAGAAATACACCTGGGCAACGCCAAAGGCGAAAGAGCCCAGGGACGCGATCAAATTGAAATCGGCGAACTGCATGGGGTAGTCGGCATAGCGGCGCGGCATACCGGCCAGCCCCAGGAAGTGCATGGGAAAGAAGGCAATGTTGAAAGAAATGATTGACCACCAGAAGTGGATCTTGCCACGAGTTTCGGAATACATGACGCCCGTCCATTTGGGCAACCAGTAATACACACCGGCAAACAAGGCAAACAGCGAACCCGCGACCAGCACATAGTGGAAGTGCGCCACCACGTAGTACGTTTCATGGAACTGGATGTCCAGCGGTGCGACGGCCAGCATCATGCCGGTGAAGCCGCCCATGGTGAACACGAAGATGAAACCCACCGACCACAACATCGGGGTCTCGAAGGTCATCGATCCTCTCCACATGGTCGCAATCCAAGTAAACACCTTGACCCCGGTGGGCACGGCAATCAACATCGTGCTGTACATGAAGAAAAGCTGCCCCGTAACCGGCATGCCGGTGGTGAACATGTGGTGAGCCCAAACCACGAAGGAGAGTATGGCAATCGAGCCGGTGGCATAGACCATGCCGGTGTATCCGAACAGTTTCTTGCGTGAAAAGGCCGGTACCACCTGACTGATGATGCCGAACGCCGGCAGAATCATGATGTAAACCTCGGGATGCCCAAAGAACCAGAAGATGTGCTGGTACATCACCGGATCACCGCCACCCGCCGGGTTGAAAAAGCTGGTGCCAAAGTGACGATCGGTCAGGGTCATGGTGATGGCCCCAGCCAGAACCGGCATCACTGCAATCAGCAGATACGCTGTAATCAGCCATGTCCAGGCGAACATCGGCATTTTCATCAGTGTCATGCCGGGCGCGCGCATGTTCAGGATGGTGACAATGATGTTGATCGCGCCCATGATGGACGAAGCACCCAAGATGTGGAGTGCAAAAATCGCGGCGTCCATCGAGGGACCCATCTGGAGGGTCAAGGGCGCGTACATCGTCCAGCCGGTTGCCGGCGCACCGCCTGGCATGAAGAAGGAGGCCACGATGATGATGGCGGCCGGGACCATCAGCCAGAAGCTGAAGTTGTTCATGCGCGCGAACGCCATGTCGGAAGCGCCGATCTGAAGCGGAAGCATCCAGTTGGCAAAACCCACGAAGGCCGGCATGATGGCCCCGAACACCATGATGATGCCGTGCATGGTGGTCAGTTGGTTGAACAGTTCCGGCTGCACGATTTGCAAACCCGGCTGGAACAGTTCGGCCCGGATACCCATCGCGAGCACCCCACCGATCATCAGCATCGCAAAGCTGAACAGTAGGTACATCGTCCCAATGTCTTTGTGGTTCGTGGCATAAACCCAGCGCCGCCAACCGGTCGGCGTGTGATGGTCGTGGCCGTGTGCGCCGTGCTGATCAAGAACTGCACTCATGGTGATTGCCTCGTTTCCAAACGGATGAATTGAACTCACTGACGCGCTGCCAGAACATCGGCCGGCTGAATCAGGCGCCGCGTGTCGTTGGTCCAACTGTTCTGGGTGTACGTCATGACGGCGGCAATGTCGGTATCCGACAAGTTACGCCATGCAGGCATCGCGCCCTGCCCGTTCAACAGGATCTGCACGTGGGCTGACTGGTCCTCGGCCGTCACTTTCGCTGAACCGTCCAGGGCCTTGAACGCAGCGGTACCGCGGCCATTGGCCTGATGGCAGGCGATACAGTTGGCCGCGTACACGGATGCACCCCGGGCCACCAGATCTGACAGCGCCCAGACTCGGCTGGGGTCTTCCTGGCGGGCGGCAATGGCGGCCATTTGCTCCTGAACCCATGTCGTGTATTGTTGCTGGGTGACCACGCGAACATGAATGGGCATGAAAGCGTGCTCACGACCGCAAAGCTCCGTGCATTGCCCGTAGAAATCGCCCGTGGTTTCGGCTCTGAACCAGGTATCGCGAACGAAGCCAGGAATGGCGTCTTGCTTCACGCCGAATGCAGGCACCGCCCAAGCGTGAATCACGTCGTTGGCTGTCGTGATGATGCGGATTTTTTGGCCCACAGGAACGACCAGCGGGTTGTCCACACGAAGCAGGTAGTCTTCCAACCGGGGGGGGCGGCCACTTGCGGCCCACGCGCGGTGCTGAGGATCGATCGTGGAAAGAAAATCAATGCCCTCGCCCTCGCCCTTGATGTACTCGTAACCCCATTTCCACTGCATGCCCGTGACTTTGATGGTGATGTCGCTGTTGCTGGTGTCCTTCATGGCGACCACCACTTTGGTTGCGGGCAGCGCCATACCGATCACGATGATCAGTGGCACGATCGTCCAGCCCAGTTCCAGCCACAGGGGTTCGGGCAATTCTTTCGCCTGGTGACCGACGGACTTTCTGTGCTTCAGGATGGAATAGAACATCACACCAAAGACGGCCACGAAGATCACCGCACAGATGGCCAGCATGTACCAGTGCAACCAGTGCAGGGCGTCAGCGATCTGAGTGGCTGGGGGATGAAAATTCAGTTGATTGTGCGCAGGCCCTCCGGGCAGATCACCGACCGCGTACGCTGCCGTCGAGCACATCGCCATGACACTCAGCATCCCTACTGCCATTGCCTTGTGTAGGCCAGAGCCCTGCTGGTGCAACGACTGAATCGACTTGTTCATCGTGTTCACTTTAATTGCCTCAAATATTCGTTTTGATCAATGTCAACACCGTTCAACCCGCCCAACCTGGCCTGCTGGGCGATCCTGAGTCACGAAGCGCCGCCCGTGCACCAGGGCATCCGAACATTGCCCAACCCTGGCTTCGCACCCAGCTTCGCGCCCAGGCACTGAAGCGATCAAGCAACCCGATCAATCTTAGGTCGGCTTCTATGACCACACGGCATGCGCAGAAAGCTCGCGGCACAGACTTGCCAAAGCGGTTTTGCATCGCAACTGCACGCCACAAAGCGATCAAACCTTGATTTATATCAATTGTAACCGGGGTTTCAAGATGTTTCCGCCATGTTGCCGCACCTGAAAGACCGTCCCCAACCGGAGGTTGGTATCGGATGAGGTTGGCGGATGCCGGGTGGACGAAGCCCGGTCTCGGAGCAACTGCTTCATCTCATGCAGAGAAATAGCGGTGGATTCAGCGACCTTGAGGCGGGGCACCGGCTTGATGGCATGGCCGTAGATCACCTCGACGGTGAGCCGAAGCTGACCTTCTGGTGTGCGTGGCAACGACGACTCCATGGCGGCCAGCCAGGCTGTCCGATAAGCCCGGCCGCGCAGGCTCGCAAAGCGCTCGCTGTGCAAGTTACGACCCCAGGCACGCAAATCAACCAACATGGCTTGCGCACTGGAATAAGTCAGGGTCAGCCGTTCCATATCCATGATCGGTTCGGCAAATCCGGTTTCAATGAGCATGTCACCCCAGTCATGCATGTCGGTCATGGGATGCGCCGGGGCCGGCCATCCTTGCGACTGATGCACCTGCCGAATTTCGCGCAAGGTGTCAGGCCCCAGACACGAAAACATCAGCATGCCACCGGTTGTCAACCGGTCCAGCCATGCCCTGAGCAGGCGCTGAGGCTCATCGCTCACATGCAGCGACAAGTTGGCCCACAGCAGATCGGCCGAAGGTTGCGCATAGGCACGGCCACTTTTCGATTCAGACAAGGCATGCCACCAGCGGTGCCACATGGACTTGATCCATGCACGGTCGATCTGGTGCCTGGCCTCGTGTTGCTGCGGGCCTTCGATCAGGGCAATGGCCTCGGCATACCGCTGGGCCACAAGTTGGTGGGCCTTCAGACCTCCCAGCAAAGGCGACCAGCTGACCCATTGCTGGGGCTGGCGCTTGATCCAGTCGAGCCGCTGCGCCATGCGACACCCAATCTCGTCATGCAACCAGGGGCTGCCAGATCGAGGCAGGCTCAACCAGCGCCGCGCGGCGCTGGGATCGAGATGGGGAACCGAGGCAATCTGGGGCGAACTGGACATACTGAACAAAGATTCAAGCCAGTATAGTGCCGGGATGTTCAGAAAGCTGCTTGCCTCAGGGCTTCCCACACTGTGTGCCGTGTGCCGGTCTTGGTCCATGGATTCGGTGTGTGTCGCCTGCCAGCATGACCATGGCCAGTGGGAGCCGCGCTGCCCCCATTGCGCACTGCCGCTGGCACCCGGGCTCAATCGGTGCCATGACTGTGCAGCGGCACCCCGGGAGTTCCCAAGCCGCAGTCTGGCACGGGTTGCCTATGAATGGCCATGGACCCAGATCGTGGCGGAATTCAAGTTCCAGGGTCAATCAGCCTGGGGCCGTGACATGGCTCAGTGGATGCTGGAACAACCCGGTGCGCGGGACATGCTGGAATCCGCCGACCTGATTGTGCCCATCCCCCTGAGCCGCGAGCGATTGCTGCAGCGCGGCTACAACCAGGCATGGGAACTGGCCAAGCATCTGGCCCAAGCCAGCGGCAGGCCCGCGCGCAGCGACCTGCTGGTCCGGCTGGAGACGACCCACCTTCAGCACCGCCTGTCGCACGATCAGCGCCATCGTCATGCTGCGCGCGCCTTGGCGGTCAGGCATCAAGCCGCAGACGAACTGCGGGCGCTGAGCCTTGTCCTGATTGACGACGTCATGACCACCGGCGCCACACTGGAGGCGGCCGCCCGATGCCTGACGCAGGCTGGTGCCAGACGCGTCCAGGCGCTGGTGTTTGCTCGCACGCCCAGACCCACCCTAGAACCCGAACCTCAAGACTGAAGACATGTTCCACATCGTTCTGGTCAACCCCGAAATTCCTCCCAACACCGGCAATGTGATACGCCTGTGCGCCAACACCGGCTGCCGCCTGCATCTGATCGAGCCACTGGGCTTTTCCATGGACGACAAACACATGCGCCGGGCCGGGCTCGACTACCACGAATACGCCGACGTCCAGCGCCACCGCGACTGGGCGGCCTTTCTGGACAGTGAGCAGCCCGACCCGGTGCGCCTGTTCGCCATGACCACCAAAGGCACGCGCAGCGTCTATGCCACCGCCTTCCAGCCCGGCGACTGGCTGGTCTTTGGCTGCGAGACGCGAGGCCTGGCACCCGAGTTGAGGGAGCAATTCCCACCCGAGCAACGCCTACGGCTGCCCATGCGCCCTGATCAGCGCAGCCTGAATTTGTCCAACGCCGTGGCGGTGGTCACCTACGAAGCCTGGCGACAGCAAGCATTTGCCGATCATCAGGTGTAGAGCCGCGCCAGGAATTCGGCCACGCACACCGGTTTTTCGCTGCCCTCGCGCTCGACCTGAACCTGCCAGGTCAGTTGTCGGCCTGCAGGTTCGATCGGCTCACTCGATGCAAGATGCAGGTGAGCCCGCAGTCGGCTGCCAACAGGCACAGGCGCCGTGAAGCGCACCCGGTTCATTCCGTAATTCACTCCCATGCGGACATCGTCAAAACGCAAGGATGATTCTAGAAAGCGCGGCATCAGCGCGAGTGTCAGAAACCCATGGGCAATCGCCACCCCAAAGGGGCCTTGCCGGGCACGCTCCGGATCGGTGTGTATCCATTGGTGATCGCCCGTCGCGTCGGCAAATTGATTCACCTGCTGCTGGGTGACTTCCATCCATGGACTGATGGCAACCTGGGAGCCCACCTGGGCGTCGATGTCGTGAAGATGTTCAAAAACCTGCATGTGCGTCAGCGTCCAGCCAGTCACAGATTGGCACCCATTGTTCCAGATCACGCCTGACCTGCGAGGGCTGCACATCGAACAAGGTCAGGCCTTGGGCCGCCAGATGAATATACACCTGGGTTTCGCGCAGAAAACCCAGCACCGGCAGGTTAAGGGATGCGACAAAATCGCGCAGTCGCTCAGCCGACAGGGTGCGCTGGTCAACCCGCATACCCACCACGCCGATGGACAACGCAGACGATACACCCCTGTCCTGCAACGCATCCAGAAAGGCACGCGTGGCAAGGATGTCGAACATGCTGGGTTGCAAGGGGATGATGAGCTTGTGCGCCCGTTTGAGCACTTCCTTGAGCGCTTTGCCATGCAGCCCGGCCGGGGTGTCGAGCACCACATGCGTGGTTCCACGCGGCGGCTTGAGCACATCCCCCCGACTCGCGTCCCAGGTCACGATGGGGCGGGCCTGGGGAGGCCGCAGCTGCAACCACTGGCTGGAGGACTGCTGCCGATCGGCATCACCCAGCATGACGCTGTGCCCGCGTCGGGCGAAATAGCCCGCCACGTGGGTCGAGAGGGTTGATTTACCGACCCCACCCTTGGGATTGGCCACCACGACGATACTCATGCTTGGGCTCCTCGATACGAATGGCATTCAGCCCAGCTAGCCGTCCCAGACCAGCTTCAGCGCGGGCAACAGCTCGCCAGCGTACACCATACGGCCACACAGCCGCGCCGGATGCGGTGCCGGATGTGCCGGATGTGCCGGATGCGGCGACAATTGGTGGATGTTCCAGCCTTCTCAAGCCGATGTGCGGCGATTTTTTTGCGGCGTCTATGACAAGCTCATACGCCAGGCCCCGATGGAGCCGATCGAAACCCTGTCCGGCGAGTGGATAGCGCAGCACCCGCAATACCACGCCACGCTGGCCGATCTGGACCAGGCGCTGGCCGACATGCAGCAGGTGCAAGACGCCCAAGACAACCCGTTTTTGCATCTGTCGATGCACCTGAGCGTGAGTGAGCAATGCGCCATCGACCAGCCGCCGGGCATACGCCAGGCGGTGGAACTGCTGGCTGCACGGCGCGGCTCCTTGCACCAAGCCCAGCACGAAGTGATGGACTGTCTGGGGCGCATGATCTGGGAAAGCCAGCGCAACGGCCACCCCCCCGATGGCGCGGCGTACATCGCGGCGGTTCGCGCCCAAGCCACACGCGACTGAACGGCCCCAGAAACAAACAGACCCCGGCGAGCTGCACCCACCGGGGTCTTCGGCCGGACGCAGTCCGGTGCCGAGAGGCGAAGCGGAGTGTTGTTGTCACACCTCGCCGGAAGCAACGATTGCTTCCTACCGATTGCCGGGCAAGCAGGCGGGCCTGAATGCGGGCAGTGGCCTGAACAAACTGGCATTCTTGGCGCTTGCTCAGACGCCTTCACTTTAAACACACCACCCCCCGCACGACCAGCACTTTTTTTCAATCGACCAGACCAAAGCCATTGGTTTTTTGCAACCCATGCAGAGGCTTTCGCCTCCAAACCACTCTTATATCTCCATAAGTAGTTAAAAATTGTTTTGTAAGTATTGACAGTGCATGTAAGGAACCCTAACATCCGCCTCGAACTCATACCCTGGTAATAACCCTAGGACGCTGCCGAAACCGGCTAAGTTGATGACCCTGCTGGGTTTTCAATGGCGACCAAACCATCAGGCCACCCCCGGATTGAATCTCACCCACAGGGGCGGCGATGAAAGGATCGTGCAATGACAGCGCCAACCACGCCCCCTACCCATGGAGTCGCCGAAAGACTCCACACGACGGGCAAACTCGTCGTCCGCGGCTTCATCGCTGCCACTCACAACAGCCTGACCATCGTGGGTCTGGTGCTGGTGCTGTGCGTGAGCATTTTGCTGACGCAACCCGAACTGCGCGCAAAAGCCGAAGACCAGGTTTTCGGCTGGCTGATGGAGCGCCAACTGGTTGCCGAAGAACTGCCTGCGGAAGAACTATCAACCGACCCGACAGCCGTCGAGCGAGTCACTGCCGCCGACCCCGCCCAACTGCCACGGGAACAAGCCCTGATCGCCGACTGGCTGAGCCGCAAGTACCGCGTTGCCAAGGAACCGATCAGCGCCCTGGTGGCGGAAGCTTATGCGGTGGGCCAGCAGTTGGGGGTCGATCCGAAGTTGATTCTGTCCGTCATGGCGATGGAGTCGAGCTTCAACCCTTTTGCAGCCAGCCCGGTCGGCGCGCACGGACTGATGCAGGTGATGACCCGCGTCCACTCGAAAAAGTTTGAAGATTTCGGCGGCTCCTTGGCGGCTTTCGACCCCCTGACCAACCTGCGCGTGGGTGCCATGGTGCTGCAGGACACCATACGCCGAGCCGGATCGATCGAAGGGGGGCTACGGCTTTATGTGGGTGCCGTCAGCACCGATGGCCGCGCCTACATCGACCGGGTGCTGTCTGAACATGAACGGCTGCAACGGGTGGCTCAAGGCCAGCGGGTGGCGTTCCATGCATTCCAGCGACGCACCACCCCGACGGTGGCCACGCCCGCGCCCACCCCTGCCGCGCCTGCGCCCAGCGAATGGGAAGCCGAGGCAAGCCCTGAGCAACTGCCTGCGCCAGCCCTGTCATCCTGATAAAATCCGCACGGCGTGCAACTGGCGATAGACCCTGACGACACCTCACACAAGTCATGACTGGGTTGACGTGGGATTACCACGGGGAAGTGCGCCGCCCGGGCTGAGTCCAGCCGGGCCTTGAGCCGTTCGCCTGGGCAGCCTGCTTCGCGTCCTGCGCTGCGGGTCCATCGATCTCAACCCATCTGCCCTATCTGCCCACGCCTACCATGTACGACCGCCACCTTCTGATCGAGCAAACCGACCCCGAGCTGTTCGCCGCCATCCAGGCCGAGAACGCCCGCCAGGAACACCACATCGAGCTGATCGCCAGCGAGAACTACGCCTCCCCGGCCGTGATGGCCGCCCAAGGCACCCAACTCACCAACAAGTACGCCGAAGGCTACCCCGGCAAGCGCTACTACGGCGGCTGTGAATATGTCGATGTGGCCGAGCAACTGGCCATCGACCGCGTCAAGCAGTTGTTCGGTGCCGACGCCGCCAACGTGCAGCCGCACTGCGGCGCTTCCGCCAACGAAGCCGTGTTCCTGGCCTTCCTCAAGCCCGGCGACACCATCATGGGCATGAGCCTGGCCGAAGGTGGCCACCTGACCCACGGCATGCCGCTGAACATGTCGGGCAAGTGGTTCAACGTGGTTTCCTACGGCCTGAACGCGCAAGAGGAAATCGACTACGACGCCATGGAAGCCACGGCGCGCGAGACCCGGCCCAAGCTGATCATCGCCGGCGCCTCCGCCTACAGCCTGCGCATCGACTTCGAACGCTTCGCCAACATCGCCAAGGAAGTCGGCGCCATCTTCATGGTCGACATGGCCCACTACGCCGGCCTGATCGCCGCCGGGGTCTACCCCAACCCGGTGCCGTTCGCCGACGTGGTGACCTCCACCACCCACAAGAGCCTGCGCGGCCCGCGCGGCGGCATCATCCTGATGAAGGCCCAGCACGAGAAGGCCATCAACAGCGCCATCTTCCCCGGCTTGCAGGGCGGCCCGCTGATGCACGTGATCGCCGCCAAGGCGGTCGCCTTCAAGGAAGCGCTGACGCCCGAGTTCAAGGCTTACCAGCAGCAAGTGCTGACCAATGCACGCATCGTCGCCGAAACCCTGACCCAGCGCGGTCTGCGCATCGTCAGTGGCCGCACCGAAAGCCACGTCATGCTGGTCGACCTGCGGGCCAAGGGCATCACCGGCAAGGAAGCCGAAGCCGTGCTGGGCAGCGCCCACATGACCATCAACAAGAACGCGATTCCCAACGACCCCGAAAAGCCGATGGTCACCAGCGGCGTGCGCATCGGCACCCCGGCCATGACCACGCGCGGCTTCAAGGACGAGGAAGCCCGCAGCACGGCCCACCTGATCGCCGACGTGCTCGACAACCCGCGCGATGCCGCCAACATCGAGGCGGTGCGGGCCAAGGTCAATGCCCTGACGGCGCGATTCCCGGTGTACAAGTGAGGATGGAACCCCCACGCTGCGCCGCTGCGCGTCTCGCTGCCCCCCGAGGGGGCGCGAATCCGGCTTGGGGCGGCCCGGCACCGGATTCCTGGCCCCCACGCTGCGCCGCTGCGCAATGAAGTGCCCGTTCTGCGGCCACGGCGACACCCAGGTGGTGGAAACACGTCTGGCCGAAGAGGGGTTGTTCATTCGGCGGCGCCGCCGCTGTGCGCAATGCGACAAGCGCTTCACCACCTACGAGCGCCCGGAAGTCACGTTCCCGGCGGTGGTCAAGAAGGACGGTCGGCGTATCGACTACGACTGCGCCAAACTGCGGGCCAGCTTCGCCTTGGCGCTGCGCAAAAGGCCGGTAAGCACCGAGCAGGTGGATGGCGCGATGGAGCGCATCGAAGAAAAGCTGCTCAACCTCGGGGCCCGTGAAGTCCCCTCGCACCAGTTGGGTGAAATGGTCATGCGCGAGCTCAAAAAACTCGACAAGGTGGCCTACATCCGGTTTGCCAGCGTGTATCGCAGCTTTGAAGACATCGACGACTTCAAGAACCTGGTGGACGAAGTGCGCAGATAGCTGGCCCCTGTTTGTCCTATTTCCGGTAGTGCCCCCATCCATCCGCACCCAAAGCTAGGTTGGAGGCCAGTTTGAACGATTTTGGCATGGTCATCGAATGGGTGAAGGAAGAAGACGGCAACTGGCGTTACCAAACGACGTATTAGAAGCACTCAAAGTTTGTCACATGCAAAACACGAGATTGCAATGAGCAAGAAAACGCTAGCCGAACGCCTGCGGGCATACAGGGCCGACCCATCGGCTTTCTGGATCAAGGTGCTCCAGGGAGGCATCGACCATTTGCGTGATTTTTCCTACGACTTCGACAAGAATGGCGAAAGAAAACTTCTCGAAACGCTAAAAACTGCGCCGACTCGGATACAAACCGTGTTCGACGTGGGTGCCAATGTGGGCGACTGGTCGGCTGTGGCCCGAACCTGCTTTGCAACGGCAGAGATTCACGCATTTGAACTCTCGCCCGCCACTTTCCAGACCTTGTCGGCACGCCTACAGGGCTTGGACATTCGCGCCAACAACCTGGGGCTAGGTGACCAGGATACCGACATCGAATTCAAGGACTATGGCGCGGACTCGACGGTTAACACCATGTTGCTCGACGCGCAGTACCACGACCACAAGGTGCAGCCGAAGCGATCCCGAGCGCACATTGTGCGCGGCGATAGCTATTGCGCAGACCACGGCATCCAGGAGATCGACGTCCTCAAGATTGACGTAGAGGGTGCCGAGCACATGGTGATGCAGGGTTTTCAGGACATGCTATCGGGACAACGAATCCGGCTGATCCAGTTCGAATATGGGTACACCAATGGCGATGCCCGATTCCTGATGCGCGACTTTTACAAGTTGCTCGGTGGTGCCGGTTACGCGGTGGGAAAGCTCACGAACATGGGTGTTCGGTTCCAACCCTGGAACTACAAACTGAACGACTTCAGGTCAGGCCCCAACTTCGTCGCGATTCGCGACCACGATCGAGAACTGCGTGACACCCTCACACGATTCTGAGTTCAGCGCTTGGCGTACCCCGGCGTGACCGTATCGGCCTCTTGGTCGTACTTCAAAGCGGCATATCGGAAGAAGCATTCCAGCGCGATGAAGAAGCAGAACAGAAACCCCTGGGGCCCGCACAGGAACCCACGGCGGATGACGTAGAGCTTGATAAAGATCGCCAGACCGGAGCCAAAGCCCCGGAGTACGCCGCCCGTCCTTCCCGCCTCGGCCCGCTTGGCCGCGCCGAGTTGTACGTACTGGGCTAGTTTCTTGAGACTGGAATAGACGGTAGGGCGAGAGTGATGCAACAGACGGCGAGTAAAGCGCCTGATGTCCACATCCGGGCGGGCCAACAAGGCCTTTTCGTGAACCACGCCATCAAACCCACACAACAAATGGCGCGGAAACAGCCGACGAATGCCGCCGGTGGCATTCATGCGGCTCAGGCGCCTGCCAAATGCCACCTCCTCCCACTGGATTTCCCATACCGCCTGGGTGCGCCCATGCACCACGCCTACAAGGTCTGCTTGGAGTTCGGGGCCAATCACCTCGTCGGCATCGAGAAAAAACACGTAGTCGCAACGCACGTACGCAAGCAGACGGTTGCGCTGTTCGGCAAAGCCTTTCCAGTCGCTGTGGGCGTGCACCTCCGCCCCCATCGCAGCAGCGATATCACGCGTGGCATCGGTACTGCCGCCATCAACCAGCACGACCTGATCGGCAAAGGAGGCACTGTCGAGGCAGGCACGTATCCGATGCGCCTCGTTCATGGCGATGATCCCGATGCACAGAGTGGGGACAGTGGGGGGCTCAGTGCGCATGGTGCCTCCAGTCTCGAAGCCCCTGCCACCGACCCCACATGCGGGCGATCAGTTTGGGCGAGAACAACAACACCCGCAAGGGCAAAGCAAGCCCGGTGAGCCACAGCAGTCGTTGCCGCATCGACCGGGCAACGGAAAACGACCGGTGTTTGGCAGCAAACATCAACTTCGACTGCGCATGATGATAACCGCGCCAGTACTCGCTGCGCCAGGGCCGCTGCCCCCTGACCGATCCTCTGGAACGATGGACAGCTTGTGCTGATGGGTCAACCACGATCGGGATACCTTGCTGAAACAGCCGCAAGCACAGGTCGTCGTCTTCGTAGTAAAGGAAGAAGTCTTCGTCGAAGAAACCCGTGACCTGAAACGCGGCCAGTCGAAACAGCATCGCCGCACCGCAAACGAAGCCTACACACGCCGGGCCTTCGGCCGCTGGACCACGGGACGACCACATGAGGCTCGGAAACCGATAGTTCACATCCGGTCGGCCCTGAGCATCGACCAACTGCGGGGCCACAATGGCGGCAGCGGGGTGCTCATGCGCCGACTCGATGAGTCGCTCCAGATGGTCAGGCTCGATCACGCAGTCGGGATTCAACAGCAGGGCCAATGGGGTGTTCACGCAAGACAAAGCACGGTTGTTGGCGGCCCCAAAACCCAAGTTGCGGCCGTGGGCAAGGATCAAGGCATGGGGCACATGCTGCGCCACCACCGCCGGGGTGCCGTCGAGGCTGCCATTGTCTGACACGATCACATGGGGGCAGTGCGCCAGCAGAGGAGCCAGCGCCGCGATGCAATGCGCACTGTTGTAAGTCACGCAGACGACCGTGACTTCGTCAAGCGACCCACTCAATGCGCCGACTCCCCGATGGTCGCGCCGGGCTTGACGCGCTCCAGCAGCGCCAGCATCTCGTGCTCGATGCGCTGCAGCGCCGCAGCCGTCTGGCCCTCGAAGCGCAGCACCAGCACGGGCGTGGTGTTGGAGGCGCGTATCAGGCCAAAACCGTCCGGCCAATCGACCCGCAAGCCATCGATGGTGTTGACCTCGGCGGGGGCCTGAAACCGGGCAAGCCCTTGCAGTTCGGCCACCAAGCGGTGGGGTTCGCCTTCCGCGCATGCCACGTTCAGCTCGGGCGTGCAATGGCTGCTGGGCAAGGCTTCGAGCACCGCAGCGGGGTTGTCGTGACGGCTCAGGATTTCCAGCAGCCGTGCCCCGGCGTAGCTGCCGTCGTCAAAGCCGAACCAGCGCTCCTTGAAAAAGATGTGTCCGCTCATCTCGCCCCCGAGTGGTGCGTTGACTTCCTTCATTTTGGCCTTGATGAGCGAGTGCCCGGTCTTGAACATCAGGGCCTGCCCGCCCGCCGCCCGGATGGCCGGGGCCAGCCGCTGGCTGCACTTGACGTCGAACACGATGACCCCGCCCGGCACGCGCGCCAGCACGTCTTGGGCGAACAGCAGCATCTGCCGGTCGGGGTAGATGTTCTGGCCGCTGGGCGTGACGATGCCCAAGCGGTCGCCGTCACCGTCGAAAGCCAGCCCCAAGTCGGCACCCGAGGCCTGCAGGGTGCGGATCAGGTCTTTGAGGTTGTCGGGCTTGGACGGGTCCGGGTGGTGATTCGGAAACTCCCCATCCACTTCGCTGAACAGTTCGATCACCTCGCAGCCCAACGCCCGAAAGAGCTGCGGTGCCGAGGCACCGGCCACGCCGTTGCCGCTGTCAACGACGATTTTCAAGGGCCGCTGCAGCTTCACGTCGCCCACGATGCGTGCGGTGTAGTCGGCCAGCACGTCGTGCGTGCGTAGCTGGCCGGGAGTGGCGGCCGCGGCGGCAGAACCCGCCTCCATGTCGAGGCGCAGGGCTTGAATGTCTGCGCCGTAAATGGCCTTGCCTGCCAGCACCATCTTGAAGCCGTTGTGGTGCTTGGGGTTGTGGCTGCCAGTGACCTGGATACCGCTGCGGCACAGGGTATGGGCGGCAAAATACAGCAGGGGCGTGGTGACCATGCCGACGTCGATCACGTCCACCCCGGCCTGCACCAGCCCCGCCACGAGGGCAGCCGCCAGTTCCGGGCTGCTCAGGCGCCCGTCACGCCCCACCGCCACGGTGGTTTCACCCAGTGAACGAGCTTGGCGGCCAAAGGCCAAGCCCAGCGCCTGGGCAAAACGGGTGTCGAGCACGTCGGGCACGATGCCCCGAATGTCGTAGGCCTTGAACGCGCTGGCCGGATAGGTGACATGATTCGTCATAAGATTCCAGAAGTGAGCACACCCACATTGTAGAAACACTATGGCCTCTTGCCCGCCCCCCTCTTGCCCGCCCGCCGAACCCCTGCAGTCCTGCGTCATGGCCAGCCCCTTGGGCCCGCTGCGGCTGGCGGCACAAGGCCAGGCGCTGGTCGGCCTGTGGTTTGCAGACCAAACCGGCATCCCGGCTTGGGCGCAGCAGGCCAGCCCCAGCCACACCCCCAGCCAGGCCGACGGCGTGTTGGCGAGCGCCATGCACCAGATGCAGGCCTTCCTCGTCGGCCAGCGGCAAGTCTTTGATCTGCCGCTGCGGTTTTACGCTGGCACCCCGTTCCAGCAGGCGGTCTGGCAGGCGCTGCGGGCGATTCCGTTTGGCCAGACGAGCCGTTACTCAGACATAGCGGCGGCGATCGGCCAACCCCAGGCGGTACGTGCCGTCGGCTCAGCCATCGGGCGCAACCCGCTGGGCATCGTCATTCCCTGCCACCGGGTCGTGGGCAAGGGCGGTGCCCTCACCGGCTACACCGGCGGCCTGGAACGCAAACAGGCCTTGCTGGCGCTGGAGGCACGAGCCATTCAAGGCGTTTGATCGGCGTCGGGCCAACGACCGTCCTGCACCGACTCCTTGAGTTTGGGGCTGGCATGGAAGGTGACTACCCGCCTAGCCTCGATGGCCACAGGCTCGCCCGTGCGCGGGTTGCGTCCGGGTCGGGGCGCTTTGGTGCGAATCTGGAAATTACCAAAGCCCGAGAGTTTCACGTCCTGCCCTTGGATCAGGCGGTCGCTGATGACCTCGAAAAAGGCTTCGACGATGTCTTTGGACTCGCGCTTGTTGAAGCCGATCTGCTCATAGAGCATTTCGGCCAGTTGGGCTTTGGTAATGGCACCGCTGTCGTCGGTCTCGATCGTGGCAGCAACGGGGCGGGTCGTGTTCATGGAAGGTATCCCCCACAGTTCAACGCAGGCGGGCCTGCACGCGCTCGGCCAGCGAGGCGAGTACCGCCTGCACCACGCTGTCGATCTCTTCGTCCGTCAGGTTGGCATCGTCGCGCTCCAGCGTGAGGCGCACCGCCAGGCTTTTTTCGTCAGCCGCGAGACCGGCGCTGGACTCGGCCCCTTTCTTGGGCCGATAGACGTCGAACAGCACCGCCGTTTTGAGCCAGGCACGGGTGTCGGCGGCACGCAGCGCCGCCATCAGCGCCGCGTGGGTCACGGCCTCCTTCACCACCACGGCAATGTCGCGCTCCACCGGCTGGTGGCGCGTGACCGGCTGCGCCACCGGCACCTCGCGTTGCAGCACGGCCGGCAGGTCCAGCTCGAACATCACCGGCGCTTGCGGCCAGCCTTCCAACTGGCGCCAGCGCGGATGCAATTCCCCCACAAAGCCGATGGCCTGACCGTCCAGCCACACGCGGGCGCAGCGGCCCGGGTGCATGGCGGGGTGGCTGGCCGCCTCGAAGGTGGGCGTGCGCGGTGCCAGCAAGGCCTCGATGTCGCCCTTGAGATCGTAGAAATCCACCGGGCGTGCGGCGATTGCCCATTGCAAGTCGGCCTGATCCCCCAAGGCCAGCGCAGCCACCCGCATGGGTTGCGCAAAACCGGCCACGGTGGTGTCGCTGTCGGTCACTGCCGCGTCCTTGCTGAACACCCGGCCCAGCTCGAACACGCGCACGCGGTGTGCCTTGCGGTCGGTGTTGAACTTGGCCACCGCCAGCAAACTGCCTAGCAGCGACGAACGCATCACGTTCATCTGACTGGCAATCGGGTTGAGCAGGCGGATCGGGTCGGCATGGCCGGCGTAATCGCGTTCCCAGCGCTCTTCCACGAAGCTGTAGTTGATGGTTTCCTGGTAGCCCAGCAGGGCCAGTTGGTGGCGCAACTGAAACGGTGCGCGGCGGCTCTCGGGACGGATCTTGGCCGTCACCGGGGCCAGTGGCGGGGTGTGCGGCAGGTGCTCGTAGCCTATGACGCGGGCCACCTCTTCGATCAGGTCTTCTTCGATCTGCAGGTCGAAGCGGAACGACGGCGGCGTGACAGTGACCGTGCCCTCGCCTTCTGTGACTGGCAGGCCGAGGCGGCGCAAGGCGTCGGCGCACTGCGGCTGCGTCAGCGGCATGCCGATGACCTTGGCCGCACGCGCCACCCGCAGCGTCACCGGCTGGGCTGGCGGCATGTGAACGATGTGATCGTCGATCGGGCCGGCCTGGCCGCCGCAAATCTGCACGATGAGGGCCGTGATGCGCTCGACGTGTTCCACGGTGAGTTGCGGATCGACCCCGCGCTCGAAGCGGTGGCCCGCGTCGGTGCTGAAGTGGTAGCGGCGCGAACGGCCTGCTATCGCCTTTGGCCACCAGAACGCCGCTTCCACGAACACGTGGCGCGTCTGGTCGCCCACCGCCGTGGCGGCACCGCCCATGATGCCCGCCAGCGATTCCACCGCCAGGTCGTCGGCGATCACGCCCACCGACTCGTCCACCGTGACCGTATTGCCGTTGAGCAGCTTGAGTTGTTCACCCGCCCTGCCCCAGCGCACCTGCAGGCCGCCGTGGATGGCGTCCAGATCGAAAATGTGCGAAGGACGGCCCAGCTCGAACATCACGTAGTTGGAAATGTCCACCAGCGCCGACACGCTGCGCTGGCCGCAACGGGCCAGGCGCTCCACCATCCAAGCCGGGGTCCGGGCTTGCGGGTCGATGCCGCGCACGATGCGTCCGGTGAAGCGGCCACACAAGTCCGGGGCTAGCACGTGCACGGGCAGCTTGTCGGTGTGCGTGACCTCGATCGTGGGGTAAACGGGGGTACGCAGGGGCGCACCGGTGAGCGCGGCCACTTCGCGTGCGATGCCATAGACGCTCAGGCAGTGCGCCAGATTGGGCGTGAGCTTGAGGGTGAACAGGCGGTCGTCGAGCTGGAGGGTTACGCGCACGTCTTGCCCCACCGGCGCGTCGGTGGCCAGTTCCAGCAGGCCGCCGTGGTCGTCCGACAGACCCAGTTCGCGCGCCGAACACAGCATGCCGTGGCTTTCTACGCCGCGCAACTGGCCGACTTTGATCTGCAAGGGCTTGCCGTCTGCGCCCGGCGGCAGCTCGGCACCCGCCAGCGCACACGGCACCTTGATGCCGACACGGGCGTTGGGTGCGCCGCAGACGATCTGCAGCCGTTCACCCGTACCGGCATCGACCTTGCACACGCGCAGGCGGTCGGCGTTGGGGTGCTGCGCCGCTTCGACGATGGCACCCACCACGATTTGGCTAAAAGGGGGGGCCACCGGCACGCACGCCTCCACCTCCAGACCGGCCATGGTCAGGGTGTCGGCCAGTTGCTGGCTGGTCAGGGGTGGGTTGCAGAATTCGCGCAGCCAGGACTCGGGGAATTGCATGATTCAGACTCTCGGAATGCGGGGGCGTATCAACGGAACTGGCGCAGAAAACGGATGTCGCCGTCAAAGAACAGGCGCAGGTCGTTCACACCATAGCGCAGCATGGTCAGGCGGTCGGGGCCCATGCCGAAGGCAAAGCCGATGTATTGCTCCGGGTCCAGCCCCATGTTGCGCACCACGTTCGGGTGTACCTGGCCGCTGCCCGCCACTTCCAGCCAGCGGCCCGCCAGCGGCCCGGTCTGGAACTGGATGTCGATCTCGGCGCTGGGCTCGGTGAACGGGAAGAAGCTGGGGCGAAAGCGCAACACCAGATCGTCCGATTCGAAGAAGGTGCGGCAGAAATCGGTAAAGACGAATTTCAGGTCTTTGAAGCTCACGTTCTCGCCGATCCACAGGCCTTCGCACTGGTGGAACATGGGTGAATGGGTGGCGTCGCTGTCCACGCGGTAGGTGCGGCCGGGCGCAATGACGCGAATTTCGGGCATGGAGAACGATCCCCCACACTCCTGCGCGTGGCTGGTCGCTGCCGCCCGAGGGGGCTGATTCGCCGTGGGGTGGCCCGACGGCGTAGCGCCACTGACCTGCGCGGCTTGCCAGAGCGCCTTGTAACGCTTGACGTGCTGCACCGCATGGCGAATCTGCATCGGGCTGGTGTGGGTGCGCAGCAGGTTGGGCGCTCGTTGGCTGCCGCCTTCGACGTAAAACGTGTCGTGCATGGAACGCGCCGGATGGTCTTCCGGCGTGTTGAGCGCGGTGAAGTTGAACCAGTCGGATTCGATCTCGGGGCCGTCGGCAACTTCGAACCCCATCGAGCCGAAAATGGCTTCGATGCGCTCCAAGGTCAGGCTCACCGGGTGCAGCCCACCGCTACCACGCTGGCGGCCCGGCAGGGTCACGTCCAGCGCCTCGGCCTGCAACTGGCGCTGCAATTCGGCTTCGGCCAGTTCCGCACGTCGCTCGTTCAACGCCGACTCGATCATTTGCTTGGCCACGTTGATGGCGGCACCCCGGGTCTTCTTTTCCTCCACGCTCAGCGCGGCCATGCCTTTCATGAGCTCGGTCATGCGGCCACTCTTGCCCAGGTACTGGGCCTTGGCGTTTTCCAGATCGGTGGGGGTGTGGGCCTGTGCAAACTGCGCACGCGCCGACTGCACCAGGGAATCGAGGTCGTTCATCTCAAGGGTCCAAACGGGGTCCGCAAGGGACCATGAAAAAAGGGCCAGTGCCGTACAGCGCTGGCCCCTCGAGCTGGGTATTTTCGTTCAGAAAAACCCGTCGCCCATCAGGCCGCCAGCTTGGCCTTGACCTGCTCGACGATGCTGCCAAAGGCGGCTTTGTCGTTGACGGCCAGATCGGCCAGCACCTTGCGGTCGATTTCGATGGCGGCTTTCTTCAGGCCGTTGGCAAACTGGCTGTAGGTCAGGCCGAGTTCACGCACACCGGCGTTGATACGCGCAATCCACAACTGGCGGAACACGCGCTTGCGGGTCCGGCGGTCACGGTAGGCGTATTGACCGGCCTTCATCACCGCCTGCTTGGCGATGCGAAAGACGTTACCACGGCGACCACGGAAACCCTTGGCCAGCTTCAGAACTTTTTTATGACGGGCACGTGCGGTGACACCACGTTTGACGCGAGGCATAGCTTACTCCTTGTTCGTCGCGTTGAATTACAGGCCAGCGAAGGGCAGCATCTGTGCCATGTGACCCATATTGGTCTCATGGACATTCACCGCACCGCGCAACTGGCGCTTGTTCTTGGTGGTCTTCTTGGTCAGGATGTGACGCTTGAAGGCCTGACCGCGCTTGACGGTGCCACCGGGACGAACGCGAAAACGCTTTTTCGCACTGCTCTTGGTCTTCATTTTGGGCATGGCATGCTCCTTATGGTTTGTGCTCGTGAGGCGCCGTGAAACCCATCACGGTCTTGTTGGCCCCGAGCCACTTGGGGTGATGCAGGTGACCGACCCGCACCGCCCTGCTGCCAGCAAGCCTCAGGCTTCCTGGCCAGCCGGTTGCGCTTCCGCCACCGGCTTGCTGCCCCCGGCTTTTTTACGGCCCGGGGCAATCATCATGATCATCTGGCGACCTTCGAGCTTGGGGAATTGCTCCACCACGATCGCATCGCCGAGTTCATCGCGAATACGGTTGAGCAAGGCCAACCCGAGTTCCTGGTGCGTGATTTCACGCCCACGGAAACGCAAAGTCACCTTGCACTTGTCGCCGTCGTCCAAGAAGCGGCGGATGTTGCGCATCTTGATGTGGTAGTCGCCATCGTCGGTACCGGGCCGGAACTTGATTTCCTTGACCTCGATGACCTTCTGCTTGGCTTTTGCTTCCGCTGCCTTCTTCTGTTCCGCGTACTTGAACTTGCCGTAGTCGATCAGGCGGCATACCGGCGGCTTGGCCGTCGCGGCAATCTCGACCAGATCGACATCCAGATCGCCCGCCATCCGCAGCGCTTCCAGGGTGCTCACGATACCGATGGCTTCGCCATCAGGGCCGCTCAAGCGAACTTCGGGCACGTTGATCTCGCGGTTGAGGCGGTGTGCCCGTTCCTCGCGCTGACGGCGGTCACGGAAATTGGGGGCAGCGGTAACGATGGTGAAATCCTTTATTCAAAAAATCATGGGCCAGACACAGCCTGCACCCAACAGTTGGCTCGACTGTCGGCCCAACAGCCGACCTCAAGCCTTGGCTTGAAGATCGGCAACGAACCGTTGGACGAAGGCGTCGAGCGACAGAACCCCGAGATCCTTGTTGCCGCGCGCACGCACGGCCACGGAACCGGACATCTTCTCTTTGTCACCCACGACGAGGATGTAAGGCAGCTTTTGGAGCGAAAACTCACGGATTTTATACGTGATTTTCTCGTTGCGCAAATCCAGCACCACTCTAACGCCTTGATTTTCCAGTGTTTTGGCAATTTCGCGACAGTAGTCAGCCTGGGCGTCGGTGATATTGAGCACTGCCACCTGCAGCGGTGCCAGCCAGGCAGGCAAAGCGCCCGCGTGCTGCTCGATCAGAATGCCGATGAAACGCTCCATGCTGCCCACGATGGCGCGGTGCAGGATGACGGGGTGCTGGCGGCTGCCGTCTTCGGCCACGTACTCGGCATCGAGCCGTTCGCTCAGGTTGAAGTCCACCTGAATGGTGCCGCACTGCCACTCGCGGCCTAGGGCATCGCGCAGGGTGTATTCGATTTTCGGGCCGTAGAAAGCGCCGTCACCGGCAGAAATCACGAACGCACAACCGGCATGGCGCAGGCTGTCCATCAGCGCTTGCTCGGCCTTGTCCCACAGGTCGTCGGAGCCGATGCGGGCTGCCGGCCGGGTGGAGACTTTGTACAGGATGTCGGTGAAGCCGAAGTCGGCATAAACCTGTTTCAGCACCCGGGTGAAGGTGTCGCATTCGCTCAGGATTTGGTTTTCGGTGCAGAAGATGTGGCCGTCGTCCTGGGTGAAGCCGCGCACCCGCATGATGCCGTGCAGCCCGCCGGAGGGCTCGTTGCGGTGGCACTGGCCGAATTCGCCATAGCGCAGCGGCAAGTCACGGTAGCTCTTGATGCCCTGCTTGTAAATCAGGATGTGGCCCGGACAGTTCATCGGCTTGAGCGCGTAGTCGCGCTTTTCCGATTCGGTGACGAACATGTTGTCGCGGTACTTGTCCCAGTGGCCGGTCTTTTCCCACAACGTCTTGTCGAGGATCTGCGGACCCTTGACCTCCTGGTAGCCGTTGTCGCGATAGACGCGGCGCATGTATTGCTCGACCTGCTGCCACAGCGTCCAGCCCTTGGGGTGCCAGAACACCAGGCCTGGTGCGTGCTCGTCGATGTGGAACAGGTCCAGCTCGCGCCCGAGCTTGCGGTGGTCGCGCT
>DBAZ01000023.1:0-7245 GCA_002291945.1 Tepidimonas sp. UBA997
CCACCGGTGCCGCCAGAGCCGACTACCGGTGCCCTGAACTGCGTGAACGAACGAGCAAACTGCTCGGCCGCAATGGACGCGAAAGGCAGAACGGTCGAAGAACCGGCGATCTGGATGTTGTCGCGGGCAATGGCTGGCAGGGAGACCAGCATCCCCACCGACAGAGCCGTCAAAGCAGTCAGTTTAGAAAATTTCATCAGGTGAACTCCAAGGGTTGTGAGTGAAGGAGAACCCGTAGTGTCGTGAATTATTATGTCAGTATTGTGACAAAAAATGAGTGTCACACGACGACGGTACGCCACATGTCGAAAAATGGCAGGGAAAGCACCCTGGCGGCTGTTACAAGATGTTATGCTGCAAGCCCTTTCATGACTTGAGCGGCATGCAGAACGGAACTTTATTGGCGGCGGTGGACCTCGGCTCCAACAGCTTTCGCCTCGAAATTGGTCGATACGATTCCGGACACATCGAGCGAGTGGAGTACCACAAAGAGGTGGTGCGTCAGGGCAGCGGCCTGGATGAAAACAAGAATCTGAACCTCGCCGCCATGGAGCGCGGCTGGGAATGCCTGGCCCGGTTTGGCGAGCGCTTGCAGGGATTCCGCAAACAGCAGGTGCGTGCAGTGGCCACGCAAACCCTGCGCGAAGCACGAAACAAGGACGACTTCCTGCTCAAGGGTCAACTGATTCTGGGTTTTCCGATCGATGTCATTTCCGGCCACGAGGAAGCCCGGTTGATCTACCAGGGGGTATCCCATCTGCTCCCTCAGTCGGAAGAAAAGCGCCTAGTTTTCGACATCGGGGGGCGATCGACCGAGGTGATTCTCGGGCAGGGCTATACCCCCTTGCGCATGGAATCGTACCGCCTGGGTAGCGTGGCGTGGTCCACGCGCTATTTCCCCCGAGGTGAGGTGACCGCCGCTTCATTCAGGACGGCCGTGATCGCTGCCAAGGCGGTGCTGGACGAGGCAATCGAGGCCTTTCCCCAGACCGAATGGGCCACGGTGTACGGCTCCTCGGGCACGGTGGGGGCTGTTTGCGACATGCTGCAAGCGCATGGATTCCCGCCTGGCATGATCAGTCGGACAGACTTGGACTGGTTGACGGACAAACTCGTGCGCTCGGGCAGTGTGGACGCCATCAAGCTCGACGGCCTTAAAGACGACCGTCGCCCCGTACTGGCGGGGGGCTTGAGCGTCCTGCAGGCCTTGTTTGAGATTCTGGAGCTTGAGGCAATTCATCGGGCGTTTGGCGCGTTGCGGCAAGGGGCACTCTATGACCTCATCGACCGAGAAAATGACCAGACGGATGTCCGGGAGCGTACCGTACGCTGGCTGGGCGAGCGATTCTCGACCGACAAGGCACAGGCAGAACGGGTTTCACGAGTTGCAACGCAATTGTTTGCCCAGATTGCGCAGGACGATCCTCTGAATGGTCGTTACTCCCAGAAGCTGGACTGGGCGGCTCGGCTGCACGAATTGGGTACCCACATCTCTCATGCCGATGCGCACCGGCACGGGGCTTACATTCTCGACCATGTGGATGCCCCGGGTTTTTCGCTTCCCGAGCAGCACCGCATGAGCCAGTTGGTGCTGGGCCAGCGTGGCAAGTTGCGCAAGCTTGACGCGGCACTGCTCGAAGAATTGTTCACCAAACAACTGATCTGCCTGCGTCTGGCCGTGCTGCTTTGTCACGCCCGCAAGGATCCCGACATTGGCGCTTTACGTTTCCAGTACCGGGCACGCCAGTTCAAGCTCACTACCGTCCCCGGCTGGACCAAGCAATATCCCCAATCGGCCTGGTTGCTGGAGGAAGAAGTACTGGCGTGGCAAAAAAGCGACTGGCGCCTGATGGTGGATCTGCGTTAGAGCATTTCGGGGGTCTGAACGGTGAGCAGCACCGTCTGCAAACGCCCTTCCCGTTCACGCTGGCGCAACCACCACACGGCCCCTTTGCGTATGGGGCATGTTGCTTCTTGCATATTGAGCAGACGCGCGACGGTCTGGCCCAGCGTGGGCTGATGCCCGACGATGAGCGTAGGCTGTCGGCTGTCAGGCCATTGGGCCAGTTGCAACAATGCTTCGACGGAACCGTCTGGCGCCAGTTCTTCCCGCGCTTTGTAGCGTCGGCCCAGGGCAATCACAGTTTGCTCGGTGCGGACTGCCGGACTGCAGTAAATCCGGATGCCTTCGGGCAGTTGTCGGTCCAACCAGGCGGCCATGCGGCTGGCTTGTCGCTCGCCTTTGCTCGTTAAGCGCCGGGACAGGTCAGCACCACCACCCTCGTCGGTTTCTTCTAAGTCCTCGGCTTCAGCGTGTCGCCACAAAATCAGATCCATGTTCATCCTTTGGTGCCGTGTCGTGACATCAAGGTGGCCTGGGCCGAGTGCATGGCCGCACGCGCCTTGCCGCTTGCCGCCACGGCTTTGGTGTACTGGCCATCGGGCTGCAAAGCCCAGGCGTCCCGGGTGTCATGCAGGTATTGGTGGATGCACTCCTCCATCAGTCGATGCCGCAAGGCCGGGTCCGTGACGGGCCACGCCAGTTCGATGCGGCGCAGCATGTTGCGGTTCATCCAGTCGGCGCTGGACAGCCAGAGTTCCTCCGACTCGCCAAACCGGAAATAGAAAACTCGGGAATGCTCGAGAAGTCGTCCGATGATGGATCGGATCTGAATGCGCTCCGTGAAACCGGGGACACCGGCCGGCAGAATGCAGGCTCCCCGGACGATGGCATCGACCTGAACCCCCTGCTGGGAGGCCTGGGCCAACGCACGCGCCAGAGCCTCATCCGTCAATGCATTGGTTTTGATGACGATGCGTGCCTCTTGGCCGGCCTTGGCCGCGGCGATGGTCGCATCGATGCGTTCGAGCATGCCTTTGTGCAGAGTGAAAGGGGCCACCAGCACCTTGTGGAGTTTGGGCATGCGACTCTGGCTGGCCAGATGCAGGAACACCTGTTCGAGGTCGCTCGTCAGCGCCTCATCGGACGTGAGGTAGCTGACGTCGGTGTACAACCGCGAGGTGCCGGGGTTGTAGTTGCCGGTGGAAATATGGGCATAACGAACCAGTCGCCCTTCTTCGCGGCGGGTGACCAGCAGCATCTTGGCATGGGTCTTGAGACCAACGATCCCGTACACCACCTGGGCACCGACGGATTCCAGGCGCTCCGCGTGACTGATGTTGGCCTCTTCGTCGAAACGGGCCTTCAGTTCCACCACGGCCGTGATTTCCTTGCCCCGCCGCACCCCTTCACGCAGCAAATCGGCCATCTCACCCTTGGAGCCCGTGCGGTAGATGGTCTGCTTGATCGCAAGCACGTGAGGGTCTTCGACCGCCTCTCGCAAAAAAGCCAGAACCGCGTCAAAGCTTTCGTAAGGCTGATGGATCATCACATCACCCTTTTTCAGGCGCTCAAAAAACGACTGGCCCGGTGACAGTTGCGCTGGCCAGCCGGGCTGATACGGCTCAAAGCGCAGCGCAGGGGCGTCAAGCATGTCGATCAGTTGGTTCAAGCGCACGAGGTTCACCGGCCCGGATACCCTGAGCAAGGTTTCGGGCGGCAGATTGAACTGCTCTAGCAAAAAGTCGGCCAGATAATCGGAGCAACCGGCCGACACCTCGAGCCGAAGCGCCTGGCCATAATGGCGCTGTTGCAAACCCAGCCTCATGGCGGTTCGCAGGTTCTTCACTTCTTCTTCGTCCAGGGCCAGGTCGGAATGGCGCGTCACCCTGAATTGGGAAAACTCGGTCACGGTACGCCCGGGGAACAGGTCGTTCAGATGGGATCGGATGATGCTGGAAATCGACGCAAAGCACTGAACTTTGGCAAGACGCGGATTGGGGATGCGTGCGTACCGCGGCAAGGCACGGGGAACCTTGACAATCGCGATTTCGTTTTCACGGCCAAAGGCATCCCGACCAGACAGCCGCACGATGAAATTCAATGATTTGTTGGCGACCTGAGGAAACGGATGGGAGGGGTCAAGGCCGATCGGCAGCAGCAGGGGCTGAACCTCCTGGGTGAAATAGTCCTTGACCCAGCGGCGCTGGGTGGCGTTGCGCTCGCTGTGAGTCAACAGCTTGATGCCTTTTTTTTCCAGTAAGGGCAGCAGTTCGTCGTTGTAAATGGCGTACTGTTTATCGACCAACTGATGAATCTTGGCGGTTATTTCTCGGAACGACTGGGCACTGACAGGGCCGCGCTGTTCGTGGGTCTGGAAGGCGGCCAGTTGCGGGGCGAAACGCACCTCGAAAAATTCATCGAGATTCGAAGAAACGATCACGAGGTAGCGAAGCCGCTCCAATAATGGAACATCTACACGTTGCGCCCAGTCAAGGACGCGTTCATTGAAAGCCAGGATGCTCTGGTCCCGGTCGAGAAAGCCATGTTTGGTGGATGCGTTGACGGTCATACCTGGACATTGTGGGGATGTTCTTGCACCGTCATTATTCGTCATCGGCGCATCACCAATATGACACGTGCGGGAAAACGAGCAAACCTTTTGCCACCATGTCGGCTCGCATCGGGTTGTGTCGATTGGAATGTCGGCCCGGCGACCTCGTGCACATCAGCATCGGCCGGTGCGCGCGAACCCGCACGCACGACGCGGGCGGCGTTCATGACTGAATCGCCTGCACCAGCGTATGCGCCCAGTGCTGAGCAAGCTGCGCGTCCTGGGCTTCCACCATGATGCGCAACAGGGGTTCCGTGCCGCTGGGTCGGATCAGGACACGACCCTGCCCGGCCAGCGCCTGTTCAGCCTCTGCCACTACCCGTTTCAAGGACGGGCTGGCATGCCAGTCCACACCGGGGTTCAGCCGCACATTCAGCAAGACCTGGGGAAACAAGTGGAGGTCGCGAAGGAGATCCGCCATCGACTGACCACTTCGGACCACGGCTTGTAAAACCTGCAACGCGCTGACTAGTGCATCGCCCGTGGTGTGCTTGTCCAGAATGAGCAGATGCCCGGACCCTTCCCCGCCCAGGGTCCAGCGGCGCTCCAGCAGAGATTCCAGCACGTAACGATCACCGACCTTGGCACGCACAAACGGCACTCCCCTTCGCTGCAAAGCCAGTTCGACGGCGATGTTGGTCATCAGGGTGCCAACCACACCGGGGACGACTTCGTCTCGGCCCAGCCGGTCGTCGGCCAGGAGGTACAGCAGCTCGTCGCCATTAAACAGGCGTCCGGCCGCATCCACCATCAGCAGGCGGTCGGCGTCGCCATCCAGTGCGATCCCGATGTCGGCCCCATGCGCTTGCACCGCCTGCACCAGGGCTTGCGGGTGCGTGGCCCCGCATCCCGCATTGATGTTGAAACCATCGGGCTGGCAGCCGATCTCGACCACCTCAGCCCCGAGTTCGTGAAACACCTGAGGGGCAATGTGATATGCCGCCCCATGAGCCGCATCCACAACGATCTTCAGCCCCTTGAGCGTGAGGTCAACCGGAAAGGTACTCTTGCAAAATTCAATGTAGCGCCCCGCAGCGTCGGACAGTCGCCGGGCTTTGCCCAGTTGGGACGCGCTGGCCCAGACAGGGGGGGCGTCCAGAGCTTCTTCCACCGCTCGCTCCCAATCGTCGGGCAGTTTCGCGCCTTGCGCATTGAAAAACTTGATGCCGTTGTCCGCAAACGGGTTGTGGCTGGCCGATATCACCACCCCAAGGGAGGCACGCTGCGCACGCGTCAGGTAGGCCACGGCAGGCGTCGGAACAGGGCCGAGCAGCACCACATCCACCCCGGCCGAACTGAAGCCGCTCTCCATGGCGCTTTCCAGCATGTAGCCCGAAATGCGGGTGTCTTTGCCGATCAGAACGACCGGATGGGGGTCGTCGCGTTGCAAGACACGCCCCACGGCATGGGCAAGGCGCAAAACAAAATCAGGTGTGATGGGTGATTCACCAACGGTTCCCCGTATGCCGTCGGTTCCAAAATAGTGTCGGGTCATGGTTTCTCAGGCTGTCTGAACACCTGGGCATTATCCCGCTTCTCGTTGCATGGCCAGCCAGACCTTCAGGCCCTCAACGGTCGGGCCGACATCGTGAACCCGCAAAATCCTGGCTCCACGGTCAGCGGCCAGAACGGCAGCCGTCACACTGGCGACGACCCGCTGGCTGGGCGATTCGATGCCGGTGACCTGCCCGAGAGAGGATTTTCTCGACCATCCGGCCAGCAGCGGCCAACCCAGCGACAAAACCTCATGCTGCCGAGCCAGGAGTGCGAAATTCTGCTTCACCGATTTGCCGAACCCGGTGCCGACATCGAGCACCAGACGGCCGGATTGCACGCCCTGGGCCATCAGGTGGGCGGCTCGTTGATGCAGAAAACGGCTCACCTGAGGCACGGCATCACCCTCCATGGGCGCCAACTGCATGGTTTGCGGCTCCAGGTGCATGTGCATCAGGCAGAGCCCGCATCGACCATGGCGAACCACCACCGACTCAGCCAGAAGGCCATCAGCGCCTTCACGACGCAAGGCCCAGACATCATTGATGATGTCCACGCCGAGGTCCAGACAGGCCTGCATCACTTCAGGTTTGTAGGTGTCGATCGACAGCGGAATTCCCCAGCCGATCAACTCACGGATCAGCGGAATGAGCCTGTCGAGCTCCTGCTTCAGCGGTAATGGGCTGGCACCAGGGCGGGTGGATTCGGCACCGACATCCAGGATGCCAGCGCCGTTTCTGATCATGGCTTCTGCATGAGCCAGCGCTGCACGCAGATCGACAAACTGCCCACCATCGGAGAAAGAATCGGGGGTTGCATTGAGTATGCCCATGACCACCGGCGTGGACAGGTCGATCTGGAAGCGGGTGGTTTGCCAAGTCACATGCGTGCCTCGCGACAATGAAGCAGGGGCCCGAAGGCCCCTGAAAACACCTGACTGAGATCAGGCAGCGGTTGGAGAAGGATCTGTCTTCACTGCTGGGGATCCGCCGTTGCCCCCGCCACCCGTGCTGGGGTTGCGGGGCGTGAAGTCTTTGGGCGGACGCGGCGGCTTGCCGGCCATGATGTCGTTGATCTGATCGGCGTCGATGGTTTCCCACTCCAGCAAGGCCTTGGCCATGGCATGCATGTGGTCGGCGTGTTCCTCGATCAAGCGCCGCGCCAGCGCGTATTGCTGGTCGATGATGCGGCGCACCTCGGCATCCACCTTGCGCATGGTTTCTTCGCTCATGTTGGTGGTTTTGGTGATGGAGCGGCCAAGGAACACCTCGCCCTCGTTTTCGGCATAGACCATCGG
>DBAZ01000023.1:7643-22905 GCA_002291945.1 Tepidimonas sp. UBA997
CGCTCGAAGTCGTTGCTGGCACCGGTGGTCATCTGGTTCATGAACACCTCTTCGGCAATGCGACCCCCAAACAGCATGCTGATCTGGTTGAGCATGTAGTCTTTGTCGTAGCTGTAGCGGTCTTTCTCGGGCAGGCTCATGGTCACGCCCAAGGCACGACCGCGCGGAATGATGGTGACTTTGTGAACCGGATCGCATTTGGGCAGCAGCTTGCCGATCAGGGCGTGGCCCGCTTCGTGGTAGGCCGTGTTGCGGCGCTCTTCCTCCGGCATGACCATGCTCTTGCGCTCTGGGCCCATGAGGATCTTGTCTTTGGCCTTCTCGAAGTCCTGCATCTCGACCACGCGGGCGTTGCGGCGCGCCGCCATCAGGGCCGCCTCGTTGCACAGGTTGGCCAAGTCGGCACCGCTCATGCCGGGGGTACCGCGCGCAATGATGTCGGCGCTGACATCGGTCCCGACGGGCACCTTGCGCATGTGGACGTTGAGGATCTGCTCACGGCCACGGATGTCGGGCAGCGTGACATACACCTGACGGTCGAAACGGCCCGGGCGCAGCAGGGCGGCGTCCAGAATGTCGGGGCGGTTGGTCGCGGCAATCACGATGACGCCGAGGTTGGTCTCGAAGCCGTCCATCTCGACCAGCATCTGGTTGAGGGTTTGTTCGCGTTCGTCGTTGCCGCCACCGAGCCCGGCACCACGCTGGCGGCCCACGGCATCGATCTCGTCGATGAAGATGATGCAAGGCGAGTTCTTCTTGGCCTGCTCGAACATGTCGCGCACGCGCGCCGCCCCCACGCCGACAAACATTTCCACGAAATCAGAGCCTGAAATGGCAAAGAACGGCACCTTGGCTTCGCCCGCGATAGACTTGGCCAGCAGCGTTTTACCCGTGCCGGGCGGGCCGACCAGCAGCAAGCCGCGGGGTATGCGCCCACCCAACTTCTGGAATTTGGAAGGGTCCTTGAGGAAATCGACCACTTCCTTGACTTCTTCCTTGGCCTCGTCGCAACCTGCCACGTCGGCAAAGGTGACGGTATTGGCGCTTTCGTCGAGCATGCGGGCTTTGCTCTTGCCAAAGCTGAAGGCACCCCCTTTGCCGCCGCCTTGCATCTGGCGCATGAAGTAGATCCAGACGCCGATGAGCAGGAGCATCGGCCCCCAACTGACCAGCAAGGTCACGAGGAAGGAGGCTTCCTCGCGCGGGCGAACGTCGAACTGGACGTTGTGGGCGATCAGGTCGCCGATCAGGCCGCGATCCAAGAAGGTGGCGTTGGTGCGCACACGCCGGCCGTCGGTGGTGACTGCCGTGATTTCGGTCGCACGCGCACCTTCCTGAATGATCACACTGCTGATGCGCTGGGCACGGACTTCGTTGAGGAACTCCGAGTAGCCGATGTGACCGGCGCCTTGCGTGGTACGCCCGTCAAATTGCTGGAAGACGGTGAACAGCACCATGGCGATCACCATCCATACCGCAACCTTGGAAAACCACTGATTGTTCAAAACTGGCTCCTCATTGAATACATGAGACTTGACATGGGATGCATTTTAGGTGTTTCAAGGCGTCCTGCCTGAAATCTCGACAAATCCATTCGTATGACGTGGATAGAAATGCCCAACCGTCAGGTTTTGAGACCGATGCCGATCAGAAAGGTTTCCGAGGATTTGTCACGCGAGGCTTTCGGCTTGAGCGGCTTGACGACCTTGAAGGCCTGCCGCAAGCGTTGCACCAGTTCACTGTAGCCGCTGCCATGAAAAAGCTTCACCACCAGAGCGCCGTCGGGCTTGAGGTGGTGCCGGGAAAAATCCAGCGCCAGCTCCACCAGATGGGCGATCCGCGCCGCATCCACGGTTTCGACGCCTGACAGGTTGGGGGCCATGTCCGACAGCACCACATCGACCGGGCGCGGGGAGCCATCGGGCCGCTGCAAGGCGCGTTCCAGGGTTTGCAGCACCGCCTCCTCGCGAAAGTCACCCTGAATGAACTCAACCCCTTCGATCGGCTCCATCGGGAGCATGTCCAGACCGATGATGGTACCGTTCAACGCCCCCGAGGCGGCCCCGTCGGGGGACAGGCGGCGGCGCAGGTACTGACTCCAGGCCCCGGGCGCACACCCCAAGTCGAGTACACACTGCCCCGGCCGGATCAGGCGGAAGGTTTCATCGATCTCCTTGAGCTTGTAGGCGGCGCGTGCGCGGTAGCCTTCCTTCTGGGCCAGTTTGACCCACGGATCGTTGACGTGCTGATTCAGCCAAGCCTTGTTGACCTTCTTGCTCTGCGTTTTGACCTTCATGCTGGGATAATTGTCCCATGCCTCAGATCACACTCACACCCGCCCAGCGCAAAATTCACCGGGCCGATGCCCATCACCTCGACCCCGTCGTGCTCATCGGCAGCGACGGACTTACCGACGCCGTCACGAAAGAAGTTGACGCGGCGCTGAATGCGCACGGCCTGATCAAGGTGCGTGTGTTCAGCGACGACCGCCTAGCCCGCGACGGCTACTTCCAGCAACTGGCCGACGCGCTCAACGCTGCCCCCATCCAGCACATCGGCAAGTTGCTGGTGCTCTGGCGCCCCATCGCCGAGAAGGAAAAACCGCTCGACGAAGACCGCAAACCAGGCCCGCGCGATGTGAAGATCCTCAAATACAGCAAGAAGGGCGGGCAGCGGCCTGAAGTCAAAACCGTGCGCGTGCTGGGCAACGAGCGCCTGACGGCGGGCGGGCTGGTCAAGCGGGCCAAAAAGCCCACCCAGAAAAGTGTGAAGAAAACCACGCAACAATAAGCCGATGAACGCCGCCGCCGCCACTGCCCCTGCCACCGACACGCTCACCATGACCCAGACCTTGGCCGCCAACCCGCTGCTGGACTTCTCCGCCCTGCCCCGGTTCGATGCCATCGAGCCTGAGCATGTTGGCCCGGCTGTGGATGCCCTGCTGGAGTCGGCCAATCAGGCGCTGGAGACGGTGACGGCAGCGGACTTCCCGCCCGTGTGGGCCACCTTGGCGCGCGAGCTCGACGTGGCCACCGAGCGGCTGGGGCGGGCGTGGGGGGCGGTGAGTCACCTCAATGCCGTGGCCGACACCCCTGCCCTGCGCACCGCCTTCAATGCCGCCTTACCCAAAGTCACCGAGTTCTGGACCCGGCTGGGTGCCGACGAACGCTTGTACGCCAAATACAAGGCCATGAACCCGGCCAGCCTGACGCCGGAACAATCGCAAGCGCACCGCAACGCCATGCGCGGCTTCGTGCTCGGGGGGGCCGAACTGCAAGGCGACGCCAAAGCGCGATTTGCCGCCATTCAGGAACACCAAGCAACGCTGAGCCAGAAATTCAGCGAAAACGCACTCGACGCCACCGACGCCTTTGCTTACTTCGCCTCGGTCGAGGAACTCGACGGCATGCCCGACGACGTGCAAGCCGCCACCCGCGCAGCCGCCGAGGCCGAAGGCCAAAGCGGTCACAAGATCACCCTGAAGCTACCCTGCTATCTGCCGGCGATGCAGTTTGGCCGCCACCGTGCCTTGCGCGAGCGCCTGTACCGGGCCTACACCACCCGCGCCAGCGACCAAGCCGAAGGCGCTGCCGTGGCGTTCGACAACTCGGGCTTCATGCGTGAGATACTGGCCCTGCGCCAAGAGGAAGCGGCCCTGCTGGGCTACCCCGACTTTGCCAGTGTTTCGCTGGTGCCCAAGATGGCCGAGTCGCCGCAGCAGGTGGTGCAATTCCTGCGCGAGCTGGCCAGCAAAGCCCGACCCTATGCCGAGCAAGACGTGGCCGACATGCGCACCTACGCTGCCGAACAGCTCGGCCTGAGCGACCCGCAAGCTTGGGACTGGCCTTACATTGGCGAGCAGTTGCGGCAAGCGCGTTATGCCTACAGCGAACAGGAAGTCAAGCCCTACTTCACGGCCCCGCAAGTGCTGCAAGGGCTGTTTCACATCATCGAAACGCTGTTCGAGGTGGCCATCCGGCCCGACACGGCACCCGTCTGGCACCCCGGCGTGCAGTTCTTCCGCATCGAGCGCCCAGCCGCCAGCGGTGATGCAGCACCGCAACTGGTGGGCCAGTTCTACCTCGACCCCGGCGCACGCAACGGCAAGCGAGGAGGCGCGTGGATGGACGACGTGCGTGCCCGCTGGCTGCGCCCCGACACCGGGCAGCTACAAACGCCGGTCGCCCATCTGGTCTGCAACTTTGCCGAAGGCGTCAACGGCAAGCCGCCCCTGCTCACCCACGACGACGTGATCACGCTGTTCCACGAGTTCGGCCACGGCCTGCACCACATGCTCACGCAAGTCAATGAGCGTGACGTGAGCGGCATCAGCGGGGTGGAATGGGATGCGGTGGAACTGCCCAGCCAGTTGATGGAAAACTTCTGCTGGGAGTGGGACGTGCTCAAGCGGATGACCGCCCATGTGGACACCGGCGCACCCCTGCCCCGTGCGCTGTACGACAAAATGCTGGCCGCCAAAAACTACCAAAGCGGCCTGCAAACCCTGCGCCAGATCGAATTCGCCTTGTTCGACATGCAACTGCACTGCGCCGATGCGCCGCACCACGGCCTTGGGGTGGACTTCATGGGCTTGCTGCAAGCGGTACGCGACGAAGTGGCGGTGCTCCAGCCCCCGGCGTACAACCGCATGGCGCACACCTTCAGTCACATTTTTGCCGGGGGCTACGCCGCCGGTTACTACAGCTACAAATGGGCCGAGGTGCTGAGCGCCGATGCCTATGCGGCGTTCGAAGAAGCCGCAACGGCCACCGGCACGACGCTGGACCCGGCCACGGGTCGCCGCTACCGCGAGGCGGTGCTGGAAGCGGGAGGCAGTCGCCCGGCCATGGCGTCTTTCAAGGCCTTCCGGGGGCGGGAGCCGCAGATCGACGCTCTGCTGAGGCATCAGGGCATGGCCTGATCGCGCGAGGTGTCAGAACGTGAACGTTTTGACACCTTCTGCGGTTCCCAGCAGGCACACATGCGCCTTCTGGTGGGCAAACACCCCCACCGTAACGACGCCCGGCCAGTCGTTGACCATGCTTTCGAAACGCGGCGGGTCGGCGATCTGCAGTCCGGTCACGTCCAGAATGTGCTGACCGTTGTCGGTGACCAGCGGTACGCCGTCTTTCAGGCGCAGGCGGGCAGTGGCACCCAAGGCTTCAAACCGACGGGCGATGTGCCGCGCCGCCATCGGAATCACTTCCACCGGCAGCGGGAAAGCCCCCAGCACCGGCACCCATTTGCTTGCGTCGGCAATGCAGACAAAGCGCTCGGACAGCGCCGCCACGATCTTCTCGCGGGTCAGGGCAGCGCCGCCCCCCTTGATCATGTAGCCCCTGGGGTCGATCTCGTCGGCACCGTCAACATAAACCGAGAGCCGATCGACCTGGTTGGCATCCAGCACCGCAATGCCCAGCGCCTGCAAGCGGGCGGTGGAGGCGAGCGAACTCGACACTGCCCCGGGTATCTGGTGTTTGATCGTGGCCAACGCATCGATGAACTTGTTCACGGTCGAGCCGGTGCCCACGCCCACGACGTCGCCCGGCACCACGTAAGCCAGTGCGGCTTGGCCGACCAAGGTTTTGAGTTCGTCTGCTTGCATGGAGGGTGGAGCTTGGGTTGTCGATCTGGGACAATCGGGCGCGATTCGCGTCTGATTGATGCACACACGCCGAGATTATCCGATGTCCCTGCTGCCCTACCCGCTTGCCCGTTACTTTTTGTTCAAGATGGACCCCGAAGCGGCCCACGAACTCACCCTGCACCGGCTGGCGCAGATTCAACACACCCCGTTGCTGCGACTGGCTGCCCAGCCGCGTATCCACGACCCCATCACCCTAGCCGGGCTGGTGTTTCCCAATCGCGTGGGCTTGGCCGCCGGGCTGGACAAAAACGCCCGTTGCATCGACGCTTGGGGTGCGCTGGGCTTCGGCTTTGTGGAAGTGGGCACAGTCACCCCGCTGGGGCAAGCGGGCAACCCCAAGCCGCGCATGTTTCGCCTGCCGGAACAACGGGCCCTGATCAACCGGCTCGGTTTCAACAACGACGGGCTCGACATGTTCATCCGCAACGTCGGGCAATCGCGTTTGCGCCAGCAAGCCGGTGGCGGCCCGATGCTGCTGGGCCTGAACATCGGCAAAAACGCCACCACACCGATTGAAAACGCCACCCAGGACTACCTGCTCGCCCTGCGCGGGGTTTACCCCTACGCCGACTACATCACGGTCAATATTTCGAGCCCCAACACCCAGAACCTGCGCGCCCTGCAGAGTGACGAAGCGCTAGACCGCCTGCTCGATGCCTTGGCCCGTGAACGCGAAGCACTGCAAGGACGTCTGGGCCTGCGCAAACCCATTTTCGTCAAGATCGCCCCCGATCTGGACGAGCCGCAGGTGGCAGTGATTGCCGACACCTTGGTGCGGCACGGCATGGACGGCGTGATCGCCACCAACACCACCCTGTCGCGGGTAGCGGTACAGGGCTTGCGCCATGCCACAGAAGCGGGCGGGCTGTCGGGAGCGCCGGTGCTGCAAGCCAGCAACACCGTGATCCGCCAACTGCGCAGTCGGCTGGGACGGCATTTTCCCATCATCGGGGTGGGTGGCATCCTGTCCGGAGACGATGCCATCAGCAAGGTGCAAGCAGGTGCCGACGTGGTGCAGATCTACACCGGATTGATCTACCGGGGGCCAGAATTGGTGACCGATGTGGCACGCGCCCTGCTCAAGATGCGGGCATAAAAACTTTTTTTGACTTGCATCAAGCTTCGAACGTGGCGAAAAACCCGTTGCTTTGCTTTGAAACCGGCCATTCATGGCTGGTTCTTGCTGTTGGCAGGATCGTGTAAATGGGTGGCCACGCTCTCGGGCACATCCACCATGACCCGCACGCCAAGCCCCTCAAGCACTTGGAAGAGCTTGCCCCACTGTACCGTTTCACTGCCGCGCTCGACCTTGCCGAGAAAATTCTCGCTCACACCGATGCTGCCGGCCGCATCGTCTTGGCGGATCTTCTGTGCCTTGCGGCTGGCGCGCACCACCTTGCCGATGGCAGCCGCGCTGTCGAGGGTAAACTTCATGATCAATCCTCACGCTTGAGAGGATTTTGCACCAATCGGCGGGCCTAGGCAAAAAATCCTGTTGAATGTGCGGATTTTATGTATTGGCCGTCGCCCTTGTCTGCCATCCCCTCCAAGGATTGGAACGCGAGCCAGCCAACTGGCACCCAAGCGCCTTAGCGGCGCTTCAGCAAGGCCAAAAACAGCAACACCCCGAGCACAGCCATGCCACTGAAAACCAAAAAAGACCAGTTGGCGATCGTCAGGCCCAGAAAAGTCCAGTCGATCTTGGAGCAATCGCCGGTGCCGCGGAACACCATCGGGATTACCCGCCGCAGCGGGAAGCTCTCGATCATGCCGAACAGGTCGCGCCCGCAGGACAGAATTTCGGGTGGATACCATTGCAGCCAGCTCTGCCGTGCCGCGGTCAGTGCGCCAAACACGGCCATACCGACCAGCGCAAGCACGCCGACCTGATGCACGCGGCGCTGGGTAAACAGGGCCGTGATCAGGGCAATCAGCCCCACCCCAATGAGGGCATAGCGCTGAACGATGCACATCGGGCATGGCTCCAGCCCCACCACTTGCTGCAAGTACATGCCATAAGCCAACATGCCGGCGCAAATCAGCGCCAGCAAGAGCAAGCACCGCTGCGGGTGCTTGGCCAGGGTATCCAGCAGAGCAGGCATCAGATCAGGTTCAACTTTCGGCAAAAGCGCGTTCAATCACAAAATCACCCGGGGTGCTGGTGTTGCCTTCCACGAAACGCCGCTCTTCCATCATGCGCTTGAGGTCGCGCAGCATGTCGGGGCTGCCGCAGATCATGACGCGATCTTCGGCCGGATCGAGCTTGGGCAAGCCCAAGTCGGCCTCCAGCTTGCCGGTGGCAATCAGGTCGGTGATGCGGCCACGGTTCTTGAAAGGCTCACGGGTCACGGTCGGGTAATACCTCAACTGCTTAGACACCATGTCGCCCAAAAATTCATGTTTCGGCAGATCCACCGTGATGAATTCGCAGTAGGCCAGCTCATTGACCTGGCGCACGCCATGCACCAGCACCACCTGGTCGAATTTTTCGTAGGTTTGCGGGTCGCGGATGATGCTCATCCAAGGGGCCAGCCCGGTGCCCGTACCCAGCAGATACAGCCGTTTGCCCGGCAGCAGATAGTCGATCAGCAGGGTGCCGGTGGGTTTGCGGCCCACCACAATCGTGTCACCCGGCTGGATGTGTTGAAGCTGGCTGGTCAGCGGGCCGTCCGGCACCTTGATGCTGAGGAACTCCAGATGCTCCTCGTAATTGGCGCTGGCGATGCTGTAAGCCCGCAAAATGGGTTTGCCGCCCGGCTGCTTGAGGCCGATCATGGTGAAATGGCCGTTGGAAAAACGCAGCGATGCGTCACGGGTGGTGGTGAAACTGAACAGCCGATCGGTCCAGTGATGAACGGTCAGGACCCGTTCTTCGTTGAATGCGCTCATGGTGTAAAAATGAAAGACAGGCCGCCAGTGTAGCGACTGCCCGGCAGGAACAAGGAAGGCAGGCCAGAACCCCGTCGGGGTCAGGGGCGATCAAAGCTTGATACAGTGCTGACCTAGCGTTCAATCATAACCAAGACCACTCTCGAGGACAGCACATGGCTCGCACGGTTCAATGCATCAAACTCGGCAAAGAAGCCGAAGGGCTGGATTTTCCACCCTACCCCGGCGAACTGGGCAAACGCATTTTCAGCAGCGTCAGCAAGCAGGCCTGGGCCGACTGGCTCAAGCACCAGACCATGCTGGTGAACGAAAACCGCCTGAATCTGGCCGATGCCCGATCCCGCCAATACCTGGTCCGCCAGATGGAGAAGCACTTTTTTGGCGAAGGGGCCGATCAGGCCGCTGGTTACGTGCCCCCCACCTCCGCCTGACCCCGCTGCATGGACGCGCCCCAGCACGGGCAGGCCAGCAACGCGCAGCACTTGGCAGCGCTTGCCAAACTTGGCCGTTGCCTGATCCGCCCTGCTGCGGGCGCAGCCGCGCCGGTTGCCAGTTGGCACGTGCTCGACCTCGACGGGAGCGATGGCTGGCGTTTTCTGGCCTGCTGGCAGCAGTGGCAGCAGTGGCAACAGTGGCAACAGACCACCGAGCGCCCGTCACGGCTGTTTTACAGCGCCTATGTACCCAAGCCCTTGCCAGCGGGCGCATGGCTTGCACACGCCGAGGCTTGTCCGGCCCTGCGGCCGTTTGCCCAAGCGCTGGCGTTGCAATGGCAGGGTTTGCTGCCGGGCACGCACCGGCTGGCGCTCAGTGCCGGGGTGCTGGACAACGGGGTGCTGGACTATCGGGCACCAGACGACGGCGCGGTGTACCTGACCGTCCACGTCGCCGCGCCGGAAGACGGCTTGCCGCTGCAAGACACCCCGCTGGATGCGGTGTTCCTGTCTGACTGGGCCGATCTGAAGTCGCTCACTCGGCTGTGTCGTCATGGCACCCGCTTGGTGTGGGACGCCCGTGCCCAGCGAGCTGCGCCAGCGCAAACCAGCAAGGCTTGGATTGCAGAGCCAAACGGCCAACCCGAGCCAGATTACCCCTTTGCCGTGGCCACCTTCCAGCCCGCCTGGCCGCTGGGGCAAGCCTGGCGCCGCAGGCAGTCCAACACCGGCCAACGAGCCGTGGTTCTGGGTGCCGGGCTGGCCGGTTCGGCGGCGGCTTGGAGTCTGGCCCAGCGGGGCTGGCAAGTCGATGTTTACGATGCAGCAGCGCAGCCGGCAGGTGGGGCCTCTGGCCTGCCGGCCGGCCTGCTGGTGCCCCATGTGTCGCCGGACGACGCACCCTTGTCCCAGCTCAGCCGCGATGGCGTTCGCGCCACGCGCACCCGTGCGGCGCAGTTGCTGCGCAACGACCGCGACTGGGCCCCTTCGGGCGTGCTGGAGCACCGGGTAGAAGGCAAGCGGGCGCTGCCCAAACCAGCCCATCAGAGCGCCACTCACACCGCCACCGACGCCACCGCCCCGGCGTGGATGGACGACTGGAGCCGTGCAGCGCCACCCAGCCAGTTGCAACAGGCACACCTGCCTGCGGGCAGCAGCGCGCTCTGGCATGCAGCCGGGGCATGGATACGACCGGCAGCGCTGGTGCAGGCCCAACTGAGCCACCCCCGGATTCGCTTTCATGGCGGGCGGCGCATTGCTGGCCTGCAGCGTACCCAAGCGGGTTGGCGGCTCGACGACGAGCGCGGGCACGCCGCCTGCGAGACGCCCGAGCTGGTGCTGGCGTGCGGTTTCGACGTCCGCGCACTGCTCGCCACGCTCGATCAAGCCGACCCGGTGCTGCCGCTCCATGCCTTGCGGGGACAAGTGAGTTGGGGCCGCATGACAGCACTGCCTTCGACGCTGGCCAGGCGTCTGCCGCCTTGGCCGGTGAACGGATACGGCAGCTTTCTGCACGGCATCCCGGATGCGCATGGCCAGCCGTTCTGGATCGTGGGCTCGACCTTCGAGCGCGGCCAAACACAAGCCAGCCTCCAGCCGTCCGACCAGCAAGCCAACGCCGACCGGCTGGCCCGGCTCCTGCCCGCGCTGGCCGGAGCATTCGATCCGCTGGATCCGCAGGTGCAGGCCTGGGCCGGTGTGCGCTGCACCCTGCCCGACCGCTTTCCCGCCGTCGGGGCGCTGGCACCGCAACGCTGGCCCGGACTGCACGTCTTGACCGGCTTGGGTGCCCGGGGCCTGACCCTGTCGGTACTCGTGGGCGAAATGCTCGCCGCTCAACTCGAAAGCGAACCCTGGCCCATAGACCCGAAACTGGCACGCAAGCTGCTGGCGTCGCGTTTTGCCAGCCGCTGAACACCGCTGAACGCCACTGAGCGCCGCTGGCCGTGCTGTGGGCCAGACGCAGGCCGTGCATCGCCAACTTTCAAAATCCCAGCAACCTGCTGGACATGAGCAATCGCATGTACTTTCTGACAGGCTTTCTGACAAGCGGCACCGCGCCACTTATACTTCGAATGGTCGTCGTTGGTTGAACCGAGATTGTTCATTAGGGCTTGAGATGGCAGCGCGGGAATTTGCGAGCCCGTTTGGTCCCGACTGAGGAGCCGAGCCTTTGCGGCTTCAAAAATGAACCGCAGCGGTGAGTCGCCAGTCGGCACGAAGCTCGCGCCATCGTCGGGAAGTTCAAGTCGCAATCAGCAAGGCACGGGCACTTGCTTGAGCCTTCTTCGTGGGAGTAACGCCATGCAAGCAACCATTACACCGCCCGCCATCCCAGTCGGTCGAATCAAGAGTTTTGGGCCATTCGGCCCGAAGTACGAGGTTGGCCACGCCCTGCGCGAGTTGGATGATGGCGACTGGCTGATTGAGGTCACGCTGATCGAAACCGGCGAAAAAGCGGAGTACCGCTGGACACACTTGAACGACGACCCGGATGCGCACTGATGTACGCGATTGCTTTTGACTTGGTGGTGGCCGAAACTGAAAAACAGCACCCGAAAGGCGTGACACAGGCATACACCGAAATTGGCGCAGTGCTCGGTGAGCATGGTTTCCGGCGTCTACAAGGCAGCTTGTACGTCACCAACGACGAGAACATGGCAAATCTGTTCCTTGCCATTCAGGCGCTGCGCACTCGGACGTGGTTCCCACCATCGGTGCGCGACATTCGCGCCTTCCGTATCGAACAGTGGTCTGATTTCACTCCTGTGGTCAAATCGTGATGCCGAACAACGATCGCCATCGCTCATGGCGTCAAGCCAAGCTCTCACCCGCCTAGGCGGGTCGTCTTTCACGTTTGGCGCTAATCGCTGTAGCGCACAAACACGTAGTGGCCCGGTGCCGAACCCAGCTCCGCATCCTTGGGCGGCTGGCGCGCCGGCTGCAGTTGGCCAGAACCCTGGGCTTTGAGCCAGCCAGACCACGCGGGCCACCAGCTCCCCTCGTGATGTGGGGCCAGCGCAACCCATTCGTCCGGGGTGCGCCAAATCGAGCTGGCGGGGCTTTGCAGCCATTGGTACTGGCGGCGCGGACGCCCCGGCTCCGACACGATCCCGGCGTTGTGGCCGCCGCTGGTGAGGGCGAAGGTCACATCCACCGAGACCAGCCGGTGTATCTTGTACACCGAACGCCAAGGTGCCACATGGTCTTTCACCGTGCCCACGGCAAAAACCGGCACCCGGATGTCGCGCAGCGAAATCGGCTCCCCCTCGTGCAGGTAACGGCCTTCGGCGAGGTCGTTGTTCAGGAAACAATGGCGCAGGTACTGGCTGTGCATCACGGCGGGCAGCCGGGTCACGTCGGCGTTCCAGATCATGAGGTCGTTGGGCACTTCGTCCTGCCCCATCAGCCAGCGCCGCGTCTGGCTCGACCAGACCAGATCGCGAGCATGCAGAAACTGAAACGATGCCGCCATCTGGCGCCCGGTCAGAAAGCCCCGTGCCGCCATCATGTCTTCGAGCAGCCGCACCTGAGCCTCGTCGATCAGCACGCCCATGTCGCCCGGCTCGGTAAAGTCCACTTCAGCCGCCAGCAGGCTCAGGCTAGCCAGCCGCGGCGCCGTTGCTTGTTGCGCAACGCCCCCCATGGCGGCAGCGGCAATGGCCGCCAACGTCCCGCCCAGGCAATAGCCCATCAGGTGAATGGGGCTGCCCGTGGCGTGGTGGATATGGGCCAGCGGTGCCTGCACCCCTTCGAGCACATAGTCTTCCATGCCCAGCAGGGCGTCGGATTGATCCGGGTTGCGCCACGACACGATATACACGCTGTGCCCTTGCCCGACCAGCCAGCGCACCAGCGAGTTGTGCGGCGACAGATCGAGGATGTAGTACTTCATGATGCAGGAGGGCACGATCAGCACCGGCTCCGCTTCCACCTGTGGCGTGGTGGGTGTGTACTGGATCAGTTCCACCAGATCGTTGCGCATGACGACCTCGCCGGGGGTCATGGCCAGTCCGCGCCCAGGGCCGATCTCGTGTTCGGGCGACCGTCCGGCGGCGAGTTCCTGGCGGGCTTTCCAGTCTTGCAGCGCCAGTTGCCAGCCTTGCGCCAGGGTTTTGCCGCCAGTGCGCAGCGCGTCGTTGAGGGCCTGCGGATTGGTCAGCAGGCAATTGCCGGGCGACATCATGTCGAGCAACTGGCGACCATAAAAATCCATCTGATGTCGGCTGTGGTTCTGCATGCCGCGCAAGCTGCTGGCCGACTTCCACCAGGCTTCACACGCCTTGTTGGCGGTAGCCAGCGGGCGCCAAGGCCACCCCTGCCATTCGGCAGCGGCATAGCGGCTGTCTTCGGCCAGCACTTGGTCGAGTGGCAACGGTGCCGGGCTGGCTTGCGGGTCTGGCCGCCCGAAGCCGGTATTCACCAGGGCACGGGTGGCGTCCTGACTCCAGGCCAGACTCGACTGCAGCGCCTGCTGCATGAGCCGGTTTTGCGAACCGGGAGAGGTCGCCAAGTGCAAGGCCCAGTCTGTCCAGGCCAAGGCGAGTGAAATGGGTGAAATCCCCGCCGACCAGTGCGCCATCTGCACCATGGTCTGGGCGTCAATGGCATGTTCCGGTGCCGCCGCCGTGGGTTGACGCCGTTCATGCGCACGCTTGTGGGTCTGAGCAGGCGCAGCGGGTTTGGATGAGGTACTCATGCCTACCAATCTATCAGCTTTGTGTGACACTGCGCAACACGCGGCTGGACAAAACAACGGCCTTGGAGGGAAAATCGAAGAAGCAACACCACTAGGAGTCTGCCATGAAGGGCGATACACAGGTCATCAGTCATCTGCAAGCACAGCTCAAGAACGAGCTCACTGCCATCAACCAGTACTTCGTACATTACCGCATGCTCAAGCATTGGGGGTTCGACAAACTGGCCAAACGCGAGTACGAAGAATCGATCGGTGAGATGAAGCACGCCGATCGCCTGATGGATCGCATCTTCATGCTCGACGGCCTGCCCAACCTGCAGGACTTGGGCAAGCTCCACATTGGCGAAAGCGTGAAAGAGATACTCACCTGCGATCTCGCTCTGGAGCGTGCCGCGCAAGCAACCATCAAGGAAGGCATGGCTCACTGCGAGTCGGTGCGCGACTACGTTTCCCGTGACTTGCTGCTCGGCATTCTGGACGACACCGAAGAACACATCGACTTCTTGGAAACCCAGCTCGATTTGATCGAAAAAGTGGGTGTGCTCAACTACCAGCAAAGCATCATGGGCGGCGTCGAGTAAGCCTCTCCCCTGCCTGTGCCACCGAAAGCGCCTTCAGGGCGCTTTTTTTCTGCCTCGGGGTTTACTGCTTCGAATTTTTTTGTCGAGGCCTATGCCGTGCAGCGCTTGACTTTTCAACACGAATCATTATCATTAGCGCAACAGGAGTGATCATGATCGTTTGTGTCTGCCACCGAGTCAGTGACAAAACCATTGCTTTCTGCGCCCAGCAAGGCGCAGGCTTTGATGACATCCAGTTGGAGCACGGCGTCGCCACGCAATGCGGAAAATGTGAATGTGCGGCCCGTCGCATCTGGTCCGAATGCTTGGGCCGGCAAGCGACTGCGCACCTCAGTCAAGAGACTGCCCAGCCGGTCTGGACACCGGCTTAATTTTTCCCTGCAGAGCGTAATGATTCTCATTTGCTTATTGTTCGGCGATTTTTCATACAATCCATGCTGCTCTCTGTAGTCATCGCTCTGCTGCTTGTCGTCGGTCTGGGGTGGTGGATTCTGAAGCCATGAGCAACTCGCCTCCCCCAACATGCCCTTGCGCCCTGCCCAACCTCTGGTCGTCGTGACCTTGGTGCTTGCTGCGCATGCAGGCGTCATCGCCTTGCTGGAAAGCGGTCTGCAACATCGCCCCAGCCCCGTGGTATCCGCCCCATCGGTGCTGACGGTCGGGCTGCTTGCCCCTCATTCCGCCACCCATTCCGCCCCCCGCAGCAGGCACTCAGGTCTGCCGCGCCAGCGCCGTCGGCCAGGCCAGCGCCCACATACACGGTTGCCGCGCCCGTGCCGTCAGCCAGGCCCGCGCCCACCACGTCCACACACACGGTTGCCGCGACAGCGCCAGCAACCCCACCCACACCGACGCAGAGCGCCGCTTACCCGCAGGGCGCTGAAGCTCAGGGTGTAGTGGCCACGGCTGGGGCCACGTCTGGGGCCATCGAAGCACGATGGGCCGACGGGTCGGCTGCTGCGGCAGGCCCACCGGCCAGCACCGGCCATATCGGCCATGTCGGCCACACCGG
>DBAZ01000023.1:23256-59503 GCA_002291945.1 Tepidimonas sp. UBA997
CCACCTCGCGCACCGGAGCTCCCTCGGTGCCTGAGTTGCAACTGCCCTCGACCGCCGCCAGCCACCTCAACAACCCCCCGCCCCGCTACCCCCCCTTGAGCCGACGGCTCGGGGAGCAGGGCAAGGTGGTCGTGCGGGTACGCATCGAAGTCGATGGCTCTGCATCCCAAGCCGAAATCAACACCTCCAGCGGCTACACCCGACTGGACGAGGCCGCCTTGCACACCGTTTTGAGTTGGCGCTACCTGCCCGGCACACGCAACGGCGTGCCGCAAGCGATGTGGTTCCACGTTCCCATACATTTTGTTCTGGAGTGATGCATCGATGGATATACCGTTCGGCTTAGGCCACGTGTGGCAACAGGGTGACTGGGTCATCCGCACGGTCGCCGTCATTTTGCTGCTGATGTCGGTGGCAAGCTGGGTGGTCATCGCCCTCAAAACCCTGACTTTGCGGCGGCACCAGGCACAAGCCCGGCAGGTGGAGTCCTTCTGGCACAGTCAGGACTTTGCCGAGGGGTTAAACCAACTCAGTCCAGCCGAAAACAACCCCTTTCATCTGCTGGCCTTGCAAGGGCGTGAGGCCGCCAGCCACATCCTCCACAAGAACGGCGAACCCCATCGGCAACTGCATGACAGTCTGGATGTGAGCGAATGGGTGAGCCGTTCGCTGCGCAACACCATCGACGACGTCACCACCCGTTTGCAATCGGGCATGGTCATCCTCGCGTCGGTGGGTTCCACGGCTCCCTTTGTGGGGCTGTTTGGGACGGTGTGGGGCATCTACCATGCCCTGCTGGGCATAGGCGCCAGTGGCAGCGCCAGCATCGGCCAAGTGGCCGGGCCTATCGGCGAGGCACTGATCATGACGGCGCTCGGGCTGGTGGTGGCCATCCCTGCCGTGCTGGGCTTCAATGCCTTGGTGCGTGGCAACAAATCCTTGTTGCACAAACTCAACCGTTTCGCCCACGACCTGCACGCTTACTTCGTCACCGGCGCTCGCGTCGGCGTAACCGACCGCGTCAACGCCAGCAACGTGCGCCCGATCAAACACGCTTGAGTTACCACATCATGGCTTTTTCCAGCGCCCCAGAAGACGACGGCAACCTGATGAGCGAGATCAACATGATCCCGCTGATCGACGTCATGCTCGTCTTGTTGATTGTGTTCATGATCACCGTGCCCGTCATGACGCATACGGTGCAGGTGCAACTGCCGCAGACCGCCGCCCGTGCAGAGCCAAAGCGGCCCGAGGCGATTCGCCTGACGGTGGCCGCCGACGGCACCATCCACTGGAACCAGACCCCGATCAGCTCGCTCGAGCTGGCCGACCGGATGCGCCAGGCAGCCCAAGCCGACCCTCAGCCCGACGTGCATGTTGCTGGCGACCGGGCAGCCCGCTACGAATACGTGGCCCAGGTGCTGGCCACTGCCCAGCGGTCGGGGTTGCGCCAACTGGCGTTTGTGACCGAACCTTGAACCGCAGCCCGGCGGGGGATCAAAGCCCGATGGCAGCGATCCCGGCTTTGGCGATCAACACGTCTTCGTTCGACTTCACGCCACTGACACCCACGGCACCGATGCAGTACCCCTCTTTGAAGAGGGGAACGCCGCCTTCGAGCATGCCCTGTATGCCCGGCGCACTCAAAAACGAGGTGCGCCCTTGGTTGATCACGTCCTCGTAAATCTTGCTCTCGCGCCGACCCAGCGCCGCCGTGTGCGCTTTGGCGGGCGCGATGTGGGCAGAAATCGGCGTGGCACCATCGAGTCGCTGCAACCAGAGCAGGTGGCCACCGTCATCGACGATCGCAATCGTCACCGCCCATTGGTGTTTCAAGGCAAAGGCCTCGGCCGCTGCGGCAATCGCCTTGACATCGGCCAGTTCCAGCACGTACTTGGTTTTCATGAACTTTCCTAAAAAATCGAGGTCATGCACATCGTAAGCCAATTTGCTTATAGAATTTTGTGCATTCAACGAGGAGTTCGAGCCATGAACCAACCCAGCCCCAGTTTTGGCCGTTTCGGCACCACGGTGTCGTCACAGCAGCGCAACAAGGTGCTACGCAACACCTATTGGCTGCTGGCGCTCAGCATGGTCCCCACCGTGCTGGGGGCTTGGATCGGCGTGGCCACCGGCATCACGGCGTCGCTGTCGGGCGGGTTGGGCCTGATCGTTTTCCTCGCAGGCGCTTTCGGTTTCCTCTACGCCATCAACAAGACCAAGGACTCCGCAGCCGGCGTGGCAGTCCTGCTGGCCTTCACCTTCTTCATGGGCCTGATGCTGTCGCGCCTGCTGGCCATGGTGCTGGGCATGCGCAACGGTTCCGACTTGGTCATGACCGCCTTTGGTGGTACAGCCGTCGTGTTCCTGGTCATGGCCAACCTCTCGACCATCATCAAACGCGACCTCGAAGGCTTGGCCAAGTGGCTGTTCGTCGGTGCGCTCGTGATCATGGTGGGTGCCATCATCAACGTGTTTGTCGGCAGCCCCATCGCCATGGCAGTGATCAGCGTGATGGCGATAGGCGTCTTCAGCGCCTTCTTGCTGGTGGACCTCAAGCGCATCACCGATGGCGGCGAAACCAACTACATCACCGCCACCGTGGCGCTTTACCTGAGTCTGTTCAACATCTTCCAGAGCCTGCTGATACTGCTGGGCCTGATGAGCGGCGACCAAGAGTAATCGCCAACGATCCCGTCAGTGAATTGGGGGGCACTTGCCCCCTTTTTCATCGGGACGCTACATCCCGCCACCGTCAGAATTGCAGTATGCGTGCCCGAGCTTTTTCCATCCATGCTGGCTGGCTGCCTTTGGCTCTGTCGGCCAGCGTGCTCCTGACCGGCTGTGATGCCCTGGGCATTGAAACCCCAGGGATGGCGAACGCCAAAAGAGAAGCAGAAGGCCGAGCCATCGGAGCAGCTTGTCGGCATGCTGTTCGCAGCATCGAAGACTGTCATGCATCCAACCCTCGCATCTCCCGGTCAGCCATCTTTGATGGCTGGCGCGAAATGGACGAGTACATGCGAGAAAACGAGGTTGAAGGGATGCCCGCACCGGCGCGTCCTCCCTCACCACCCGCAGTCAGTCCGGGCGAAGAAATCGTGACGCCACCACCACCCCCCGGGACACCCACGAGCTGAATCTCTCGTGGGTTAGGCTCGCTCAAACACGGCGATACTCTCCACGTGCGCCGTGTGGGGGAACATATTCACCACACCCGCTGCGACGCAGCGGTAGCCCGCCTGGTGAACGATCAATCCCGCATCGCGGGCCAAGGTGGCCGGGTTGCAGCTGACATACACGATGCGCTGGGGCGGGTGCCAGGTGCCTGCGCCATTCATCCTGCCCGTCAGTGAGGATTGATGTAGATCTGCCAGCGCCTTGACTAGGGCAAAGGCACCCTCTCGTGGAGGATCCACCAGCCATTTGTCTGCGTGCTGCTGAGCCACCAGTATTTCAGGGGTCAACTCAAACAGGTTGCGTGCCACAAACTGCGTAGGCGCGAGCGAGCCGTTTGCTGACTCGTGCCGAGCCAGGTTATCACGGGAGCGAGTCACCAGCGGCTCACTGCCTTCGATTCCCAGCACCTCTCGCGCCTGTGTGGCCAAAGGCAACGTGAAATTGCCCAATCCGCAGAACCAGTCAATCACGCGCTCATGAGGGCGCACGTCCAGCAGGCGCAAGGCCCGGCTGACCAGTACCTGGTTGATGTACGGGTTGACCTGCGTGAAGTCGGTCGGCTTGAAAGGCATCCGGATGCCAAACTCAGGCAAGGTATAGGCCAGTTCTGGTTGCGCGGCAGACGGATCGAGCAGATGCACTGTGTCGGGCCCCTTGGGCTGCAGCCACCATTGAATCCAGTGACCGTCCACGGAGTGGCGGGCCGCAAACGCACGCAGCCGATCGAGATCGCGATCACTCAAGGGATCGAGGTGCCGCAACACCAATGCGGTCACGTCATCCCCCACAGCGAGCTCGATTTGCGGGCAGGTTTCACGCGCCTGAAGACTGCCGATCAGGCAGCGCAAGGGGAGCAGCAAACGATCGACATGCGCGGGCAGAACATGACATTCGCCCATGTCGGCAACGTAGCGGCTCTTGCGCTCATGAAAGCCGATCAGGACCTCCCCTTTTTTGTGCACGTACCGCACCGACAGGCGGGCACGGTGACGGTAGCCCCAGGCCGGTCCGGCAATTGGGCGCACAACGGTTTGCGGGCGGACTTTGGCCAGGTGCCAGAGGTTGTCCTCCAGGACACGCTGCTTCATGGCCACCTGCGCCGAGGGATCGAGATGCTGCATCTTGCAGCCACCACACGCCCCCGCATGCAGACCAAAATGAGGACAGCGGGGGGCTACCCGTAGGGGTGAAGCCTGGTGAATGTCGGTGAGGGTGGCCTGTTCCCACTGATTCTTGCGTCGGTGCGTCTGGGCCGACACCCATTCGGTCGGCAGCGCCCCGTCGATGAACACCACTTTGCCGTCAGGGCGCCGAGCAACGCCCTGGGCATCGAGGTCCATCGAAGTCACTTCGAGCCAGTCACCCGGCCGGGCGCACTCAGTCGCCCCAGTAGTCATCCGAGGCACCGACATCAGCGCGCCGGCAAATGGTTCATCGGGTCTACCGGACGACCTTGTCGGCGAACCTCGAAATGCAGCTTGACCCGATCAGCATCGCTGCTGCCCATCTGGGCAATCGGCTGCCCCTGACGCACGGTCTGATCTTCACGCACCAGCAAGGCCTGATTGTGGGCATAGGCCGTGAGGAAGGTGTTGTTATGCTTCAGGATGATCAGATTTCCGTAGCCACGCAGTCCCGCACCGGCATAGACCACGCGACCGTCTGCAGCAGCGAGGACCGGATCGCCCGCACGCCCGCCAATGCCGACCCCCCGATTGCGCACTTCATCGAAGGGCGCAATCACTGGACCATTCGCTGGCCAGATAAACTGAACATTTTCGTTCGCAGCGACGGGGGGGGCTGTCGGGGCGGGTGTCGTGGTAGGTGTGGGAGACGCCGTCGGGGCTGGGGCGGCAGAGGTATCAGTCAACGGTCGGCTGGGTGCACGCGAGGCGGCGATGGGCTGGGTTGCCGTTCCCTGAGCCATGTCAGGCTCGCTGGCAGGGCTGGCGGCAACGGGCTCAGGCGGCGCAACGCGCAGCACCTGCCCGACTTCAATGCGGTCCGGATTGACCAATCCATTCCATGCCTGGATATCGCGCCAGCTCTGGCCGGTTTCGAGCCCGATGCGGATCAGGGTGTCGCCAGGGCGAACGGTGTAGAAGCCCGGGCGACCGGCGTTTTCGGCACCGGGTGGCAGGGGCTGGGTCGTTGCCGAAGAAGCCGGTACCGCCGAACGATCCATCACGGGCGCCCTCTGGGCTGGCTGCCGAGGCGCTGCACAGCCGACCAGCATAGCCACCGACACGATGGCTGGAAGCACCCAACCCTGACTCAGCCTTGAAAGGGCTCGATTTTCATTCATGCAGTACCTCACGGGAATCAAAGAGCCCGGCACACCCCCCCGGATGGTCAGGCCACCCCTGATTTTAGGGGAACAAAACAGACCGCCTCAAGGATTTGACGAGCGAATCCGGTCGGCGTACGCTCCACCACCACCAGACTTTGCTGGCCAGGAGCAAGTTCAGCCGGGGCCACGAGACGGCCCCCGACAGCCAGTTGCTCCAGCCAGGTACGGGGCAGATCCAGCCCACCCGCTGCTGCCACGATCCCAGCATACGGGGCACCTGCCGGAAAACCCTGCATGCCATCGCCCAGAATCAGGTGCACATTCGGAATGCGCAGCGGGCGAAGGTTTTCCCGGGCTTTTTCATGCAGCCCCTTGAGTCGCTCCATGCTGTACACCTCTTGGGCAACATGGCTCAGTAGCGCCGCCTGGTAACCGCATCCCGTTCCGATGTCGAGCACCCGACCCATAGGTTTGTCGTGCCCCAAGCACAGCAGTTCCAGCATGCGCGCCACGACGCTGGGTTTGGAGATGGTCTGCCCGAGACCAATGGGCAGGCTCGTGTCCTCGTAGGCCTGGGCAATCAGCGCCGAATCGACGAACCGATGCCGTTCAATCCGAGAAAACGCCTGCACCACAAGTGGGTGACGCAAGCCCTGTTCGACCAGTTTGTGGACCATCGCCATCCGTACAGCCTGTGAATCCAGGCCCGCACCGGTGGGCACCGTCGGGATGGCAGCCCCCCTTCCGGGACTCGGTCGTGACGCACCCGAAGGGGACGAAGCCCTAGCCTGCCGTGAAATCCATCCGGGCAACTGGGCTGGGAAACCCGGTCTGGGCGCTGAGGGTCGGCTCACCGCGACTGTGGCTCCTGGGTCTGACTCAGTAGCCAGGGTTGTGTCGAAGTCTGCCGCTGGGTCATCTGAGCCGCAGTCTGCCCCCAATAGGCCAGCCGTGAATGGTCGGTCAGGTCGATCTGCAAAGGCGTAATCGTTACATGGCCCAGCGTGGTGGCATGGAAATCGGTGCCCTCGGCATCGTCCTTGGCTGGGCCAGCCGCACCGATCCAGTACATGGTTTCACCACGCGGATTGACCTGGGTGATGACACGCTCGGCAGCATGGCGACGCCCCAGTCGTGCCACCTTGAACCCCTGCATGTCAGCCAGCGGAACGCAAGGCATATTGACGTTGAGCAACCAGGGCTCGTGGTGCCCCCCGTCCGCGGCCTGGCGATGCGCCTGGATGGACGGTGCCAGAAATTGCACCAGTTCACGCGCTTTGGCGGCCGCCGCATCCAGGTGGCGCCAGCCTTTTTCGGTTTGGGAAAACGCAATCGCTGGCACCCCAAACAGGTAGCCTTCCATGGCCGCGCCCACGGTGCCGGAGTAAATGGTGTCGTCGCCCATGTTGGCACCGTTGTTGATGCCCGAGACCACCAGGTCAGGGAGGTAACCGAGCAGACCGGTCAGCGCAATGTGAACGCAGTCGGCCGGGGTGCCATTGACGTACCGGAAACCGTTATGGGCCTTGTGTACATAGAGCGGGGAATGGAGCGTCAGCGCATTCGATTTGGCGCTGTTGTTGTGCTCCGGTGCCACCACCTCGACCGAGCCCAAGTCTTGCAGTGCCTCGTACAGCGCCTGAATGCCGGGTGCCTGGTAGCCATCGTCGTTGGACAGAAGAATGTTCATTGTTCTGGATTGTAGGCCGTCACCACAGAGACAAGCGCCGCTCGCATCAAGCCCGCGTCCTTCCTATGATTCGCTCTGCTGATTCAACAAGGAGACTCTGGTATGCAAGCCTGGCTTTGTGAGAACCCCGTGGGCGTTGAAGCCCTGAACTGGAAACACCAGCCGACCCCGGAACCCGGACCCCGCGAGGTGCTGATCGAGATCAAAGCCGCCAGCCTGAACTTCCCTGATTTGCTGATCGTTCAGAACAAATACCAGATCAAACCCGCCCTGCCCTTCGTGCCCGGCGCCGAATACGCGGGCATCATCAGTGCGGTGGGGACAGAAGTCAAGCACCTGCATGTGGGCCAGCCGGTCGCTTGCCTGAGCGGAACCGGCGGATTTGGCACCCACACGCTGGCCCCGGCAGCGCTGTGCATGCCCCTGCCGCCGGGTTTCGACTTGGTCGATGCCGCAGCGTTCGTCATGACCTACGCCACGTCCTATCACGCCCTGATCGACCGGGCAGCCCTGAAGGCGGGCGAGACGATACTGGTGCTGGGGGGCGCAGGCGGCGTGGGGACGGCGGCGATACAAATCGCTCGTGAAGCCGGGGCTCGTGTGATTGCTGCAGCCTCAAGCGCGGACAAATGCGCACTTTGCCTGGCCCAAGGGGCGCACGCAACCATCAATTACAGCGAACACACCCCGAACGGCTCATTGCGCGACGCCATCAAAGAGGCCACCGGCAGCCGAGGCCCTGACGTCATCTACGACCCCGTCGGTGGCGATTTTGCAGAGCCGGCCTTTCGCTCGATAGCGTGGCGTGGCCGGTACGTGGTGATCGGCTTTGCATCCGGCCCCATTCCCAGCCTGCCCCTCAACCTGCCGCTGCTCAAGGGAGCTTCCGTGGTGGGCGTGTTCTGGGGTGAATTCGCCAAGCGGGAACCTCAAAGCAATGCGGCGATGCTGCACACGCTGGCGCAGTGGTATTTGCAAGGCAAGATCAAGCCAGTGATTGATCAGACCCTGCCCATGGAGGCACTTCCCCAAGCTTACGCCATCATGGCAAGCCGACAGGTCAAGGGCAAACTGGTGCTGGTGAATGCGCACTAAACAGCATCTTGCCATTTTTGTTCAACAGTCGCCGGGGGTGCCCAGGTCGCGTCCAGCGTGGTGAGCCTGGGCTGGGTGCGGCTTACACGCTCAGCAACAGGAACCGCCGCTCCCAGGGGCTGACCACGTCGAAATACTCCTGGTACTCGGTTTCCTTGATGGCACCGTAGGTTGCCAGGAAGTGCTCGCCAAACAGTTCGGCCAGTGGCTGGCAGGCGGTCAACCGTTCGATCGCATCATCCAGATGCCGCGGCAACTGGTGAGGCTGCTCATACGCACTGCCGGTGGTCGGGGCCGTCGGGCGAATGCGCTGCTTCATGCCCAGATAGCCGCAGGCCAGACTCACTGCAATGGCCAGATAGGGATTCACATCGACACCGGCGAGCCGATTTTCCACCCGCCGGGCTTCCGGCCCTGAATGAGGCACTCGCAAACCGCAGGTTCGGTTGTCGTACCCCCAACTCAGATTGATCGGGGCCGACGTGAAGCGCGAAAGGCGCCGGTAGGAGTTGACGTAAGGCGCAAAGACGGCTGTGGCCGCCGGCAGATAGGTCTGCAACCCCCCGATGAAGTGAAGAAAATCGTCCGAAGCCTCACCGCTGGGCCCGCTGAAAATGTTTTTACCGGTTGATGCGGACACCACGCTCTGATGGATGTGCATCGCACTGCCAGGCTGGCCCTGCATCGGCTTGGCCATGAATGTGGCGTACATGTTGTGGCGAATGGCGACCTCACGCACGGTTCGTTTGAACAGAAACACCTGATCGGCCAAAGGCAGAGGGTCCCCATGGTCGAGGTTGATCTCCATCTGGGCCGTGCCCATTTCGTGAATCAGGGTATCGAGCTGGATCCCCTGAGCCTCACACCAGTCATACATGACGTCAAAAATGTCATCGTATTCGTTGACCGAGTCAATCGAAAAGCTCTGCATGCCCGCTTCCGTGCGCCGGGTGCGGCCCACCGGAGGTTTGAGGGGAATGTCTTCGTCGGGCTCGACCTGCACCAAGTAAAACTCCATTTCCGGAGCGATGACCGGCTTCCAGCCCTCGTTTTCGTACAGTTTGATCATGCGCCGCAGCACATTGCGGGGCGACAAGGGCGTTTCGGAGCCGTCGAAGCGGTAACAGTCGTGAATGATCTGGGCCGTCGGCTCCTTGGCCCAGGGAACCGGGCGCAGGGAGGTGGCATCTGGCATCAGGACCATATCGCCATCTGCCACGGAAGTGAAATCCTTTTCCGGGTAGTCCCCCGTGACGGTCATGGTCAGCACTGCTTCGGGAAGCCGCAGACCCACGGCCGGGTTGTACTTGTGCCGCGGGACGATCTTGCCGCGTGCCTGCCCGGCCATGTCAGGGATCAGACACTCCACTTCGGTGATGCGGTGTTCATCCATCCATTGCTGGATATAGGCGGGATTATGCGGAAGCACAGGCTGAGCCATAAGTCGGAGATGAAGTCTAGATGGCATACTGTACGCGCTTTGCCGCTCGCGCAGGCAACCGCTTGAAAACGTCTGCACGGACCCGCTTGGCTGCGGCTGGCATGCCCCTGACCAGTCACCTCGACACCCCGAGTAGACAACCGGTAAGCAAATTCGCTACCATTGTGGTCATTCATTCACCTGAAGTGAATCATGGCCGACAAAAAACACCTCGACGCATTGCGCATTTACTGGAAAGAGCACAAAGCCTTTCCTTCCATGGCCAAGCTGGCGGACGTGCTGGGGCTTGCTTCATCCGGCGGCGTTTTTAAAGTCGTGGGGCGTCTCGTCGATGCCGGATACCTTGAAAGAGTCGATGGCCGGATTGCACCGACGCCTGCCTTTTTTGCACTCCCCGTCATGGGCAAAGTCCGTGCCGGACTCCCCCAGGAAGAAGACCAGACATCAGGCCTTGAGATGGTGGGGGTGGAAGACTACCTGATCCGGCACCCGGACCGCACGGTGTTCTGCCGTGTCCGGGGCGACTCGATGCAAGGTGCCGGCATGCTCGAAGGTGACATGCTGGTGGTCGAGCGCAACCGCCCCACGAAATCAGGCGACGTGGTGGTAGCCCTGTTGGACAACGAAATGACGGTCAAGTACATCTATCCGCTCCAGTCGGGCAATGGCTGGGTCCTGAAGCCAGCCAATCCAGACTACCCCGACCTCATCGCCCACCAGTCGCTGGAGGTGCTTGGCGTGGTGGTCGGGGTGTTTCGGCGACTCTGATCATCAGCGTCGCTGATCCCGCCTGAACTCCCAAGGCGCGACCGGGTTCGGATCCGCCCACAGGCCGAGTCGTTCACGTCGGGCATGCTGCTCTGCTGCAGCGTAGGCCCGACGCTTCGCTCGCGTCTGCTCGTGCGCGTATGGGCGCAGGTGCCAGGCCAGGCCCGATTGAATCATTCGCTGGTTGATGTCCTCGTCCTGCAGGTAGAGCACACCCACCACACGACCGAAACGATCCACTTTATCCACACTCACCCTCACCTCCTGCTGGTGCACCAGATCTGCCAGATACTGACGAGCGCGCCGCCCGTAAGGCTGCCGCCCTTCGGGAGCGTCGATACCCTGGAGCCTGACCCGTTGCTGGGCGTTGCGCTGCGCATCCAGCACGGTCAGCGTGTCTCCATCGGCAACGGCCACCACTCGGCCGCGAATTTCAGCAAGCTCCGAGGCGTTGGCGGCGCATGCAAGCGCAAAAACCAGCCAGGCGCATAGGAGGCGGCGCATCAGGGTGCGCAACACGCACACCGCAGCAGCCTGCCGAACCCAGCAGGCGGTATGAGCGGCCAAGTGTGTGACAGATCGGTTCATGAATCGCGGCCCTGCGCAATCGTCCCGGATGAGACATGTAGCCGCTGTGCATGCCACCGTATTGCTGGAGGGTGGGGCTGTGCCCAGCGAATCGTCTTACATCCGCCCTTAGATCGACGCGCACAAAGAAAAAGCACTTAGGGATTTCTGCGCTAAGTGCTTGATTGTTTTGGGGTGGCTGATGGGACTCGAACCCACGACGACAGGAATCACAATCCTGGACTCTACCAACTGAGCTACAGCCACCGAAGTCTTGAATTATAGCTCGAACCAAGGCCGTTTTCAGGCATTTCAGGAATCAGCCGACGTACGAGTGGCCAAAATCTCCACGCCAAAACGTGCACGAAGCGACTGGAGGTAAGCCTCCATCTCGGCCTGGCCCCAGAGTTCGGCCATCTGGTCACGCTCCAAGCTGGCCTGAACCGCATCGGGCGTTTCGCGTGGCAACACACGATTGACACGAATGACGAGGACACCTTCAGGCCCGAGGTCAGCTTGCGTCCAGGCCGCAGTGGATGGGCCAGCGCTGGCCGACAAGGCCGCTGTCAAGGCGGGCGCGGGCAGATTCTGATCTTGCAGACGAGAAATCACCACAGGCTGCTGAAGCTCCGCCGACGCCCCGTCGCGCCACAATGCCAGTTGCTCCTGGGCTTTGGCGCGGGCCTTGTCCAGCGATCGTTGCTGAATCAGCCGCTCACGCACCAGACTGCGAACTTCGTCAATCCCCTGCAAGCGGGACGGGCGGTGCTCGATGACACGAGCCGAAACCAGTCGGTTGGCACCGACTTCAATGGCTTCAATATTGCGTTGAGTGCGAAGGGAGTCCGACGAAAAGAGCGATTGCAAAACCTGCGGGTTGGCCAGCACGGCATGGCGTCCTGCGTCCAGTGGGCCTGTACGCAACACACCGTTTGCACGCGTGATGGTCAGCCCCAAAGCCTCGGCGGCAGGCGCGAGCGTATCGGATTCCTCAAACACCCGGTTGCTGAATTCTTCAGCGGCTGCAGCAAACTGACGCTGGGAAAGCTGCTGGCGCAACTCCTGCTCGAGGCGAGGACGAGCAGATTCAAACGGCTCAGCCGGGGGCTGGCGAATATCGGTCAGTTGAATGATGTGAAAACCGAACTCGGTCTCAATGACCTCTGAAATGGCGTTGCGCTCCAGCGCAAATACCGCGTCCTCGAAGGGACGAACCATGGCACCTCGGGCAAAGAAATCCAGATCACCGCCCATGACGGCTGAACCCGGATCTTGTGAGCGGGCGCGCGCCAGTTCGGCGAACCGTTCAGGGGCGGCCCGCAACTCGGCCAGGATGCTTTCGGCTTGAGCGCGAACGGCTGCGCGATCGGTCGCCGGGACCCCGGGGTTTACGGTCAGCAGAATGTGGCTGGCTCGGCGCTGCTCCAGAAACGATTGATTCGCTAGGTTCTGCTCGTAAAAATCTCGCAGATCGGATTCACTGATCGACACCCGACTGGCGATCGCGCTGAGTTCCAGAACCAGATATTCCACGTCCACTTGCTCCGGCGCCTGGAAAAGCTGCGGATTCTGGTCGTAAAAAGCCTGAATGTCGCCATCGGACACCTCAACCTCGGAACGGAAGTCCAAGGGACGGAAATGGGTAAACTGGACTTCGCGACGTTCAAAAAAAGCATCGAGCGCGGGATTCGCCACCTTGGGGGTCAGAAACACCGACCCAGAAACGGCGGCCATGATCTGCTGGCGCGTCAGATCGGCTCGGACGCTCGCCTCAAACATTTCCGGGGTCATGCCCTGCGCACTGAGCAATTGCTGATAGCGCTCGACATCCAATGTGCCGTCGGGGCGGCGCAGCGAAGCAATCGTCGGATCTTGCGTCAATTCAAGGGCCAGGCGCTGATCGGTCGCCATCAACAACCCCTGTTCTGCAGCGAGCGTGAGGATGCGCTGGTTGATCAGTCTTTCAAGTGTGGCAAACCGGCTGGCCTCGTTGTCCAGCAAACTGCGCTCGATACCTGGGATGGACGCGACGAGCCGATCGATTTCGTTGCCATGGGCCGTTTCCCATTCCTGGCGCGTGATCTCGGTGTGGCCCACTTTGGCCACGATGTCGCGGTTTTCACCCAGGTTGCCGTAGCCTTCCACCCCCACCAGGACAAAAGCAGGGACGATCAACACCATGAGAAGGCCCATCAGAAGCTTGATGTTGCTGCGAAAAAAGTCAAACATTTTGGTGCACTGCCTGAAACGAAAAAGGCGAACCCTCGTTCGCCTTGGCCTTGGGTGGGTGGTGGGTGCTGACGGGCTCGAACCGCCGACCTACGCCTTGTAAGGGCGCCGCTCTACCAACTGAGCTAAGCACCCCACCGAAACTGGCAAAAACCGCTGTTGCCCGACGGCGTCTGGCAACGCCTTGCCAGCACGAAACCACGGCATTTTAGCCGCATCGATCTGCCCTCGATGGGCCTGCTTGTGTCGTGGAGCGCATTCTACACGCGAACCACCGAGGCTATGGCCTGTCCGACGTCCCGGGTGCTGGCCCGTCCGCCCAAGTCGGGGGTGCGCGGACCGCCACTGCCCGGCTCCAGCACCGCCTCGATGGCCTCGAGCACGGCGTCGTGCGCGTCCCGGTAGCCCAGAAAGTCCAGCATCATCGCGCCGCACCAGATCTGCCCGATCGGGTTGGCCACTCCCTTGCCCGCGATATCCGGGGCCGAGCCGTGTACCGGCTCAAACAGCGAAGGGTGCTGGCGCGTCGGGTTGAGGTTGGCACTGGGCGCGATGCCGATGGTGCCGGTGCAGGCCGGCCCGAGGTCGGACAGGATGTCGCCAAACAGGTTGCTCGCCACCACCACGTCGAAGTGATCCGGGCGCTGCACGAAGTGGGCGGTCAGGATGTCGATGTGGAATTTGTCCACCGACACCGCCGGGTAGGCCAGGCTCATCGCGGCCACGCGTTCGTCCCAGTAGGGCATGGTGATGGCGATGCCGTTGCTCTTGGTGGCACTGGTCAGGTGTTTTTTGGGGCGGCTTTGCGCCAGTTCGAAGGCGAACTTGAGCACACGATCGACGCCGTAGCGGCTCATCACCGTTTCCTGCATCACGATCTCGCGCTCGGTGCCGGGGTACATGCGCCCGCCGATGCTGGAGTACTCGCCTTCGGTGTTCTCGCGCACGATCAGCATGTCGATTTCGCCAGGCTGGCGCGGGCTGCCGTCGCGCCGCACCACCGGTGCGATCACGCCGGGCATGAGCCGGGCCGGGCGCAGGTTCACGTATTGGTCGAATTCGCGCCGAAACAGCAGCAGCGAACCCCAGAGCGAGATGTGATCTGGAATCTTCTCGGGCCAGCCCACGGCACCGAAGTAAATGGCGTCGTGCCCGCCGATCTGCTCTTTCCAGTCGTCGGGCAGCATCTGGCCGTGCTTCTCGTAGTAGTGCCAGCTCGAAAAATCGAAGTGGTCGAACTGCAGGCCGATGTCGAACTTCGAGGCCACGGCTTGCAGCACGCGCAGCCCTTCGGGCATCACTTCTTGGCCGATGCCGTCACCGGCAATCACGGCAATGCGATGGGTTTTCATGGTGGGTAAGCAGAAAAATCAACGTTTGGGCAACCGTATCACCAGACTGACGCCCAGCGCGGTGAGCGCCATGCCCAGCACGGTGAAAACGGTGATGGGTTCACCAAACAGCATCCAGGCCAGCAGCGCGGTGCAAGGGGGCACCAGATACATCAGGCTCGCAACCGACGCTGCGGCACCCCGCTGAATGAGCAGGTAAAGCAGCGAACTGCCGCCGAGGGTGAGGGCCAGCACCGACCAGGCCATCGCCCCCATGAGCTCGCCATTCCAGCTCATGCCTTCGGTTTCGAGTAGCGCCAGCGGCAGCGTCACGGCCAAGGCGGCCATGAGCTGCACGGCGTTGGCACTGCGCACATCGCAAGCTTGCACGAAGCGCTTCTGGTACAGGGTGCCGATAGTGATGCTGACCAGGGCAATGGCAGCGAACGACAGGTTGAGCCAGGTCGCGGTGTCGCCTTCGCTGCCAGCGACAAACTTGTTCGATACCACCAGCACCAGGCCGGTCAAACCCAGGGTCAGCCCGAGCCACTGGCGGCGCGTCGCGGCACTGCCGATGGCCGCGAGCCAGATCGCGGTCAGTACCGGCTGCAAACCCACGATCAGGGCCGACAGGCCCGAACCCATGCCAGCCTTGACCGCTGCCCACACGCCGCCGAGGTAGCCCGCGTGCATCAGTATGCCCAGCACCGCGAGGTGCAACCACTGCTTGCGGTCTTTCGGCCAAGCCACCTTGGCCAGCCAGACCCAGAGCAGAAAACACAGGATGGACAGCGCGTAGCGCCAGGCGAGAAAGGTCATGGGCGGCGCATGCGGCATACCGTAGCGCGCCACGATGAAGCCGGTGCTCCAGATCAGCACGAACACCCAAGGCATGGCACGCAGCCACGAGTTGTCGGCAGCGTTTCCCACCATGTCGAGCGGCCCGGCTCAGCGCACCTTGGCCCGGATTTCGGGCAAGGCTTTTTGCAGGTAATAGATCATGGACCAGACGGTCAGCACAGCCGCCAGCCAGATCAGCACGGTGCCCCAGACTTGGGTGTCGATCACGCCGAAGGCGATGCCGTCATACAGCAAAAAGGGGATGGCGACCATTTGCACCATGGTCTTGAGCTTGCCCACCCGGTGTACCGCGACGCTCTTGTTGGCACCGATCATGGCCATCCACTCGCGCAAGGCGGATATGGCGATTTCGCGGCCTATGATGATGAGCGCCACGAACACATCGGCACGGCCCAGGTGGACCAAGACCAGCACGCAGGCACACACCAGAAATTTGTCGGCCACCGGGTCCAGAAAGGCCCCGAAGGCGGAAGTCTGATTGAGCTTGCGGGCCAGATAACCATCGGCCCAGTCGGTGAGCGCGAACAGGACGAACAACGCCGTCGCGATCAGGTTTTGCGTGGGCTCGGCCAAGCCGGGCCAGTAGAACACCACCACGATCAGAGGTATGGCGGCAATGCGCGCCCACGTAAACAGCGTTGGCAGGTTGAAGAACATGGACGCGATTATGGGGGGTAATCAACGCAGGGCGCGGTATATGGTTTCTGCCAGTTCGCGCGAAATGCCTTGCACGGTTGCCAAGTCTTCGACACTGGCGGCAGCCACGCCACGCACACCGCCAAAACGTTGCAGCAGGCGCGCACGTTTCTTGGGCCCGACGCCGGCAATGCCTTCGAGCTTGCTGCCCCCCGTGCGGACCTTGGCCCGCTGCGCCCGCATGCCCGTGATGGCAAAGCGGTGCGCCTCGTCGCGTATCTGGGCCACCAGCATGAGCGCGGCGGAGTCGGCACCGAGATAAATTTTCTCGCGGCCATCGGCGAACACCAGCTCCTCCAGGCCGACCTTGCGGCCTGCGCCCTTTTCCACGCCCACCAGCCGCCCCACATCCAGCCCCAGTGCGTCGAACACCTCGCGTGCCACGCCCACCTGCCCCCGGCCACCGTCGATCAGCACGATGTCTGGCAGCCGGTTGAGGCCCGACTCGCCGGATGCAGCGTCGCGCACCGCCTGCGCCAGCTTGGCGTAGCGCCGCTGCAGCACCTGCCGCATGGCCGCGTAGTCATCGCCCGGGGTGATGCCGTCGATGTGGTAACGCCGGTACTGCCCGCTCTGCATGTTGTGCCCCTCGAACACCACGCAGGCAGCCACGGTCGATTCACCCGCCGTGTGCGAGATGTCGAAACATTCGATACGCAAGCGATCGAGCGCGTCCTCGGGCAAGTCGAGCGCTTGCGCCAGCGCACGGGTGCGTGCCTGTTGCGAGCCCTCCTCGGCCAACAGTCGCGCCAGTTGCAGGTCGGCGTTTTTTTGCGCCATGTCCAGCCAGGCACGCCGGTGTTCACGCGGGTGCAGCACCGTGTGCAGGCGTATGCCGCTCTGCTCGGTCAGCAGTTCGATCAGGTGCGCAGCCACCGGGGTGCCCAGCACCAGCACCGGCGGCGGCGCAACGCCGGTGTAGTGCTGAGCCAGGAAAGCCTCCAGCACGCGCTGCTCCACGCCAGCGACTCCGCTGGGGGCATGCATGTCGAGTTCACCCTCGTCCAGGGCCGCCCACACGGCGCCATCCTCCACATGGGCCGGGAAGTACGGTCGGTCGCCCAGATGGCGGCCACCGCGCACCATGGCCAGGTTGACGCAGGCCCGCCCGCCCTGCACCTTCACGGCCAGAATGTCCACATCCTGCTCCGGTGTGCTTTCCATGCTCTGCTGGTGCAGCACCGTCGAGAGCGCCGCCATCTGGTTGCGCACCTCGGCGGCTTGCTCGAAAGCCAACTGCTCGGCGTGCGCCAGCATCCGGCGCTCCAGTTCGTCGAGCACGGTCTGCGTTTGCCCGCTCAGGAAGGCGCTGGCGCTGCGCACATCGGCGGCGTAGTCCTGCGGGCTGATCGAGGCCACGCAAGGGCCGCTGCAGCGTTTGATCTGGTACAGCAGGCAGGGGCGCGTGCGGTGGTTGAACACCGTGTCTTCACAGGTGCGCAAGCGAAACACTTTCTGCAGCAGCCGTATGGTTTCCTTCACCGCCCAGCCGTTCGGGTAAGGGCCGAAGTACTGATGGCGCTTTTCCACCGCCCCGCGGTAGTACGACATGCGGGGGTAGTGCTCGGGGCGCGGCGTGCCGGTGGCTGCGTCAGGGCTACGGGCCACCTCGGGCGTCCAGCGGCTGGCGCTGAACTTCAGGTAGGGGTAGCTCTTGTCGTCCCGAAACAGGATGTTGAAGCGCGGCTGCTGGGTCTTGATGAGGTTGTTTTCCAGCAGCAGCGCCTCGGCCTCGGAGCGCACCACCGTGGTTTGCAAGCGCTCGATCTTGCTGACCATGTGGCCGATGCGGGTGCCGTCGTGGCTGCGGGTGAAATAGCTGGCGACACGCCGCTTGAGATCGCGCGCCTTGCCCACATACAGCAACTGGCCTTGGGCGTCGAAATAGCGATACACGCCCGGCAGCGACGGCAGGGCAGCCACCGCCTTGAGCAGGTCTTCTGGGTACGGACGATTCATGATCCGAGATTGTCCATTAGACGCACCTTTGGTGCTGCCTGAACGTCAGCAGGGCAGCGACAATGGTGCCCATGTCCAGCCACCGCCTTCGATTGCAATGGGATGTTTTTTGCCGCGTCATCGACAACTTCGGCGATGTCGGCGTCTGCTGGCGTCTGTGCCGCAGCCTGGCCAGCCGGGGCCAGCAGATCCGGCTCTGGATCGACCGGCCAGACGCGCTGCAGTGGCTGGCCCCCGGAGCCAGCGCGGGGCAGTGGCCCGGCATCGCCGTCATGCCGTGGCAGGCCGCATGGCCGACGCACCAGCACGCCGCGCTCTCGCGTGCCGACGTGTGGGTGGAAGCCTTTGGCTGCGAGCCGCCCGACGGCTTCATCCGGCAGCAACGTGCGCAATGGCCTGCGGGTGAACAAGCGGTTTGGGTCAACCTCGAATACCTCAGCGCCGAGCCTTATGTGGAGCGCATGCACCGGCTGCCCTCCCCGCTCATGAGCGGCCCGGCCCAGGGTTGGACGCGCTGGTTTTTTTATCCCGGCTTCAGCCCCGGCACGGGCGGGCTGCTGCGCGACGCCGTGTACCCCGACCGGCTGGAGGGGCCAAACCCCGCAGCCGCACGCGCGGCGTGGCGTGCCAAGTACCAAGCAGTCCTGCCCCAGTCGGGCCAGGACTGCTGGGTCAGCCTGTTCTGCTACGAACCCGAGGGCCTGCCGTGGCTGCTCCAGCACCTGCACGCCGACCCCGCCAAAACCTTGCTCATCACCCCCGGGCGGGCGCAAGCGGCTGTCCAGGCATGGTTGCATGGCCAGACTCCGGCGCTGGTTGCACCGCCCCAGTGGCACGGGCTGCCGTGGGTGCCTCAGCCCGATTTTGACGCCATGCTCGCCGCATGCGATCTGAATTGCGTGCGCGGCGAGGACAGCCTGGTGCGGGCCTTGTGGGCCGGCCAGCCCTTCGTCTGGCAGATTTACCCGCAGCAAGACCAGGCGCACCACGCCAAGCTGGAGGCGTTTCTCGACTGGCTGCAAGCGCCACCCGACTGGCGTGCCCTGCACCATGACTGGAACGGCATCCGCCCTGCGACCCACGCGCCCCCTGCACCCTCCTCGGATGCCCTATGGGCACGCCTGCCGGCATGGAAAGAGGTGGCGCTGGCGGCCCGCGACCGACTGCTGCGCCAGACCGACCTGACGACACGGTTGCTCGAGTTCGTCACCGAAAAACGTTAAAATCGAAGGCTTTGCGACACTTTCGCCCCTGAAAATAGTCACCCAATAACCACCCCACACAGCCACCGAACGGCACCAACCCACGTCATCACCATGAAAATCGCCCAAGAAATCCGCGCCGGCAACGTGATCATGCACGGCAAGGACCCCATGATCGTCCTGAAAACCGAATACGCCCGTGGTGGCCGTGGTGCCGCCACCGTGCGCATGAAGCTCAAGGCGCTGCTGAGCAACATGGGCACCGAAGTCGTCTTCAAGGCCGACGACAAGATCGACAACGTCATACTCGACAAAAAAGACTGCACCTACTCCTACTTCGCGGACCCGATGTACGTCTGGATGGACACCGAGTACAACCAGTACGAAGTCGAAGCCGGTAACATGGGCGACGCCATCAACTACCTGGAAGACGGCATGACCGCCGAGGTGGTGTTCTACGACGGCAAAGCCATCTCGGTGGAATTGCCCACCAGCGTGGAGCGCGAAGTCACCTGGACCGAACCCGCCGTCAAAGGCGACACCTCGGGCAAAGTCATGAAGCCCGCCAAGATCGGCACCGGCTTCGAAGTCCCGGTGCCGCTGTTCGTCGATCAGGGCGACCGCATCGAGATCGACACCCGCACCGGTGAATACCGCAAGCGCGTCTGATCGGCTTTGGCGCGTACCCTCACCAAACAAGGCTCTCTCTGGAGCCTTTTTTATTGCGCTCTGCTAAAAACCCCATGAACGAAGCCAACGACACCCATCACCTCAATGCCCGGCGGCTGGTCGATGCCGCCGTGGAAATGCACTTGATTTCGAGTGGCCAAGACAAGCTCGAGGCCGACGCCTACCGGCTGGCGTTCGCGGATTCCGAATTCCTGCTGCGCCGCGAAACGCGCGGCATCCGCTTTCAACTCGAAATGCTCAAACCCGACCTGGCCCAGCAGGCGCTGGGCATAGAAAACACGATCGTGGTGTTTGGCAGTGCGCGCTTTGTCGAAGCTGCCGAGGCGCAAAAGCAACTCGATGCGGCACGCAGCAGCCAGGACCCCCAGGCCGTGCGGCGGGCGCAGACCCTGATGCGCAACGCCCACTACTACGACCAAGCGCGCCAATTTGCGCAAATGGTGGCCGATTACAGCCTAAGCTGCCCCCAAGAGAACCAGTTGCACATCGCCACCGGTGGCGGGCCCGGCATCATGGAGGCGGCCAACCGCGGGGCACACGACCGGGGCGCGCTGAATGTGGGCCTGAACATCTTGCTGCCGCACGAGCAGGAACCCAACCCTTACATCAGCCCGGAACTGTGCTTCAAGTTTCATTATTTTGCCCTGCGCAAGATGCATTTTCTGATACGCGCCAAGGCCTTGGTCGCTTTCCCGGGAGGTTTTGGCACCCTCGACGAACTGTTTGAGGTGCTGACGCTGGTTCAGTGCAAGAAGGCCAAGCCGGTGCCGATTTTCCTGTTCGGATCAGACTACTGGAAGCGCCTGCTGAACTTCGACGTGCTGGTCGATGAAGGAGCCATTTCGCCCGAAGACCTGAGCCTGTTCACCTATGTCGATGAACCGGAGCAGGCCTGGGAAGGCATCAAGCACTTTTACAATTTGTCTGATGCCTGCGAACGTTGAGCCGGATCGTCGCCCACCAGACGAGCGTCGGTTACGTGCTGGATGGCGCGGGATTCGCGCACCGCAGCGCGAGCCAGCAGATGCGAGGCGACCGGCAGTGTCGCCATCAGAAAGCCGATGATCAGCAGCAGGCGCCAGCTCCAGTCCCAGTCACCCGCCGCCACCGCAGCCCCGATGCACACCATGGCCAGCGCCAAGGTGCCCGCTTTCGTGGCCGCGTGCTGCCGCGCCAGGGCGTCCGGCAAGGCAATCACGCCCCAAGCGGCGATGACCAGCAACACGCTGCCCGCCACCACCAGTATCGATGCGATCCAGCTCATGATTCGGCTCCATCGTCCACCAGTCGGGCCCAACCGACGGTCGCCACAAAACCGACCAGCGCCAAGCCGATCGCCACATCCAGGAAAACGGTCCGGCTGGTGTAGAGCGACGCCGCCACACACAGGGCCACCGCCGCCGCCAGAAAAATGTCCAGCGCCACGATGCAATCGGCGTGCATCGGCCCCTTGATCAGACGCCAGGTAGCCAGTGCCGTGGCCACCAGCGCACCCAGCACCAGTATGAGGGCTGCGACCGGGATCATGCCTTCACTCCGAACAAGGCCACCAGGCCGGGTTCAAAATCTTCCCGTATGCCCTGGACCAGGGCGTCGGTGTCGCTGGCGTCGAGCACGTGCATCAGGATTTCGCGCTTGTCCATATCGATATCGAGCGTGGTGGTGCCGGGGGTGAGGGTAATCATGCAACCCAGCAAAGCAGCCCCCCGTTCGTTCATGGGGGCAAACTTGACCCGCAAAAAGGCCGCTGGCGGTTTGCGTTCGCCCACGCTGGAGCGCAGTATGACCTGCACGGTCTGGAAACCGGAAATCACCACCGCCTTGAGGAACCGAACCAGCAGCACCACGGCAGCAATCAGCTTGCCCATGTCAGTGCGCTCCCAGGGTTTGCGCAGCGGCCTGGGCATACTCGACCAGGAACTGCGGGTTGATGGAAATGCTCAGCGTGATGAGTGCCAGACCGATGGTGGCCACCCAAGCTGGCCACAGCTTGGTCGTGCGGGGCAGCTCCCATGACGCATCGGGGTGCGGCTTCCAGAAAGCCTCCATCCAGATCTTGACCATGGAATACAGCGTCAGCACGCTGACGATCAGGGCGATCACCGTCCAGGCGATGCGCCCGTCGGCGATCGCTTCTTGCAGCACCAGCAACTTGGACCAGAAGCCCGACAGCGGCGGTATGCCCACCAGCGACAGCGCCGGAATGAGGAACAGGATGCCCAGCAGCGGCTTGACCTTGTACAGACCGCCGATCTTGCGCAGATCGTAATCGCCGGTCAGGCGCCAGATGATGGCGACAATCAGGAACAGATTCGCCTTCACCACGATGTGGTGCAGGGTGTAGAACAGGGCCGCCGCATTGCCCGCTTGGCTGGCCAGCGCCACGCCCAGCAGGATGTAGCCAATCTGGCTGACGATGTGGAAGGCCAGAATACGCCGCATATCCCAGTGATAGGCCGCCCCCAGCACACCGAACAGCATGGTGCCAACGGCAATCCAGCCCAGCACCTCATAGATCAGATCGGGGGCTGGCGCAAAAATGTCGCCCACCGAACGCAGCACCGCATACACCCCGACCTTGGTCAGCAGACCGGCAAACAGGGCCAGCACGGGTGCCGGCAGGGTGTGATAGGAAGCAGGCAGCCACGCAAACAAAGGGAAAGCGCCAGCCTTGACCAGAAACGCCAGCATCAGCCCGGCCACCAGCAGCGTCGTCACCCAAGGCGTCAACTGCGGGGTGGCCTGCGCCAGGGCGCTGTAGTTCAGGTGCCCGGTGGCGGCGTAAATCATGCCCACCGCCACCAGCAGCAGCAAGGTACCGAAGATGTTGAGCACGAAGTATTTGAAGGTGCCGTCCAACTGGTCGATGCGCCCGCCGATGGCGAACAGACCGACAGAGCAGATCAGCATCACCTCGAACCACACGTAAAGGTTAAAAAGGTCGGCGGTGGCAAAGGAGCCGCCGACACCGGCGAGCACGCCAAACATCAGGGGTAACAGCAGCGGGTGGCGCGGTTCACAGTCGGCGTCGCTGGCCAGAAACACCAGCGAGGCCAGCCCCATGATCGCGGTAATCAGCACCATCGCCGCACTGGTGCGGTCCACCAGAAATTCGATGCCAAAGGGCGCACCCCAGTCACCAAACACCGTCTGGGCCGCCTGACCGTGGTGGGCGCTCTCGACCAGTGCCAGCGCACAGCCGAAAAACACCAGCATGCCCACATAGCTGAGTGCGCTCTGCAAACCGGGGCGCTTCTGGGCCAGTGTCGTAGCCACCACCGTGACCAGCGGCACCAGCACCGGGCTGACAGCCAGCACACTCATGCGGCCTCCCGGGATGGCGTTGGGTGAGGAGCGTCCGGCCAGGCCGGTTCGTGGGCCGCGCCGTTGTAGGGCGGCTTGACAGGGTCTTCGGGGTACGGTTCGGCCATGCGAAGTTGCAGGATGTCGTCGGTGCCGGCACTCTGGATCAGGCGCAGCACCAGCACAAGAGAAAAACAGACCAAGGCAAAACCGATCACGATGGCGGTCAGCACCAGCGCCTGCGGCAGCGGATTGGCCGCGTTGGTGAGCACGGTTTCACCGAGCGGAACAACCGCCGGATGCATCACCTCGATGCGGCCCGACACGAACAGCGCCAGATTGACCCCACTGCCAAAGATGGCCAGCCCCAGCACGCAGCGAAACACGTCACGCGACAGTGCAAGGTAAATCCCCGCCGTAACCGTTACCCAAATGGTCAAGGCAATCAGCCAGATCATGCTTGCTTCTCCTGCGCAGCGCCGGGATGCTCGTCGCCATCGATGGACAACAAGTCCAGCGCATAGCCTGCCAATGCGCCCCAGACACACAGGCAAACCCCGATGTCGAACAACAAGACCGTGGATACCTTGTAGTCGGTGAACCCCAGAGGAATGCTGCCCCACAGATGCGTCAGGAAAGGGTCGCCGTAGAAAAACGCCGGGACGCCAGCCAGCGCACTGAGGCCCAAGCCGACGGCCGACAGCACCAGAGGCGAGCCCAGCGGCATGCGCCGGGCTGCCGCATCGCTGCCCTTGGCCACCGCCCACAGTATGGATGCGCTGACTGCCACGAGGCCGGCAATGAAGCCCCCCCCGGGCTCGTTATGTCCGCGCAGCAGCAGCCAGACCGCAGCCGCCAGAATCACCCAGTACAGCGGGCCCGCCACCGATTCGAGAATAACCACACGCTTGTTCATGCCGACTCTCCGGGCCGTACGATAGCCTGTTGACCGAGTTCCTGTTGGCGGCGCAGATGCCGACGAACCGCCTGCAACATGGGCAGCGCCGCCATGAAGGACAGCATGACCACGGCGATCTCGCCCCAGGTGTCGAGCGCACGGAAGTCCACCAGCACCACGTTGACCACATTGCGGCCATAGGCTTCAGGCACACTCTTCTCGGCAAAGAACTGCGTCAGAGCCGGGTCAAACACGCCGCCCACCGCCACCAGCACCCACAAGGTCACGACGCCGCCAAACAGCACCGCCACCGGCAAGGCCCATAGGCTGGCGTTGGCTTGCGCCAGCCCCAAGCCACGGCCTTGCTGCTTGAGCTTGAGCAGCACCGAGGCGACCACGATCACGAACACCGACTCGACCACGAACTGGGTGTAGGCCACGTCGGGCGCACCCAGATACAGAAAGAGAACGGCACTACCGAAACCCACCAACCCGGTGGCCAGCAGCAGGATCAGCCGGTCACGCTGGAACACAGCCAGAATGCCGCCCGCTGCAATCAGGACGCAGGCCCCGACGAAACCGGCCGTGGGATGCACCCAGGCGGGCCATACCCACTGGCCCCAGCCAGCGATCAGAATGCCCGCCATCACGGCCGATACGAATCCGAGCAGCAGCACCCCGTAGCCCGGCAGGCTGCCATGCTGCAGGATGCGCGAAGACCTTGCGGCTGCAGCCGGAATGCCCTGCATCAGGCGGTTGTAGTTGGCAACCATGGACATGGCATCGAATTGCCTGAGCACACGGTCAAAGACACGGTGTAACGGGTCCCAATAGATGAAGACCAGCAGACCGATGGCCAGCGTAAAGAGCAGCTTGAGCAAGCCCGGGCCGAGATCCAGCGCAAAATACACTGCCACGGTTTCTGCCCGTGGCGACATGGCCTGGGAAGCCACGCTGATCAGCCAATTGGCCATGAACGGAAAAACCCCCAGCACCATGCCCAGGATGGCCAGCACCAGCGGCGGGCCGTACAGAGCCAGCCCGCCCTCATGCGCTTGCTTCGGCGTGATGTTGTTGCCGGGATGGCGCCAGAAAATCCGCACCGCCGCCACCGCTGCCACCGCCACCGCAATGGCACCAAAAATGGTGTTGGCGACCGTCACCAGCGTCTTCAAATCGCCAGCGCCCTGGGCCGCGCCTATCACGTCCTTGACCACATAGCCAAATGAAAGCGGCACCCCGGCCATCGACAAGCCGGCCAGCAAGGCCGCCGCTGCTGTCCAGGGCATGGCGTGGCGCAGGTTGCCCAGCCGGTCGATCAAGCGGGTGCCCGTGGCATGGTCCACGTTGCCCGCCACAAAGAACAAGGGCGCTTTGTACAGGGCGTGCGCCAGCAGCAGCGCGACCACGGCAACCTGAGCCCCTTCGCCGTCCATGCCCACCAGCATGACCAGCGTTCCCAGCGTGGCCACCGTGGACCAAGCCAGAATACGCTTGAGATCGCGCTCGCGCAGGGCCAGCAACATACCCCAGGCGGCCGTGATCGAGCCTATCACCTGCAAGGTCCACTGCCACAGCGGCCAGTCGCCAAAACCGGGGTCGAGGCGCGCCACCAGATACACCCCCAACTTCACCATGGTGGCCGAATGCAGGTAGGCCGACACCGGCGTGGGTGCCGACATGGCATTGGGCAGCCAGAAGTGGAAAGGGAACTGCGCACTCTTGGTGAAAGCGCCGAGCAGAATCAGCACCAGGGCCGTGGTCAGGGCGGGCGTGCGTTCGGTTTCGGGCAACTGGGCGATGATTTCCTGAATGGAGTAAGTGCCCATCAGTTGCCCAAGCAGGATGGCACCGGCCAGCAAGGCCAGCCCGCCGGTGCCGGTCACCACCAAGGCTTGCTGAGCGGACTTGCGGCTTTTTTCGTCTTCGTGGTTGAAACCGACCAGGAAGAAGGAGACCAGGCTGGTCAGTTCCCAGAACAGGAACAGCACGATCAGGTTGTCCGCTGTGACGCAACCTATCATGGCGATCATGAAGGTCGTCAGCAGGATGTACAGCCGGTTCTGCTGCGGGTGGCCCGCCAGGTAGCCGCCCGCATAAATGAACACGGCGGTACCCACCCCCGTGATCATCAACAGCATGAGCAGCGACAGGCCATCGATGTGGAAGTCCAGATTGACGTCGATCGCAGGCACCCAAGGAATGGAGATGTGCGCCGGCAAAGCGACCGAGGAGGACACCCAGAGCACCAGCAGCAGCGCCAGCAGCGGAATCAGCACAAAGGCCGTCCGGGCAACCAGGCTCATCGCGTCAGCAGGGTTGTCGTGTGGGGAATGTTGGGCCATGGGGGGAGAGTGTAGCCATTTAAAGAGTCGTTCGAGCTTTTTGCCTGCCTGGCGGAGCCGTCCGAGCATTGTTTTTTTTCAAACGTCATCGTAGCGATCGAGGCTGGGCAGAATGGTTCCCGCCTGTTGCGCGGGCAAGGCCTCGACCTGCTTGAGGGCACGGCCCATGGCCCGGCTGCGCACCTCGGCGCTCTCTAGGCTGTTGAGCACGGTCTGGGTCTGGGTCTTGACTTTGGCCAGCACGTCGCCGAACTTGCCGAACTCGGTCTTGACGGCCCCCAGCACCTGCCACACCTCGCTGGAGCGTTTTTCTAGCGCCAGGGTGCGAAAACCCATTTGCAGGGCGTTGAGCATGGCCAGCAAGGTGGTCGGGCCGGCCAGCGTGACGCGGTGTTCGCGCTGCAAGGCCTCCACCAGCCCCGGGCGGCGCAACACCTCGGCATACAGCCCTTCGGTGGGCAGGAACAGCAGGGCAAAGTCGGTGGTGTGCGGCGGCTCCAGGTATTTGTCGGCGATGGACTTGGCCTCCAGCCGCACGCGCCCTTCCAGCGCCTTGGCGGCGGCTTCGGCCGCCACCGGGTCGGCCTGGCGCTGGGCTTCGAGCAGACGCTCGTAGTCCTCGTTGGGGAATTTGGCGTCGATGGGCAGCCACACGGGCAAGCCAGCGTCGCTCTTGCCGGGCAGGCGGATGGCGAAATCGACCAGATGGCGGCTGCCCGGCCTCGTCGCCACTTGGGTGGCGTACTGCTCGGGCGTGAACACCTGCTCCAGCAGCCCCGCGAGTTGGGCTTCACCGAACATGCCGCGGGTCTTGACGTTGGTCAGCAGGTGTTTGAGGTCGCCCACGCCAGCAGCCAAGGTCTGCATCTCGCCCAAGCCCTTGTGTACCTGCTCCAGCCGCTGCGCCACGTGGGCGAAGCTTTGACTGAGGCGGGTTTCCAGCGTCTTGTGCAGCTTTTCGTCCACCGTGGCGCGCATCTCGTCGAGCTTGGCCGCGTTGCTGTGCTGCAATTGCGCGAGTTGCGATTCGAGGGTGGCTCGCATCTCGCCCATGCGGCGGGCATTCTCGTCGTTCAAAGCCTGCAACTGCTGGTTCAGGGTCTGCGCGACCTCCTGCCGCTGGCCTCGCGCCGATTCGCTGATTTCGCGGCGCAGTTCGCTTTCCAGGCGATCGAGCCGCTGCGCCTGGGCTTGCAACAGCAGCAGCAGATGCTGGCGGTCTTGCAGCGCCTGCGGCGATTCGCTGGCTTGCCCACGCCAAACCAGCCACACCAGCCAGCCCAGCAGGCCCAGTTGCACGATCGCCAGCAGCACCAGCCACAGGTTGGAAATTGCGCTCATTTTTTGCTCATGACGCCGCTCGAACGTGCGTCGGCAGGTTCACGGGGGTCAGGACCTCTCCCCGGGTGAGGAAAGCGATCAGGTTGTTGGCCGCCAGCGTGGCCATGGCCAGGCGCGTGGCCCGCGTGGCACTTGCAATGTGGGGCGTGAGCACGACGTTGGGCACGGTCAGCAGGTCGGGGTGCACCTTCGGCTCGCCCTCGTACACATCCAGCCCGGCAGCGGCGATGCGTCGGTCACGCAACGCCTGCGCCAGCGCCGCATCATCGACGATGCCACCGCGCGCGATGTTGACCAGTGTCGCCGTGGGCTTCATCTGTGCCAGTTCGGCAGCACCGATCGAGTGGTGGTTCTGCGGGGTGTAGGGAAGCACCAGCACCAGGTGGTCGGCTTGCCGCAGCAACGCCTCTTTGCTGACGTAGCTGGCCTGGCATTCGGCTTCTGTGGTCGGGTTCAGCCGCGAGCGGTTGTGGTAGATGACCTGCATGCCAAAACCGTGCGCCCCCCGGCGTGCAATGCCCTGCCCGATGCGTCCCATACCCAGGATGCCCAGCGTGCTGCCATGCACATCCTGTCCGGCCAACAGGTCATACGACCAGCGGCCCCATCGCCCTGTGCGCAAAAAATGTTCGCTCTCGGCCACGCGCCGCGCTGCAGCCAGCAGCAGGGCAAAACCGAAATCGGCGGTGGTTTCGGTGAGCACGTCTGGCGTGTTGGTCCCGACCACGCCAGCCGCCGTCATGGCCGCCACGTCGAAGTTGTTGAAGCCGACCGCCATGTTGGCCACGATCCGCAGTGTTGGGCAGGCCCTCAACAAGGCCGCGTCGATGCGCTGGCCGCCGGTGGTAAGAACACCGGCTTTGCCTTGCAATCGATGTATCAGCTCGTCAGGCGTCCACTCCTCGTCGTGCTCGTTGTGGCTGACTTCGAGGTGCTCCCGCAGCCGATCCAGCACTTCCGGGAAGATGGCCCGCGCCACCAGAATGGCAGGTCGCTGCGCCATAGGTTCAGACGGCCAGCAGCTCGACTTCAAACAGCAGCGTGGCGTTGGGGGGGATCACGCCACCCGCACCACGGGCACCGTAGCCCAGTTCGGGCGGGATGACCAGGCGGCGCGTGCCGCCCACGGCCATGCCCTGCACGCCCTCGTCCCAACCTTGGATGACGTGGCCCGCGCCCAGAGAGAAGACGAACGGTTGGCCACGATCCTTGCTGGAATCGAATTGGCCGCCCTGTTCGCCGTCGGGGTACAGCCAGCCGGTGTAATGCACGCTGACGCGCTGGCCGACCTGAGCCACATCGCCGCGGCCCACGACGGTGTCTTCATACTGCAAGCCAGAAGGGGTGGAGTTCATGAACGTGTTCCTGTGTCAGGCTCAGTCGAGCCAGGTGGTGAAGTCCGCCACGGCGACGCGCGGGGTGTGGAAGGTGTTGACTTTGTCGGCCGGGTCGGCGTAGCCCAGCGACATGCCGCAGACCAGCATCTCGTTGTCGCCCGCGCCGATGTGCGGCAGGATGATTTTCGCAAATCCGTTCCAGGCCGCCTGCGGGCAGGTATCCAGGCCGTGTGCGCGTGCGACGATCATCAGGTTTTGCAGGAACATACCGGAATCCACCAGCGAGCCGCCGCCCATGACCTTGTCGATGGTGATCATGAGGCCCACTGGCGCATCAAAAAAACGGAAGTTGCGTTGCTGCTGCAGGTGCATCTTGTCCTTGTCGGTCTTGCCGATGCCCAGCAGGCCATACAGACCCCAGCCGTTTTCGCGCCGCCGGTCGATATACGGGCTGACCCACTGCCTGGGGTAGTAATCGTAGGCCTCCTGATAGTCGGCTGCGAGGGCCGGGTTGTCGCGGATGGCGTCATGGGCGGCACAGACCTGCTTGACCAACGCGTCTTTGCTGGCCCCTTGCAGCACATACACCTTCCAGGGCTGGGTATTCGTGCCCGACGGTGCGCGGCTGGCCACTTGCAGCAAGTGAGTGATCCGTTCGCGTGCCACGGGCCGTGGCAGAAAGGCACGCGCCGACAGGCGGCCGGTGATCGCAGCCTCCACGCTCGAAGGGTCGGCTACGGGGGGGCGGTCTGCAAGAGGCGTTGACATACGAGTCTCCGATGGATGGGGCATTGACGTGAGCGCGTCAATTATGGCGGATCACGGTCACACCAAGGTCTCACACCAAGGTCTCAAGCACCGCCTTGAGTGGCTCGGGCAAGGGCACCGGGCGGCGGGTGTTGCGATCCACATAGACGTGCACAAAATGCCCAGCCGCCGCCGACAGTTCGCCGGACTCGCTGAACAAGCCGACCTCATAGCGCACACTGGAGCGCCCCCGATGGGCCACGCGCAGGCCCGCCTGCACGGTCTGGGGAAAGGCCAGCGGCTCGAAGTAATTGCATTGGGTTTCGATCACCAGCCCGATGACCTCACCCTGATGGATATCGAGCGCCCCCTGCTCGATCAGGTAGCCGTTGACGGCCGTGTCGAACCAACTGTAATAGACGACGTTGTTGACATGCCCGTACACATCGTTGTCCATCCACCGGGTGGCGATGCTGCGAAAGACACGGTAGCGGGTGCGAAGCTGAGGCTGCGGCCTTGCAGAGGGTTGAGGATTGGTCATGCAGTGCCATTCTGCCCGCCAGGGGAAGCGCTGGCGAGCCGCCAACGATGCCAATGCGACAGCGCGATGCGCCAGGTGTTGAACTGCACGCGCAAGGTGGTTTCGATGTCGCGGCCGTAGCCACCCCCCATGGTGATGGCTACGGGGATGCGCCGCTGCCAGGCCCACTCGAAGACCCGGCGGTCGCGGGCTTCCATGCCATCATCGGTCAGGCTCAGGCGCCCCAGGCGGTCGCCTTCGTGGGGGTCGGCACCGGCCAGGTAAATCACCAGATCGGGGCTGAAGCGGTCATCCAGTTCGACCAGCGCCTGTTCCAGCGCCTGCATGTAGGTGGGGTCATTGCAGCCGTCAGGCAATTCGACATCCAGATCACCGGGTTCTTTGCGGAAGGGGAAGTTATTCTCGCCGTGCAACGACAGGGTGAACACGCAGGGGTCGTCCCGGAAGATGTGGGCCGTGCCATTGCCCTGGTGCACATCCAGGTCGATGATGGCGACGCGCAAAGGCTGGGCACGGTGCTGACGGCCCTTGCGCGCCCACTCGACCTGCATGAGCCGAGCGGCCACGGCGACATCGTTGAACACACAAAAACCACCTCCCTTGTGGGCATAGGCATGATGCGTGCCGCCAGCCAGGTTGCCGGCCAGACCCTCGCCCGCCAGTGCCGCGCGACAGGCCTGCAGCGTAGCCCCCACCGAACGTCGGGCACGTTCCGCCATGGCCGGGCTCCAGGGAAAACCGATCTCCCGCTGTTCGGCGTTGGTCAGGCCACCTTCGGCCACCGCAGAGATATACGCCGGGGTATGCACCAAGGCGAGTTCACCATCGGTCGCGGGCAGGGCCTCGGCGAAGCGGACGTCGGGAAGATGTGCCTTGAGTCGCTCGCGCAAGGCGGCGTACTTGGCCATCGGAAAACGATGGCCATCGGGCAAAGGCAGCACAAAATGATCAGCATAGAAGGCGCGCACCCAAAGATTGTGCCGAATTCCCCAAACGCAGGGGTTCATGCGGCTGGGGAATCACCTCTCTTTGGCTGCAGCGCACCAAGAGGGCTTGTTTTTTTTGGAAAGACCTTTATAATCTCGATCATGCTGCGGCGCAGCATAGACTGATTCCCCTGCTACGGCACCCTTAGTCCCCTCAAAGATGATTTTCAACCAGGAGCTTGCGATGTTGACCGCTGAACAGATGATGGCCTCCCATCGAGCCAACATTGAAACCTTGTATGGCCTGACCCAGAAAGCGTTCGAAGGCGTCGAGAAACTCATGGAGCTCAATATGCAAGCCGCCAGGGCCGCGCTGAGCGACTCCGCCAGCAACGCTCAGGCCGTGCTGAGCGCCAAAGATGCCCAGGAACTGCTTACCTTGCAAGCCTCCCTGATGCAACCAATCGCTGAGAAAGCGGCCGCTTACAGCCGCCAGATGATCGACATCGCATCCGGCACCAGCCGTGAATTTGCCAAGGCGGCCGAAGCCCAGGGTGCCGAAGCCCAACAAAAATTCATGGCCGTGGTGGATAACGTGGCCAAAAACGCACCGGCTGGCTCGGAAACGGCGGTTGCCGTGATGAAAAATGCCGTCTCCGCTGCCTCGACCGCCATGGAAAACGTGCAAAAGGCCGTCAAGCAGGCGACAGAAATCGCTGAATCGAACTTCCACGCCATGTCTCAGAACGTGACCAGCGCCACCAAAGCGTCCCCGCGCAAGCGCTGATCATCTGAACAGAACGTCCGGTTGTCTCCTCGGGTCTCTTCGAAATCAGATTCAGGGACCCCTTCAAGGGCTTCGCCATGCGAAGCCCTTTTTTTGTGCAACCCGCACGACGTGGCAGTGACTGACGCAGGGCTTCCATCTGTGGACACAGGGTGGGCAAGGCATGCCCCATCGCTTCACGTCCCTCGGCAATGGCGCGGTGGCACGCGGCAAAATCGGTACTGCTGACGTCGGACAAGCCCGACCCGACCGTGGGCGAGATCGGTCGCCAGCACACCGACCGGCAGCGCCAGATTTTCCAGCAGACGGCTGGCTCTGGCACCGTCCGGTCGGGCAACTCGGGCGTGCGCTCCCCCAGCCCCCCGCATCCGGCCAACAAGGCGGCCGCACCCCCTATCCACCATCGTCGTGGCATCGTCAAAAGCCTCAAACAAAATCGAGTCAGCGAAAAAGAATCATTTGTATTTGTGATAAGATCAAGTTCCCATTGACTCTTTGATATTTCAATCCATGAAGCACCTCAAATCTCTGGCCTTGGCGCTTGGCGCCCTCACCCTCACTGCTGCAGCCACGTCGGCGATGGCGCAAAGTCAGGTGTTGAATCTTTATTCGGCACGGCACTACGCCTCGGATGAAATCATCTACAACGAGTTCACCCGCACCACCGGCATCCGGATCAACCGCGTGGAAGCCGACGACGCCGGCATCATGACCCGCCTGCGTGCCGAAGGCGCGGCCTCGCCAGCCGATGTGGTGTTGCTGGTTGACGCCGCTCGCTTGGCACGCGCCGACGCCGAAGGCCTGTTCCAGCCGATCCGATCGGCTGCACTGGACGCGGCCATCCCCGCCACGCTGCGCGCCGCTGCCACACCCAATGGCGTGACTTGGACCGGCTTTTCCAAACGCGCCCGCGTGATTGCCTACGACCCTGCGCGTGTCCGCGCCGAAGACGTGCAAACCTATGAGCAACTGGCCGACCCCAAGCTGCGCGGTATGTTGTGCTCACGTTCTGGCTCGCACCCGTACAACCTGTCGCTGTTTGCGACTGTGGTCGAGCGCATGGGCGACCAGCGCGGCGAAGCGTGGCTGCGCGGCCTGGTGAGCAACCTGGCACGCACGCCGGTCGGGGGCGACACGGACCAGATCCGGGCCGTGGCATCGGGTGAATGTGCGGTTGCCATCACCAACTCCTACTACGCGGCCCGCTTGCTGCGCTCAGACCGTCCGGCAGACGTTGCCGTGATGGATCGGGTTCGCCTGATACACCCCAACCAAGCGACCACCGGTACCCATGTGAACATTGCGGGCGGCGCGGTGGCTCGGCACGCACCGAATCGTGCAAACGCCATCAGGTTCATGGAATTCCTGGCTTCCCCGTTTGCCCAGCAGTACTTTGCCAACGCCAACAACGAGTACGCCACGGCTATCGGGGTGACGATCAACAACCCGGCCCTGACAGCGCTCGGTGGCGACAACTTCAAGCAGGAAACCATTCCTCTGGCAGTGGTTCCGCAGAACCTGACGAAAATCCAGCAAATGCTCGATCGCGTCGGATTCCGGTGATTCTATGCACCCTACAGACCCGCTTCGGCGGGTCTTTTTTTGGTCATAATTGACGTTCACGTCAACGTCAACCCAGGAGCGACAGATGGAAATTCAAGGCAAGGTATTTATCGTCACCGGTGCAGCATCAGGGCTCGGTGAAGGCACCGCCCGCATGCTGGCCGCTCATGGGGGTCAAGTGGTACTGGCCGACATGCAAGCCGATAAAGGTGCAGCCCTGGCGCGGGAGATGGGCGGTGCTTTCGTGCCGTGCGATGTAAGTAGCGAAGCTGATGGCCAGGCAGTGGTTGCCAAGGCCGTGTCGATGGGCAAGCTGATGGGGCTGGTGAACTGCGCCGGCATTGCCACGGCCGAAAAAACCGTCGGCAAGTCCGGCCCGCACAATCTGGCGCTCTACACCAAGACCCTCATGGTCAACCTGGTGGGCACCTTCAACATGATCCGGCTGGCGGCCGAAGCCATGAGCAAGAACGAGCCAGAACCCACCGGCGAGCGCGGCGTGCTGATCTCCACCGCGTCGGTGGCCGCTTACGACGGCCAGATGGGGCAGGCCGCCTATGCCGCCTCCAAAGGGGGGGTGGTGGGCATGACCTTGCCGATTGCACGCGATCTGGCCCGCAACGGTATTCGCAACATGACCATTGCCCCCGGTATTTTTGGCACCCCCATGCTGTTTGGCATGCCCCAGGAGGTACAGGACGCACTGGCTGCCAGCGTCCCTTTTCCTTCCCGCCTGGGCCGCCCCGAGGACTACGCCAAGCTGGTGCAGCACATCATCGAAAACGACATGCTCAACGGCGAGGTCATTCGACTGGACGGCGCCATCCGTCTGACACCGCGCTGAACTCCTGTTTTCATGGGCTGGGTGTCTGCGTGTAATATGGCAGCTTCTGCAGACTGACCGTTTTATGTCGACACCGACCCCTCAAGAGATTGCCCGCGAAACGGTAAAGCGGCTTTCGGCTCGCAAACTGCCTCCCACGCCCGAACACTTCACTACCGTGTTTCATGAAGTGGCCGGCACGCGGCCCCTGCAACCTTTTCCGCTTGATCACCTTCGCCATCTGGGTGCAGCACTGCCCGAGCAGACCCCTGCCCAACAGCGATTCAAAGTGCAGTTCAACAAGGCGGTCACCCAGCACAGTTGGGACGATCTTCAGAAAGTGCTGGTCCAGCAAATCAAGAACGGGGCGACTCAGACTGAGCCGAAAAACTTCACCCCGGTGGCCGTGGTCGAAGAAGCCAGCCTGCCGACAGACCTGTGTGAGCAAATGGCGCGCATCGTGACTTTCGCCCTGCCCGCCCTCGGTCAGGACGATGCCCGCATCATCGGCCTGGGCGAAGAGTTGACGCAGTACCTGCGCCTGGACAGCCAGCATGTGCCTACCCTGCGCAAGATGATGGCAGACTTTGCTTTCCGGCTCTCTTTCGTCGCTGAAGACCAGGCCAGCATCCGCTCCGCATTGCTGGGCTTGCTGCGCACGGTGTTTGAGAACATCGTCGCCATCAACCCGGAAAACCCTTGGTTGCAAGGGCAGCTCGAAGCTTTGGTGCAGGCCACCCAGCCCCCGCTGGGGCTGCGTCAGCTCGACGACGTGGAGCGCCGACTCAAGAGCCTGATCGTCAAGCAGATCGAGGCTCAGCAGCAGACGCTGGCCGCCCAGCAGACCATGAAAGAGACGCTGAGCACCTTTTTGCACAAGCTGGCACAGACCAGCGCCAGCAGCGAGGAATACCACCAGCGCTTCGAGGCCTGCGCCGAACAACTGCACCAGGCCAGCAGTGTGGCCGAGATCGCCCCGGTCTTGCAAGTCGCCATCCAGTCGGCCCGTGGCCTGGCCGACGACACCCGCCACACGGCCGAGGAATTGAGCGCCTTGCGTTCCCGCTCACAACACGCCGAGGCCGAGATTCAACGCCTGCGCCACGAGCTCGATCAGATGAGCGCCATGGCCAGCCACGACCTCTTGACCGGTGCCCTGAACCGCCAAGGCCTGGCCGATGTGGTGGACAAGGAACTGGCCCGATCGAACCGCTCAGGCGCTGCAGTCTGTGTCGCCCTGCTGGATATCGACGACTTCAAGCGCCTGAACGACCGCCTGGGCCACCTCAGTGGCGATGCGGCCTTGAAGCACCTGGCCAGCGTGACTAAGGCCTCACTCAGGCCGCACGATGCAGTGGCCCGCTTCGGGGGGGAGGAGTTTATCGTGATCATGCCGGAAACCGAACTCGAAGAAGCCACCGAAGTGCTCACCCGCTTGCAGCGCGAACTCACCAAACAGCTTTTTTTGCAAGGCTCCGAGCATGTGCTCATCACCTTCAGCGCCGGTGTGGTGCAGGTGCAAGCGGGCGAGTCCATGGAGCAGATCATCGAGCGCGCCGACCAAGCCATGTACAGCGCCAAGCGGGCCGGCAAAAACCGCGTCGTGGCGGCTTGAAACCGCGCCCGCGCTCAAACGT
>DBAZ01000023.1:59832-60157 GCA_002291945.1 Tepidimonas sp. UBA997
CGCGCTCAAACGTCGATCGCGCTGGCCGAGCCGGCCTGCTGGCGCAGCGCGAACTTCTGGATCTTGCCGGTGCTGGTTTTGGGCAGCTCGCCAAACACGATGGCACGCGGCACTTTGAAGCCCGCGAGGTGGCGCTTGCAGTGGGCCACCATGTCCTCCACGGACACCTGCGCACCGGCCTTGAGCTCGATGAAGGCGCAAGGGGTTTCCCCCCAGCGGGCATCCGGTTTGGCCACCACCGCCGCCGCGAGCACCGCAGGATGGCGATACAGCACGTCCTCGACCTCGATGGACGAGATGTTTTCGCCGCCCGAGATGATGATGT
>DBAZ01000023.1:60546-60888 GCA_002291945.1 Tepidimonas sp. UBA997
GGTCGCCGCTGTGGAACCAGCCCCCGGCAAAGGCCTCTTCGGTGGCTGCGGGGTTCTTGAGGTAGCCCTTCATGGTGATGTTGCCCCGGAACATGATTTCGCCCATGGTCTGGCCATCGTGTGGCACGGGCTGCAGGGTGTGCGGGTCCAGCACCTGCACACTGCGCTGCAGGTGGTAGCGCACGCCCTGGCGTGCGTTGAGCCGGGCACGCTCGCCGATGTCGAGCGCCTGCCACGCCTCGTGTTTGGCACACACGGTGGCTGGGCCATAGACTTCCGTCAGGCCATACACGTGGGTGAGGTCAAAACCCATCTGCTCCATGCCTTCGATCATCGAAGCTG
>DBAZ01000023.1:61206-61441 GCA_002291945.1 Tepidimonas sp. UBA997
ATGCCTTCGATCATCGAAGCTGGCGGTGCCGCGCCCGCCACCATCGCCTTGATGCCGACCGGCAGCCCCACCTTCAGGCTGGCCGGTGCATTGACCAGCAAGCCATGCACGATGGGTGCCCCGCAGTAGTGGGTCACGCCATGCTCGCGCATGAGGTCGAAAATCCATGCGGCATCGACCTTGCGCAGGCAGACATTGACGCCCGCACGGGCCGCCAGCGTCCACGGGAAGCACC
>DBAZ01000047.1 GCA_002291945.1 Tepidimonas sp. UBA997
GCAGTCAAATTCCGACTGTTTCAGTAGAGTATACCAAAACCCCAGTCTTTTGGTCAAGCATCCAGTCAATAACAATGTCTTAGACAAAATTATTGACCATGACAGTCGAGCATCATGCCGGGCTTGGATCGGGCTCCGTGTGGATTGGAAACCTGAACTCTACGCCAGTTCCAGGAAATGTGTTGAAAAATCGGATGTTTGCACCGATGCTTTGGGCCCTCACCCGCAGATTCCCCAAGCCTCGCCCCGGGCAAAAATCCGGCATCTGTTCATCAAGACCTACTCCGTTGTCTTCGACAAATAGAAAAATCGCTTCGGGACTACTGCTTGTTCTGACGATCACCCGGCTCGCTCTGGAGTGCTTGAGGATGTTGGCAAACACCTCTTGCATACACCGGAACAGATGCATCACGCCCTGTGCATCCAGGCGCTGCAGGGCGGGCACCTCCTCGATGTGCCAAATCAGCTCGATGCCGGCTGAAGTCAGGGCCGGCGCAATCCGCTGCCGGAAAGTCCCCAGGATGGTGGTGAGATCACCCTCCATCGGCTCCAGGGAGTCCAGGGTCATGCGCAACTCTTCCAATGCATTCTGGATCATGGCGGCAATGGCGCCCTGATCCACCCCCGCTTGAAGCGATCGAACGGTATTGAGGGTTTGCACGAGTTGGCTGCCCAGCCCGTCGTGCATGTCGCGCACCAATCGGCGACGTTCGCCCTCGATGGCGCGCTGTTGCTCCGACAATCGAAGCTGCTCAAAAGCCTGGCGCAATTCGGATTCGCGATCCGCGACCTTTTGAGCGAGGGTCTGGTTGAGCCGATGCACCTCCTGAGCCGCCTCTGAAGCGCGCTGAACCAGCACCCAGCCCAAAGTCAGCATCAGTGCCAGACTGCCGACCGACATCCAGCGGATGTCGGCGTCACCCGGAAAATTCAACTGGATGACCAGAAAATCGCGAATGCCCGTCAAGAGGGTGAAGCCTGCGACCCAGGCCACCAGTTTGTGGTCGTCGGTGAAGCGCTTCAAGGCCATGACTTTGACGATCACCCAAACGAGGCAGAAGGCCGCGCTGGCCGCCAGCCATCCTGCCCAGATCCGGTAGTAGTCGTAATTGGCCGAAACCACCGTGAACAAGAGCCATACGGCGCCAGCCACCATGGTCAAACGGGCCATGCGACGCACCCACGGGTCATGCGTCCCAAAGAGTTCGTCGATCAGGAGAAAGAACAGACCGACATACAGGGTGAACGCCAACCGGTGCAGGTAAAAGTACAGCTCGAATCCCCAGGGCAGCTCGATGACGACCGACAAAATGAGGCGGACGAAATGAGCGAGCGAGGCCAGCGAAATCAATAAAAAGAGTCGCTCTTTCAATGAAATCCAGAGGAAAAAAGCCAGCAAACCCATCAGGATCGACGTCACCACCATGACCCAGGTTCCTGTGACCTGCCACAGGTGGATTTCCCGATAGCGGGCGTTCAAGGTGTCGTAATGGCCGATCATCACCGGCCACAAGCCGCTGCGTTCGAGCAACTGGCCCTGCACCTCGATGCGCAGGGTGTTGCCCGCGGCCGCCTCGTGCAACAAGCCTTCCGGCAATCGAATCAGATACGGGAACCATCCGGACAACAAGGTTCGGTCTGATGGCGCATACCAGCCGACATCGTATATTTCCTGATCATTGAGGAAGACCCGGAATCGCGTGCCGACACGAGGCATGAGCATGCCGAGACGGGGGCTTGGCCGGGCTTGGTCGGCCATTGAAACGGGCAGGGTGAACTCGTAAGCGACTCGATTCCACCAGGCAGGCGGCTGATCGTCCAGGATGTGGGGCAAACGCACCTGGACGGGCTCGATGTCGGATCGTCCGGGAACCAGGGCCGTGACGTCATTGACGATCCATGCATCCGGAAAAGATCGGGGCATGGACACCCGAAAAAGAGCCACCAGCAACAACAGAAGGATCATTCCGACCCAGAAGTAGTGGGGCAGTAAACGCAGCTTCAGCCACTGGGCCTGCAACGCTGATTGCATCAGATCAGCCCCCGCTCCTGCGCGGCCCTGACCGCCTGCACCCGGGTGCGGGCCGACAGCTTGCGGTAGAGGTGTTTGATGTGGGTGTTGACGGTGGCGGTGCCGATGCCCAGGCGCTGGGCGATTTCCTTGTTCACATAACCTTGGGCCACGAGTTTGAGGACATCGGTTTCCCGCTCCGACAAGATGGGCACATCGCCTACATCCCCCGCCGCGTGGGGCGGGCCGAGCGGGCTGCGAAACTTTTTCAGCAGCATACGCGCCAGCAGCGGGGAAATGGGCGCACCGCCTTCCTGTATCTGTTCGATGGCCTCGACCAGTTCAACGCTGCTGCAACCTTTGAGCACGTAGCCGGTGGCCCCCATCTGCAGGGCAGTGAGCAGACGCGATTCGTCGCCAAACACGGTGAACACCAGCAATTCGGCCCGCGGCCGCTTCTCGGCCAGCAGTTTGAGGAGGTCTTCACCCCGGCCATCGGGCAGCCCCAGATCGACCAGAAACACATCGGCCGCACTGTTGGGTGCCAACATCTGGGCGTGGGCGTAAGAATCCGAATACCCCACCAGCCGCCAGTCGGGGCGCATGGACAGGGATTGCTCGACAAAGCGCAGGATGCTGCGATCGTCTTCGATCAGGTAGATGCGTATGGAGGCCGCCATCTGGCCATTGTGACCCAGATACCGCTGCACTCCCGCTCAAGCCGCCGGACGCAGGGGCAGGACGTGGTCGCTGCCGTGGGCACCGAGCACCTGGTCTTTGAGGCGGGCGAGTTGGTCGCGCACCCGCGCCGCCTGCTCGAACTCGAGGTTGCGGGCGTGTTCCAGCATCTGCTTTTCGAGCCGCTTGATTTCTTTGGCCAGATCCTTTTCGCTCAGGTCGCGGATGTCGGCCAGGTGTTGCTGGGCATCGGCGAGCTTTCTGGCCTCCTCGCCTGCTTTTTCGCTGACCACCCCGTCGATCAAGTCCTTGATGCGCTTGACCACGCCTTTGGGCGTGATGCCATGCGCCTGATTGAAGGCGATCTGCTTGGCACGGCGGCGTTCGGTTTCGTCCATCGCCTTTTTCATGGAGTCGGTGATGCGGTCGGCATACAGGATGGCGCGGCCATGGAGGTTGCGCGCCGCGCGGCCGATGGTCTGGATCAGCGAGCGCTCGGCGCGCAGAAAGCCTTCTTTGTCGGCATCCAGAATCGCCACCAGCGAGACCTCGGGAATGTCCAGCCCCTCGCGCAGCAGGTTGATGCCCACCAGCACGTCAAAAGTGCCCAGGCGCAGGTCGCGGATGATCTCGACGCGCTCGACCGTGTCCACGTCGCTATGCAAATAGCGCACCTTGACGCCGTTTTCCGTCAGGTAGTCGGTCAACTGTTCGGCCATGCGCTTGGTCAGGGTGGTGATGAGCACGCGCTCGCCCGCTTCGACCCGCAAACGGATTTCCTGCAACACGTCATCGACCTGATGGGTGGCGGGCCGGACTTCGACTTCCGGGTCCACCAGTCCGGTGGGGCGCACCACCTGCTCCACGATCTGGCCGGCGTGTGCGCTTTCGTAGGCGGCGGGCGTGGCCGATACAAAGATGCACTGCCGCATTCGGGTTTCGAACTCTTCGAATTTCAAGGGCCGGTTGTCCAGCGCACTGGGCAGGCGAAAGCCGTACTCCACCAGTGTGGTTTTGCGGGCGCGGTCGCCGTTGTACATGCCGCCGAGTTGGCCGATCATCACATGGCTTTCGTCCAGAAACATCAGGGCGTCGCGCGGCAGGTAGTCGGTCAGCGTGCTGGGCGGCTCGCCGGGCGCAGCACCGCTGAGGTGGCGCGAGTAGTTCTCGATGCCCTTGCAATGCCCCACTTCGCTGAGCATTTCCAGATCGAAGCGGGTGCGCTGCTCCAGCCGCTGGGCTTCGACCAGCTTGCCCATGCCCACCAGTTCCTTCAGGCGGTCGGCCAGCTCGATCTTGATGCTTTCCACCGCGCTCAGCACCTGCTCGCGCGGCGTCACGTAATGGCTGCTCGGATAAACGGTGAAGCGCGGCATCTTCTGCCTGATGCGGCCCGTCAGCGGGTCGAACAGTTGCAAAGCCTCGACCTCGTCGTCGAACAGCTCGATGCGGATCGCCAGCTCCGAGTGTTCGGCCGGGAACACGTCGATGGTGTCGCCGCGCACGCGGAACTTGCCGCGCGAAAAATCCTGCTCGTTGCGCTGGTACTGCATGCGCACCAGTTGCGCAATGATGTCGCGCTGGCCGAGCTTGTCGCCCACGCGCAGCGTCATGATCATCTGGTGGTAGCTTTCGGGCTTGCCGATGCCGTAGATGGCCGATACGGTGGCCACGATCACCACGTCGCGCCGCTCCAGCAGGCTCTTGGTGCAGGACAGGCGCATCTGCTCGATGTGTTCGTTGATGGCGCTGTCCTTCTCGATGAACAGGTCGCGCTGCGGCACGTAGGCCTCGGGCTGGTAGTAGTCGTAATAGCTGACGAAGTATTCGACCGCGTTCTTGGGGAAGAACTCGCGGAACTCGCTGTACAGTTGCGCGGCCAGCGTCTTGTTGGGCGCAAACACGATGGCTGGCCGGCCCAGGCGGGCAATCACGTTGGCCATGGTGAAGGTCTTGCCCGAACCGGTCACACCCAGCAGGGTCTGGAACACCTCGCCGTCTCGTATGCCATCGACCAATTGGGCAATCGCGCTGGGCTGGTCGCCAGCGGGGGCAAACGGCTGATACAGCTCGAACGGTGAGCCGGCAAAGGTGACAATCTGGCCTTCGGGTGCGGTCATGCGGTCATTGTGCCACCCCACCACACTCGACGGACCGGGGGTGCTTAGCCTCCGCTTGGCCCGATCTCTGTCCAACGCATGCCCATGGTGTCGAATCGATGAAACCCCACCCACTGGATCCCTGGAGCCCGGGAGCGCAGCACCTGCTGGCGCTGTCTGACGCTTACCTGGCTTCTCTCTATCCTGCCGAAAGCAATCACCTGACCAGTCCGCAAACGCTGGCGCTGCCGCACGTATGGTTCATAGGCATCACCCTGGGCGACCAAGTGGTGGCCTGCGGGGCCGTCAAACGGATGCAGGATGACGGTGAATACGGCGAAGTCAAACGGGTTTTTGTGCTCCCCACTCACCGAGGACGTGGCCTGTCAAAAACCATCCTGGAAGCCCTGGAAGACCATCTGACCACCCATGCAATCGGCTGGGTGCGACTCGAAACCGGCATACACCAGCCCGAAGCCTTAAACCTGTACCGAAGTCTGGGCTATCGGGAGCGCCTGCCGTTTGGCGCGTATCGCCCGGACCCGTTGAGCGTTTTCATGGAAAAACGGCTGAGCCCCAGTTACCACAGCTGATCGTTAAAATAGCCATTTTGTGTCGGTCTCTGCCCAGCGGGCGGATTCCCTGTTATTTTTTACACCCCACGCACCATGTCTTTGTTCACCGCCGTCGAAATGGCCCCGCGCGACCCGATTCTGGGTCTCAATGAGCAGTTTGCTGCCGACACCCACCCCAACAAGGTCAACCTCGGCGTGGGCGTGTATTACGACGACAACGGCAAACTGCCGCTGCTGCAGTGCGTGCAACAGGCCGAAAAGGCCCTGATGGATAAGCCCACCGCACGCGGCTATTTGCCCATCGACGGCATTGCGGCCTACGACAACGCGGTCAAGGGCTTGGTGTTTGGCACAGCTAGCGAGCCGGTCCAGAGTGGCCGCGTGGCCACCGTGCAGGCCATCGGCGGCACCGGCGGCCTGAAAATCGGTGCCGACTTCCTCAAGAAACTCACGCCCCATGCCCAGGTGCTGATTTCCGACCCGAGTTGGGAAAACCACCGCGCCCTGTTTGCCAACGCAGGCTTCGAGGTCGCCACCTATGCCTACTACGACGCCAGCCAGCGCGGCGTCAACTTCGACGGCATGTTGGCCAGTCTGAACGCGGCTGCACCGGGCACCATCGTGGTGCTGCACGCCTGCTGCCACAACCCCACCGGCTACGACCTCACGCCTGCGCAGTGGGGTCAGGTGATCGCAGTGGTCAAGGCCAAGGGTCTGACCGCCTTCCTCGATATGGCTTACCAAGGCTTTGGTTACGGCATTGCCGAAGACGGTGCGGTCATCGCCCAATTTGTCGCCGCCGGCCTCACGTTCTTCGTGTCCACCAGCTTCTCCAAGAGCTTCAGCCTGTACGGCGAGCGCGTCGGTGCCCTGAGCGTGCTGTGCGCCCACAAGGAGGAAGCCGCTCGCGTGCTGAGCCAGCTCAAGATCGTGATCCGCACCAACTATTCCAACCCGCCCACCCACGGCGCTGCCGTGGTGGCTGCCGTGCTCAACACGCCCGAACTGCGCAGCCTGTGGGAAACCGAACTCGGTGCCATGCGCGTACGCATCAAAGCCATGCGCCAAGCGCTGGTCGATGGCCTGCAAGCCGCTGGCGTGCCGCAGGACATGCGCTTCATCACCACCCAGATCGGCATGTTCAGCTATTCGGGCCTGACGAAGGAACAGATGGTGCGCCTGCGCAGCGAATTTGGCGTCTATGGCACCGACACCGGCCGCATGTGCGTGGCGGCGCTCAACAGCAAAAACATCGATCACGTCTGCAAGGCGATTGCCGCCGTGGTCTGAGTTCCCCGCAGCGACGCTGGCGCAACAGCCCCGTCGCTGAAGCATCAGGACACAATCGACGTTTCCTGATATATTTGCTGCACTGCAACATTGCTTGAGGTCACCCCATGCTGTACCAAATTTACGAGACGCAACGCTCGCTGATGGAGCCCTTCTCGGACTTCGCGCAGATGACGGCCAAACTGTACGCCAACCCGCTCAGCCCACTCGGGCAGTTGCCCGTGTCGCAGCGGGTTGCAGCGGCCTACGACCTGATGCACCGGCTCGGCAAGGACTACGAAAAGCCCGAATTCGGCATTCGCAGTGTCGAAATCAATAACCAGCAGGTGACGATTTTTGAACGGGTCGAAATCGACAAGCCCTTTTGCGAACTGCGTCGATTCAAGCGCTACGCCGACGACATCGAAACGCTGGAATTGGTCAAGCAGCATCCGGTCGTGCTGATCGTCGCCCCCCTCTCGGGGCACTACGCCACCCTGTTGCGCGACACCGTGCGAACCATGCTCAAAGACCACAAGGTCTATATCACCGACTGGAAGAATGCCCGCTTGGTGCCGCAGAGCGAGGGCGACTTCCATCTGGACGACTACGTCCACTACGTGGAGGAATTCATCCGCCACATCCAGCACAAATACGGCAACTGCCATGTGATGAGCGTGTGCCAGCCGACGGTTCCGGTGCTGGCGGCGGTCTCGCTCATGGCTACCCGCGGCGAGACCACGCCACTGTCGATGACGATGATGGGTGGGCCTATCGATGCCCGCAAATCACCCACCGACGTCAACATGCTGGCGGCTCAGCGCAGTTATGAATGGTTCGAAAACAACGTGATCTACCGGGTACCCTCCAACTTTGCGGGTGCTGGCCGACGGGTTTACCCCGGTTTTCTGCAGCACACCGGCTTCATAGCCATGAACCCGGACCGGCATGTGAGCAGCCACTACGACTACTTCCAAGATCTGATCAAGGGCGACAACGAAAGCGCGGAAGCCCACCGGCAGTTTTATGACGAGTACAACGCCGTGCTCGACATGGACGCCCACTACTACCTGGAAACCATCAACACGGTGTTTCAGGAGTTCAAGCTGGTCAACGGCACCTGGGACGTATGCAACCCAAACGGCCAACTGGAACGGGTGCGCCCCCAAGACATCACCACCACGGCCTTGTTGACCGTGGAAGGCGAGTTAGACGACATTTCTGGCTGTGGCCAGACGCGCGCTGCCCACGACCTTTGCACCGGCATTGCAAGCCACGAGCAGCGCCATTTCGAAGTCAAGGGAGCCGGCCATTACGGGATTTTCAGTGGTCGCCGCTGGCGCGAACTGGTCTATCCGGTGATCAAGGCCTTCATTCTGGAAAACGACCCCTCGCAACGCAACGCCCCAGCGTCAGCCCCCACGCCTGCCGAAATCGAAGCCACCCTGAATGCGGCAGCTCCGGTGGTGGTGCCCCATCCAGCCGATCCGGCGGCCAAGAAAACCGGCAACCGCCCCAAGGCCACCACACAGCGTGCCAGCAACCCAGCGCAATGATGCGCTGGCGGCAGTGGTGGCGCAGATCGACGCCATACTGCCCCAGACCCAGTGCAGGCGTTGCGGCTACCCGGATTGCCGCA